>NZ_VOSM01000001.1:300000-600000 GCF_007997015.1 Lujinxingia vulgaris
CGCTCAACCGCCTCCGCGACGATCCCGTACTCGCCGAAGAACTCTACGGCGAGCTCGCCGCCGGACGCACACGCTTCGCTGAAGCCGCACATTACCAGTACGCCCGCGCCCAGATGCGCCAGGAGCGCTACGACGACGCCCTCGACACCCTGGAAGGCTACCAGGCCCGCTACCCCCGCGGCACCTGGTCGGAAGCGGTGGATTATTACCGCGGCTGGCTCCCCTACGATCACCGCGAGAATGAGCGGGCCATCAAGGGTTTTGAGCAGTACATCGACAAACGCGGCTACCGCACCGCGCGCTCCTCGCTGGTCATCGGGTTCTGGGCCTGGGCGCATATGCGCCAGCAGGAGTGGCAAAAAGCCATCGAGGTCTACGAGCGCCTGCACCGCTACGGAAACATGCTCGTCGAGGGCAAGGCGCTCTACTGGCAGGCCTACGCCCACCTGCAGCTCGAGGAGCGTGAGGAGGCCATCGCCCGCCTCGATCGCCTGCGCCAGCGCTACCCGGTGACCTACTACGGGATGCTTGGCGAGCAGCTCCGCGCAATGATTGAGGGCAACGACCCCACCGCCTCAAAAGTGTGGTGGCCCGAAGGCGCGGGCAAGGCCGATGACAGCCCGCGGGTCGACATCGACGATCTTCCACTCAGCCGTCTCAGCCCCGCCGACCGGGAGCGCTGGCAGAAAGTGCGCTGGTTTGTGGCCTTCGGCGAGCCGGAGCGGGCGCGTGAGGCCTTTTTAGCGATGCGCCGCCGCGTCTTTGCTGCGGTGCCCGCCGGGCAGCAGCGCGAGTGGATTCACGCGCTCGGGCAGTACGTGGGCGACTACCACACGATGTGGAATGAGGTCACCGGTGGATCCATCTCGGCGATGCCGCGCCTTCCCGATACCGCCGCGCTGGAGACGGTGATGGCCTACCCGCGCGCTTACCGCCAGGTGGTGGAGACGGCCACCGCCGAGTTCGATCTTCCGCCGGAGCTGATGTGGGGCATCATGCGCCAGGAGTCGCGCTACCGCCCCGGCCAGATCTCGCACACCGACGCGGTGGGGGCCCTGCAGATGATCCCGGCCACCGCGCGCCGCATCGCCGAGGAGCTTCAGGTCGACTACAACGTGCGCACCTTCCACCGGCCGGAGGTCGGCTTTCGCTTCAGTGCGTTTTATATGCGCCGGCTCCTCGATGTCTTTGAGCAGCGCGTGGTCTTGATGGCCGGCGCCTACAACTCCGGTCCCGACGTCATCAAGCGCTGGGTGGAGAAGAACCCCGAGGGCGATTTTGCCGGGCTTATCGAGGAGTTCGAGTACAACGAGGGCCGCAACTACGCGCGCAAAGTCACCGAGCATATGCTGCGTTACCTCTACATCTACGAAGACGACGCCGAGCGACGCGGGATGTGGCTCGACCGGATGTTCCCGCTCGACCGGGCGATCGAGCTTCCGGATGATGTAGGTTATTAATTCAATAGATTCAATGGCTTATGGTTTGCCTGTGAGGCTCGTTTGGACGCGGTGGACATGAACGAAGGATCGAAAAAGAGCGCGTTTGTGGCCGGGGCCACCGGCTACACCGGTCAGCAGGTCGTGCGCATTCTGGCGGAGCAGGGCGTCGACGTGGTGGCGCATGTGCGCCCCGACTCGTCGAGCCTGGAGCGCTGGCGCGAGACCTTTGAAGGGTGGGGCGCCCGGGTCGACACCACGGCCTGGGAGCAGGGGGCGATGACGGCCACGCTCAGTGAGCTGCGCCCCGATCTTGTGTATTGCCTCATTGGCACCACCCGCGCTCGCGACAAAGCGACCGACGAAGACGCCGGCTATGAGGCGATCGACTTTGGTCTGACCGATCTTCTGGTCGGGGCGTGCGCGGCGGGCTCGCCAGAGTCGCGTTTTGTGTATCTGTCGGCGATGGGCGTGAGCGCGTCGTCGGCGTCGGCCTACTACAAAGCGCGCTGGAAGGCCGAGGAGTCTGTGCGCGCGAGTGGGCTAAGCTACATCATCGCCCGGCCCGGACTTATCACCGGCCCGGACCGCGACGAGAGCCGCCCGATGGAGCGGGTCGCCGGGGTGGTGTCCGGGGCGATCTTCAAAGGGCTGAGCGCGGTGGGTGCCGACAAACTCCACGATCGCTACGCCCCCACCGATGCCGTCGAGCTCGCCACGGCGCTTGTGCGCCGCGCGCTGGAAGCCACCGACGACCAGGCCGTGCTGGAGACCCCCGAGCTTCGCTGCGGCCGCCTCTGAGCCTGAAGCTTGCTCCAGGAGGCGACCGTCGGTCTTTGACGTGTGTGCCGGCCCGACAGGATCAGTCGGCCAGCGCCATCTGCGGCTGGGCCTCGCACATCGGGCGGCTGAGCTCCTGGCCGGTCTGCGGCTGCGGATGCTCCGCAAAGCCCGCCGGCACCGACTGGCACCACCAGCTCGAGCAGCTGCGCTGCACCTGAAAATGCAGATGCGTGCCGCACACCCAGCCCGAATCCCCCACTCGCCCCACCACCTGCCCGGCCTCCACTTTGTCGCCGGGTTTCACGGTGACCGAGCCTGCGTCCAGGTGCAGAAGCAGCGCGTCGTAGCCGTTTTTCAGATCGATGACCACGTAGTTGGCGTCCCAGGCAAACTCCGGACCGCAGCCGTGGCGGGTGGAGTCGTCGCGCACAAGCCGGACTTCGCCATCGGCCGGCGCGCTCACCGGAGTGCCCACCGGAAGATCGAAATCAAAGGCCCAGGTGCCAAGCCCGGTGTGGCTTCCCACGTCGTGGGTCTGGGTGACCCGAAACGCCGCCGAACACTCCCAGGGGAGCTCCAATTGCCCGAGCTCCGCCAGCGGCGGGGTGGCCTGTGTATGGGAATGATGCGAGGGGGGCAGGGTGGCCTCGGCGCTTCGCGCTGCGACAAAAGGCAGCACAAACGCGGCCAGCAGGGCGAAGAGCACGCCCGGCAAGAGATGGCGAATCATAAACGCTCTCGTTCAACGTCTCGAGAAGTGCGGGCGCTCCCCGAGAATTCGGGGAGCGGCAGGACGTTGAAGTAACACTGTAAGTTTATGATTTTATTTAAATTTTTTAGATCGCGTGGCGCTCAAGCAGCTTTGCCAGGTCGCCGCCGGTGTGCTCGAAATCCTCGGCAAAGCGGTCGGCCAGGCTGCGGCGACTCTCCACAATCTCGACCAGGGGCTTGAGGAAGACCGCCTCACTCGCATGGCCGTATTCGGCGGCCAGGGCATCGAGCCCGCGCGTGGCGATGGCCACAAGTTCGCGGGCGAGCTCCAGCACCGGCCCGTAGGCGCTCTCGGCGTGAATGCCGCCGTCGATGGCCTGGGCGTAGAGCGCGCGGTGGTTCGCCTCATCAAAGGGCTCAAAGAGCGAGACGACATCTTTGCGGCTGGCCTCGTGGTAAAGCAGCCCTTTCCACAACGCGGGCAGCGCCACGATGAAGTCGCGCGGGCCGCCGTCGGCGCTGCGCACCTCGATGTATTGCTTGAGGCGAACCTCGGGGAAGAGTGTGGAGGCGTGCAGCTCAAAGTCGCCGAGCACCGGATCGTAGTCGGGGTGCTTGCCGTCGACGAAGTCGCGGAAGGAGTAGCCGGCCAGGTTGATGTAGCCCTCCTCGCGGCGCACAAAGAACATCGGGACGTCGAGCAGGTACTCCAGATACTCGCTGTAGCCCCAGTCGTTTCGGTACATAAAGGCCGGCACACCGCTGCGATCGGGGTCGGTGCGCGTCCAGATGTGGTTGCGGAAGGACTGCTTGCCGGTGGGCTTGCCCAGGCGCACCGGGCTGTTGGCAAAGAGCGCGCCGACCACCGGGCTTGCGAGCACGGAGGTACGAATGATGTCGGCGGCGTCGTCTTCGCTGACATAGTCGAAGTTCGCCTGGATGGTGCAGGTGCCCTTCATCATCCAGTGGGCAAGGTCGCCGCGGGTGGGCAGATAATCGCGCATGATCCCGTAGCGGGCCTTGGGCATCCAGGGGATCTGGTCGAGGTCGTAGGTGGGGTTGAGTCCCCAGCAGGCAAATTTGAGGGCGTCGCCGCCGGCCGCTTTCACTTCGCGGAAGTGGGTGTCGATCTCGGTGGCGGTATCAAAGACGGTCTTAAAGATCGCTCCGCTCAGCTCGAACTGCCCGCCGGGCTCCAGCGTGATCGCCGCCCCGTCGCGTACCAGCGCCACCAGGTGGCCGCGGTCCAGCGCGGTGGCCTCCCAGCCGTGCTCTTGCACCAGGCGCTGCAATAGATCGCCGATGCCGCCTTGCTCCTCGTAGGAGGCCATCTTCTGGTCGGAGGCGCGCAGCACGAATTTCTCATGCTCGGTGCCCACGCCGCGGTGGCGTCGGTCTTTTTCTCCGGCGCGGAAGAAGTCCAGAAGTTGCTCGCGATCGACGATGGGCGAAGTGTTGATGTTCTGGTCGCGGGACATGTACGGCTACTCGGGGAGGGGGATGGCGAGGGGCGTGGGAATGCAGGCGGGGCTAACAACCATAAAAAAGACCGCGAGCAGCGGGGCTCGCAGCGGCGCCACACTAAAAGAAGCGCGGCAAAGGGATCAACTGCGCACACACAAGCAATGAGCGCGGGCAAAACTTCCCCGGAAGGCCACATTTCGTGAATCTCTGGCAGCTTGCTGGAGACTTGGCCGCTGTGCTTAGTATGAGTGCTGAAAATTGGAGTGACTTTTGGAGGATGCATGACCAGTCAAAATGCGATGTCCGGGCTACGAAACTTCCTGATCCTGGGCACGCTTCTGGGGCTGAGCGCGGCCTGCGCGTCAACCCCGCAGGGGCCGGTGGCCTGGCCTGATACCGCCATTGAGACCGCGCCGGCCGGCGATCCGCAGGACGAGGCGCGTTTTGAGCGCGGTGACGACGGTCTTCTTTATGTGGTGGGCGGCGAGGAGCTTGATATCGGGCAGACCGTCTACGGTCGCTACGATGGGGTCTGGCCCCTGGAGGGCACCGCCCCGCCGGCGCTTTTTGTGGGGCAGGTGGTCGAAGATGCTGGCGAGCAAAGCTGGCGAGTGCATCCCCTCTACATGTTCCCCGAAAGCGATGTTGTGGCGCTCAAACCCGCCCTGGAGCTCGCCGATGGCGAGCCCGAGTCGATGGGCAAAGGCGTTGGCGAGCTGACCTCCATCGACTACAGCGGCCCGACCCATCTGGGCGTCAACCTGGGCGGCATTGAGGGTGTGCAGCAGGGTGATATGTACCTGGTGCTGCGAAACCCCGAGGCCGAAGATGCCCCCGTCGGGCAGATATCCCAACGGCTGCTGGGCGTGTGCATGATCGTGGAGGTTGAGGCCGAGACGAGCACCTGCCGGCTGCGCGTGGGGCATCACGACTACGGCTGGGCGGGCACGATTAAAGAGGGCGATCAGGTGCTCTTCGCCGAGCCGACCTTTGGCAAAGCCCCGGCCGAGGCTGTGATTTACGTCAGCCCGGTGGAGGGGCGCGATGAGCTCAACGCGAAGATCGTGGCGCACCTGCAGGCCTATATCGATCGCATGCCCGGCGCGCGTGTGCGCGTCGAGCCTTTTGACGCGGCGGTCGACGCCACCGATGAGAATTTTCATCGTTGGGGCTCGTTGGCCAACTCCAACGATCTTCCGGCGATGCTCCTGGGCGTCTCGGTGGTCGAGCGCGAGGGTGATGCGCACCTGGTGCTCAACTACACCGGCCTGAGCCCCGCGCTCGGCAGCGGGATGGTAGCAGCACCGCCGGAGGGCGGTGTGGATATGGGGCCGGTTGACGATCTTGGCAACGAAGCATTTGGCCAGGTCGGCGCGACCGTGCTGGGCGCGCTGATGATCTACCGCGGTCAGAACACCGAGGCGCTGATGCACCTTCACGACGCGCTTCGCGACCCCAACCTTGGAGGCCCCTGGCGCTGGCATGTGCGCGATCAGTACGCGATGCGCTGGGGCGCGATGGGATATTTTGATGAAGCGCTCTGGCTGGTCTTGCAGGATGAAGCCATCGCCCGCGCCGATAGCAACGAACGTGCGCGCCTCAACGCCCTGGGGACCCGCGTGCGCCTGCTCGACTTTCTGGAGCAACCCGAGGCGGCGCTGGCCGCATCCGAGATGTACCTGCAGGCGCGACAGGACGAGCGCCCTGCGACGAGCTACCTCTCCGCGCTGAGCATGCAGGCTGAGATGTTGGCCGGCGTCGGCAACTTCGGTCGGGTGCGTGAGATCGTCGATGAGCTCGTGGAGCTCTGCCCCGACGCCTGCCAGGGCGATGTCATCGGACTTCTGGCCGGCATCTACTGGGCGGCGATGGATGATCCCGACCTCACCGCCCACATCGTCGATGAGATGCTCACGCTGAGCACCCACACCGAAGACGACTCCATGGCCAGCGTGCGCATGTTCCAGGGGTGGACGGCCATGGGCGAGCGTGAGATGGAGCAGGCCTTGATCGCGTTTCTGGAGGCGGAGCGTTTGTTTGAGGAGGAGGGCTCGACCTACGGTCAGGCCCGCGCCAACCTCTACATCGCGATTGTGCAGATCGGCCGCGACGAGCCCCAGGACGCCTTTGAGCGCGGCATGAGCGCGTTGGAGACGATGACCGAGCTGGGTGACTACGGCTCCACCGTGCAGGTTTACGAGTATTTGAGCGGTCTTTACGCCGACATCGATCCCTCGCAACCCCCGCAGCCCTATCTGGGCGGCGCGGTGCAGGTGCTGCAGGGCAACCTGCAGGCCAAGCTCGCCACGGGCGACTTTGGCGGCGCCTCGGAGGCAGCCTTTAGCCTTGCGAATTTTCTCTTTCGGGTGGGGCAGGTCGAAGATGCCGAGAACCTCTTTAAACGTGCGGTGACCCTGGGGTTGCGTTCGACGCGTTTTGATATCTGCGCGCTCTCGCATCTCTTTTTAGGGCTTGCAGCCCGCGCTCAGGGCGATATGGAGGGGTTCCAGGACGAGGTGCTCCGCGCCCGCCTGATGAGTGAGCTCGCCGAAGATCCGTTGATCGACGAGCTGATCAACAACCTGCTCTCCCCGCCCGGTGATGGTGGCGGCGATGACGTACCGACGCAGATGTTATGAGCGATATGACGCCTTATATGTTGAAGATGCGCCCGCTGCTGATCGAGAAGATCTGGGGCGGGCGTAAGTTGGCCTCCCATTTTGGAAAAGATCTTCCCGACGCCGGATCCTATGGCGAGAGCTGGGAGGTGGCGGATTTGCCCGAGGGACAGTCGCGGGTCGACTCCGGTCCGCTGGCCGGCCGCACGCTCCATGAGGTGGTCGAGCTCTGGGGGCGCGATCTGGTGGGCACCGCCGCGCCCGATGCCGGGCGTTTTCCGCTTCTTGTAAAAGTGCTCGACGCGGCGGCGGATCTCAGCGTGCAGGTGCATCCCGGGCATGCCGACCTGCCAGAACTTCCCGGGGCGAACTCCAAAGATGAGTGCTGGATGATCCTCGACGTCGAGCCCGGCGCCTCGATCGTGCATGGGCTCAGCGAGGAGGTCGCGCCCGAAGACTTTGCCGAAGCGGCGCGCCAGGGGACGCTTAAGCCGATGCTTCATCACGCCCCGGTGCGCCCCGGGCAGGTTGTGCGGGTGAGCCCGGGCACGGTGCACGCCATCGGCGCGGGCGTGGCATTGCTGGAGGTTCAGGAACCCTCGGACACCACCTACCGGGTCTACGACTACAATCGCCCCGGCCTCGACGGGAAGCTGCGCGCGCTGCACCTCGACGAGGCCATGAAGGTCAGTCGGCTGCGCCCCTCCGAGGAGGTGGCCGTGGAGCCTGTCACCCTTGGCGAGGGCGTGGAGCTGCGCGTAGACGCGCCGGGCTACCGCCTGGAGACTTTGCGCCTGCCTGGCGAGCGGCGGGTGAGCTGGGAGGTCGATCGCAGCACGGCGCAGGTCATTTTCTGCGTGAGCGGCCGGGCGTTGCTCGACGACGGGGCGGGCGGAACGACCGCATTGGAGGCCGGGGAGACGGCCGTGGTGCCCGCGGCATTGCGACAGGTCCGTGCCCGCACCACCGACGCCGAGCTTGCGGTGGCGGGCCTGGGCGGCGCGCTGCTCATCCGCGAGCTCAGCGCGGTGGAGGTTGGCGAGGAGGTCGCGCCGGCCTGATTTTTTCAATCAGGTTTATTGACCAGGTTTTTCGGCGATGGGAGTTCGGCCTGATAGTCGCGCGAACTGAGCCTGAACGAAGAGCCCGCTCCTTCGATGTCGAGGGGCGGGCTTTTTTGTTGGGGGAGGGGTGAGGATGGCGAGCGCCACGGCACCCTTGTGTAGCGGGCAGGGGCGACGCGACACCGGGGGGACTGCGCGGCGTGGATCTGGCTGAAGAACCCGACACCCGATCACACGGACTGCGCGTGGTGCACGCGCTTGTGTGCGGTCTGAGGTCGAACAAAAAGGTCGGGCGTACAAAAAAGCCCCGCGCCCTCGGTGAAGAGGGGGCGGGGCTTTAGCGTGCTAGCTGTGCCCGAGAGGCACGTGGTGTGTTTTACTTAGAAGGGGTTGGGCACGCAGAAGTCACCCAGTCCGAAGCTGTCGCCACAAAATGACCCGTCGGGGCAGCCACCCTGAAGGTTGAGGAAGCTACCTTCGCAGCCCGAGCAGAAGAAGCCATCGCAGGTCAGGCCGCCGTCGCAGGTGCAGTCCGGGTTGCACAGACCGCAGCCCAGCTCACCACCGCCGCCGGAGCACGTGTTGGTGGCCGGGTCGCAGAAGCCCGGGAAGGGGCAGGAGGTCGGATCGTTGGGGTCGCAGGAGCCACCGGCGTTGGGGAGCTCACAGGAGCCGCTGGCGGTGCACTCGTAGCCGGCCGGGCAGGCGTTGGGGTCGGTGGTGCAGTCGGGTGCCTGGCCGCAGAAGCCGTCGATGCAGAGCTCACCGTTGGAGCAGTCAGCCGCGCCCACGCACTCCGAGCAGCAGTTGTTGATGCAGTAGGGGGTGCCGTTGCCGGACTGTCCGCAGACGCCGGGTTGGTCGTTGGAGCAGGGGGTGGCGCAGCCTTGCTGCTGCTCACAGACCCCGGCGTTGCAGACGCGACCGGCGCCGCAATCACCGGCGTTTTCGCACTGCACGCAGGCGCAGGATGACGGGTCGAAGATGGGGTTGGTCGGGGTGCAGTCTTCCGGACCGATGTCCGAGCAGTTGTTGACCTGGCAGGTGCCGGTGCTCTCGTCGCAGTACTCGCCAGACTGGCAGCTGGCGCCCTCAAGGGTGCAGTCGGGCTGGCAGGTGCCGTAGCCTTCGACACAGCGCTCGCCAGCTTCGCAGGTTACCGTGTCACAGTCGACGATGGCGGCGCATTGGTTGATGCTCAGGTCGCAGAACTCGGTGGCCTGGTCGCAGTCGGCGTTGCTCTCGCAGGTGTCGTCGCTGCTTCCGGGAACGCATTCGCCGGCCAGGTTGCAGACCTCGCCCTCTTCGCAGTCGCTGCGGTTCTGGCATTCGTCGTCGTTGTTGTCGCTTCCGCCGCAGACGTTGTTGACACACGCTTCACCGTTGGGGCAGTCGTCCGGGCTGTAGCACTGAGGCGCGGAGCAGGAGCCCTCGGGGTTTTCCGGGGTCACCAGACAGATCTGGTCAGCGGTGCAGAACTCGCACTCGGCGACGATGCACAGGCTGTTGGCGCCGCAGACGGTGCCCAGCGCGCAGTCGGTGTCGGTGACACAGGTCGTGGCCGCGACGTCGTCACCGGAGCAGCCGGTGGAGAAGGCCGCGACCGAGAGAACCAGCGCCAGGGAGGCGAAGAAACGGCGCGTACACAGCGCCAGACTTTGAGGAAGAGTCGTGTTCATCATCATGAATCAATCCGGTGTATCAATGCGTCCGCGAAGCTGCGCGGGATCATCCCTGGAGAGCACTGCGGCAAAAAAAGCAGACGCAGGTCAGCAGCGAGGCCGTGACGCGGGGGTTCTAGTTGCCCTTGAAGGGACTGTCCACCATACGGGTTTCGCCTTGTAAGTCAAACGCTTCTATGATGTCTTTTCGCCGCTTCGGCCAGGCGGATTCACCTTAAAAACGAGCAAAGGCGATCATGCGCAATCTGATTTCGACAGGCTTACGAAAGTTGGTCAAAAACGAGTCGCGTTACCCCAGGGGGAATCGCAGTGCGGTGGTGATTGCCGTGGCGACGGTGAAGGGGGGTGTAGGGAAAACGACGACCGCCGTCAACCTCGCCAGCGCCCTGGCCACCTTTCACGACAAAAAGGTGCTCCTGATTGACCTCGATGCGCAGGGGCATTGCTCCACGAGCTTGAGCTCGGCGCTGCCAACCGCCGGGCCCGAGCCCACGCCGATCAGCGAGGTGTTGCTCTCGGAGGAGCGTCTCGATGTGCTGGATGCGCGTCGCTCCACAACGATCACCAACCTCGACCTGACGCCGGCCGACCGTGGTCTGGCCGAGGCCGAGGGGCGTATCAGTCAGAAGATCGGAAAGGAGCTGCTTTTGCGCGACGCGCTGGAGTACGCGCGCACCCATTATGATGTGATTTTGATGGACTGCCCGCCCAACAAGGGAAACCTCACGCTCAACGCGCTGCTGGCGGCCGATCAGGTGCTGATTCCCACCGATCTCTCGCCGCTGAGTGTGCAGGGGGCGGATGAACTTCTGGAGACGGTGCTCACAATTCGGGACCGACTCCATCACCGTGTCGAGATTCTTGGGGTGGTGCTCACGCGGGTCGACGGCCGCAATGTGACCATCAACCAGGAGATCCTGCAGAGCATCGAGGCGGCCTGGGGCGATCTGGTGCTGGGGCAGACCATTGGCATTAATACCCAGCTTGCGCGCGCGCAGCTCAGCGGAGAGTCGATCTTTGATCACGCGCCGCAGAGCCGCGGGGCGGCGCATTATAAGGCGCTGGCCGATGAGGTGATGGCGCGCCTGGGCTGAGGTTTTCAGGGCTAAGGTTGCGGGCTGTGTCGGTGTTGCTTGCGCGCAGGCCCGCGCCTCTTCTATGAGCAATGCGACACGCGGGCAGAAGGCGTAAGGCCTGGTTCGGGTGTCGCTGGCGTCTTTCGCATCATCGATGCGAGGGAGATTGAGCTGATGACGGAGCAAGCGATGGAAAACCCTGTGGGGCTTGATGCCTTTGTCGATAACGCGCCCATCTCTCCGGCCGAGCGCGTCTCGCGCGGCCTGCAATTTGAAGAGCCGCTGATCTTTGAGCGCAGCGAGCCGGGGCGTCGCGGTTTTGTCTTCTCCGAGAGCGACTGGGACGTGGAGCGGGTCGATGTGGCCGGCGAGCTGGGCGAACTTCTGCGCGACGCCGACGCGGAGCTTCCGGAGGTGACCGAGCCCGATGTGGTGCGCCATTACACCCGGCTGAGCCAGTGGAACTACGCCATTGATACCGGTTTTTATCCGCTGGGCTCCTGCACGATGAAGTACAACCCGAAGATCAACGAGGCCACCGCGCGTCTTCCGGGCTTTGCGCGTCTGCATCCTTATATGCCTGAGGCGTGGACGCAGGGGGCGCTGGAGCTTCTGTGGAACCTGGAGGGGCTGCTCTCGGAGATCGCCGGCCTGCCGCATTGCTCCTTACAGCCGGCCGCCGGCGCACAGGGCGAGCTTACGGGGTTGATGTGCATCCGCGCGTACCATGAGTCGCGGGGTGATACGAAGCGCACGCGTATCATCGTGCCGGACTCCGCCCACGGGACCAACCCGGCGTCTGCGGCCTTTAACGGGTTCAGCGTGGTGGAGGTGCCCTCAAGTCCTGATGGGACGCTCAGCGCGGCGGCGGTCGCCGCGGTGATGGATGAGACGGTCGCCGGCCTGATGATCACCAACCCCAACACCATGGGCATCTTTGAGGGTGAGATCGCCGAGATATGCAAGGTGGTCCATGAGGGAGGCGGCAAAGTCTATATGGATGGCGCCAACATGAACGCCATCCTGGGCCAGGCGCGCCCGGGGGACTTCGGCATCGACGTGATGCACTACAACGTGCACAAGACCTTCTCGACGCCGCACGGCGGCGGTGGCCCGGGCGGCGGTCCGATCTGCGTGAGCGACGATCTGGCGCCCTTTTTGCCGGTGCCGCGCATTGAGCGTCACGAGGTCGAGGGCAAGGCGACGTTTAAGCTCGTGCGTGAGGGCTACGCGCAGTCGGTGGGCAAGGTCAAAGCCTTCTGGGGCAACTTCCTGGTGTACGTGCGCGCCTACACCTACCTGCGCGAGTACGGCAGCAACCTGCCCAAGATCAGCGAGCGTGCGGTGCTCAACGCCAACTACGTGCGCACCCAGCTCAGTGACACCTACAGCGTGGCCTACCCGGGCACGTGCATGCACGAGGTCGTCTTTGACGACCGCTCCTACAAGGCGTCGGGAGCGACCACGCTCGATATTGCCAAGCGCATGATCGACTTTGGGATACACCCGCCCACGACTTACTTCCCGCTGAACGTGTCGGGGGCGCTGATGGTGGAGCCGACCGAGACCGAGTCGCTGCGCACGCTCGACGAGTTTATTCTGGTGATGCGCACCATCCACCGCGAGGCGCTGGAGGCCCCCGAGAAGCTCAAGGGCGCGCCGCATAACGCGTTTCGCACGCGCCTTGATGAGACGAGCGCGGCGCGTAAGCCCGTGCTCACCTACCGCCAGGCGCGCGCGCAGCGCGAGGGCTGAGCGCACGTAAGGCAGCGCAGAGCAAAAAAGCGCCTCCCGCAGGGGAGGCGCTTTTTTCGTGGCCGAGACGTGGTTCAGAGTCTCACAGCCCCTCTTAGAGTCCCATCACTTTGGAGATGATCTCCTTCATGATCTCGGTGGTGCCGCCACCGATGGAGAGGAGGCGAGTGTCGCGCCAGGCGCGGGCCACCGGGCCCTCTTCGACGTAGCCCATGCCGCCATGGAGCTGCAGGCAGCCGTCGATGACGCTCATCGCCGTCTCGCCAACCATCATCTTGGCCATCGAGATCTCGCGCTGGCAGGGGATGCCGCGCTCAAAGAGCTGGGCGGCGTGGTAGGTGAGCGCGCGGCAGGCTTCGAGCTGCGTCTCCATCTCCACGAGTTTGTGGCGGGTGACCTGGAAGCCGGTCAGGGGGCGGTCAAACGCGTGGCGCTCTTTGCAGTAGGTGATCGTCTTATCGAGCACGATCTGGGCGCCGGCGGTGCCGGTGAGGGCGCCGACGAGGCGTTCGCCCTGGAAGTTCTGCATGATGTAGTAGAAGCCCGCGCCCTCATCGCCCAGCAGGTAGCGGGCGGGCACGCGGCAATCTTCGAAAAAGAGCTCGGCGGTGTCGGAGCTGTGGTTGCCGATCTTCTCGAGCTTCTTGCCGACGCTGAAACCCGGGGTGTCGGTGGGGAAGAGGATCAGGCTGACGCCGCCGTAGCGGTTGTCGGGGTCGGTGCGTACCGCCAGGGTGATGAAGTCGGCGCGGGTGCCGTTGGTGATCCAGGTCTTCTGGCCGTTGATGATGTAGTCGTCGCCGTCGCGTTTTGCGGTGGTGCGGATGCCGGCCACATCGCTTCCGGCGCCGGGCTCGGAGACGCCCAGCGCGGCGATCTTTTCGCCGCGGATGGCGGGCATCAAGAACTCTTCTTTTTGCTCGTCGGTACCCAGCTCGCCAATGATGGGGGTGGCCATGTCGCTCTGCACGAGCAGCGCCATCGCCAGGCCGGCCATCTCGCTGCGGGGGAGCTCTTCGGCAAGCACGGCGGTGTGCCAGATGTCGCCTCCGGCGCCGCCGAGTTCTTCGGGGTAGCGGCAGCCGATGAAGCCCAGCTCGCCCATCTTCTTAAACACCTCACGGGGAAACTCGCGGGCCGCCTCCCATTCCTCAGCGTGCGGGGCGAGCTCTTTGAGGCAGAAGTCACGCACGGCCTTGCGGAACATGTCGTGTTCGTCGGTGAACTGGGCGTACTTTTTCATGCGGCGTGCTCCCTTTGGAAAGTAAGTATGTGCTTAGATAGCCGCAGTTTACGGTTGCATCGCGCCGGCGACAAGGTCGCTCGACCGGGGCTCACTCGAACATATTGGACATGGCGAAGAAGGCGATCTTCTCGTTGCTCTCCCGAAGTCGTGAGGAGAGTGTGCCCACAAAGCTCCAGAGGATCTCGTTGGCCAGGTCGCGGTCTTTGTTCATGAGCTCCAGGAGGGCGTCGCGCTGAAGCACGCCCAGGTGGCAGGTGCCCCCGGCGATGGCGTGGGCGCTGCGCACGGCTTTGTCATCGAGCAGCGCCATCTCGCCGAAGTAAGAGCCGGCTTTTAAGAACGCCAGCGCCTCCTCGCCAACCCCGTGGATGTCTTTCGAGATACGCACCTCGCCCTCCAGGATGATGTAGAGGGCGTCGCCTTTGTCGCCTTCGCGGAAGATGAGCTCGGCGGGTTTGGGGCGCATGGTGGTGGTGATGGAAAGGAGCGACTCCAGCGCGCGCTCGCTGACACCGGCAAAGAGATCGACGTCGCGAAGGGTGGAGATGTCGAGAAAGGTCCAGCTCACAGGCGCCTCGGCGGTTGAGAAGAGCCAGTCGGGTAAGTACGCGAAGAGGAAGTGCACACGAGTGTACGCGCTGGAAAGGGGGGAGCCATAAAAAAATCCCCGACACCCTGAGGTATCGGGGATAAAGAACGCGACTGGTGAGGTGAGTTATTCGCCGACGCTCAGGCTCAGCGCGGGGGTGGTCCACTCAAGCTCGCCATTGTGGTGAAGCTCCAGAACGATGGCGGACTCGCCAGCTGCCAGCGCTTCGATGTCGATGTGATCGCCGTGGACCTCCAGGCCGACGATGCCTTCGGGGCTTTCAGGAGCGACGAGGACCTGGAGGGTGTAGTCAGCGCCGAGCTCGATGGGGTTGCCCTCGGCGTCGGCAATGCTGACGCCGACTTCGAGCACGTCGCCGACGTAGAGTTCGGGCAGGTCGCCGTCCCAGTGGTCACCGTGGGCGTCGGCCAGCACGTCGTCGGTGGTGGGGTCGAAGAGCATGATGTCGAAGGTGTCGGTGTGCGCGTCGTCGTGACGATCGTGGTCATCGCGATGGTCTTCGTGCTCGGCGTGGTCGGCTTCGCCGCAGGCGGCGACGCCGGCCATCGAGAGCAGGATGAGCAGAAGCAAGGCGGGGAAACGAAGGCGATTCATGTCTAACCTCAAAACAACAGGGGTAAGCGGGTACGTGCGCGTGTAGTGCGCTTCGGATGATGTCGGCGCAGTCACGTAGAGCGCCTGCCTGGGTTCTTAATGCAAGTTGGTTGCGTTTGCAATGTTAATGCAATGAAGTTGCAAAAGGAGCTGTGTGGTCGCACCAGCGCGTGGTCGCACCAGGACACTCGCCATGGCGAGGAGCAACAAAAAAGCGCCCCCGAGAGGGGCGCTGGAAGAAGATGCGTTACATGAATGTGTTGGAGCGCTCGCGCTCAGTCGGCGCTGACGACGATGGGGAGCGCGGCTGGGGTGTGCATGCTCATGCCGAAGTAGTTGAGCTCCAGAACCACCTGGACCTCGCCAGGGGCCAGTGCCGTCAAGGTGACGGTCTCGACATCGACGCTCCATTCCACCACGTCTTCTGCGGAGGCGTCGGCGAGGACGGGGAGGACGACGTGGTCGCCCATCTCCATCGGCGCGTCGGATTCGCCGATGTAGAGGACTTTGACGGTCAGCGACTCGCCAGCGCTGAGCTGTAGCGGGTCGCCGGAGTAGGCGTCGCCTTCGATGGAGGTGATGAGCGTGTCGTCGTCGGCGTTGATGATGTCGACGCGGGAGATGTCGCCGTGGTCGTGGACGTGCTCCTCGCCAAGGGTGACCACGCGGGCGAAGAGGGCGGGGGATTCAAAGCGGAGGGTGTCGTCTTCGAAGAGTTGCACGTGGAAGGAGGTCTGGCCGCGTTTGATGGAGGTTAAGGTGAGGAGGTTATCGTCGAGGCCGAGCTCGAGGATGTCTTCGGGGGCGCCGTCGGCGAATCGGAGCTCGGCGTGCAGGTTGCCGGAGAGGTCGAGGGGGTTCTCCTCGGAGTCGGCGAAGTCGAGGGCGACCGTCAGGGATTGTTCTTCGGCGACGGGGGGAAGCTCGCCGTGAAGATGGCCCGTGGAGGCCACCACCAGCACCTCGCCAGAGTCGGGCTCGGTGATGGTGAGGCGGTCGCTTTCGACGTCTTCTTCATGGTCGTCGTGGGCCTCGTCCTCGTGATGGCTGTGGTCGTGCTCGCTCCCGCCGCAGGCGCTCAGCGGGGTGATGGCCAGCGCCAGGGTAAGAAGGATGATGCGGTACTGCATGGGATGCTCCGGTGGGACTTAGAGGGTAAGGCCGAAGACAAGGCGGCGGTGGGCGGGCGCCAGATCGTCGGGGAGGGTCCAGTCGGCGATGCGGGCTTCGAGGCAGCGTCGCAGGCCTTCGGTGAGGGTATCGGGACCGGCGTTGAGGCTGACCTCCTCGATGCCGCGATCCTCGTTGAGGGTGATCGTCACGCTGAGGCGGTAGGTGGTGCCGGGGTCGCGGGTGCAACCTTGAAGTGAGATGGACTGGTCGCGGGCCCAGGCCAGCAGGCGCTGGCGATCTTCGGCGGTGGTCGGTGGCGGGCTCTCCGGCAGGGGAGGATCGCGTTTGATCGGCTGAGCGCGCGAGGGGTTGACGGGTTTTGCGGGCGCGGTTTTTTCAACCTCGGGAGGAGGCTCCTCGGGGCAGCGCTCCACGATGCGGGTTGTGGGTTCGGGGCAGGCTGCAGGGGGCTCGACCTCGGCGGGCGGCGGCGCGCAGAGCCGCGGGCCAAGAAGCAGGCCCACGGCGAAGCTCATGGCCATGGCGGCCACCTGCGTGGCGATCTGGGAGGCGCGAGGTTGCATGGAGGCTCAGCGCAAGACGCGTTGCAGGTAGGCCGCCGCGGTGAGTGCGGCGCGGTCTGCGCGAGAGGAGAGGGCCTGGCAGAGGTCGACGTTGTAGCCCTGACCGCCCTGGGCGCGCAGCTCGTCGATGAAGGGGCCAAAGTAGGCGTTCTCGGAGGGCTCCATCACGTCGAGGGCGCCGGCCGGGAAGTTGGGTTCGGCAAGGCAGCGCTCGGCGAACTGATCAAAAGAGACTTCCTCGGCGGTGGCCACGGGCATGTGGAAGATGCGCGCGGGGCTTAGGCCGGAGGGGCCGGGAAGGGCAAGCCAGCTTGCCAGGTCGGCCTCATCGGTGGCGGTGAAGTAGCTGGCCGGGCTTGTGCCGTCGAGCTGGCAGGCCTGGTCACCGTGCGCGCAGGGGCGAGATGTGCCGGTGAGGTAGATCACCACAAAGCCGTCGGCGGCCTCTTTGAAGTAGGCGCGGGAGTCGGTGATGGTGCCGCTCGGATCGAAGATCGTGGCGCGGTCCAGATCGAGGCCGAGCGCCGCGAGGTTTTCGCCGGGGACTTCGGTGCGGGTGTCGAGATGTCGGTAGCCCTCGTCGCCGATGTAGTAGAGCAGGGTTTCGGCCAGGCCGAAGGTCTGACCGGGGCCACCGCCGATATCATCCCATTGAGGCTCACCCGGGGTGGGTTCTTCATCGGGTTCGGGGCGAGGCTCGGAGGTGTCGCCCTCATCGGGGGTGGGCTCGCGGAAGTTGCTGCCGTCGTTGCGGGGCGTGACTTCGCTTTGCCCCGAGGTAGAGGTGATCGCGGGGCGGCCGAAGATCAGCGGCGGGGTGTCGCCCTGGCGGCGGTAGAGCGGGGCGACGGCGACCTGTCGGGTGGCGATGTTGTATTCGCTCAGCCCGTATTCGAACATCTCCATAAAGCCGGCGTAGCCGGCCATCAGGTTGGCCGAGCCGCGAGGAAGATCGACGAGCACGAGCACGTCGACGACTTTCGGATCGGGTTCCTCGCCGGGGGGCGGGGGCGGGTCGACGTAGCGGATCAGCGTGCAGCTGCTCAGAGTAGAAAACGCCAGGGCGACTATCAGCATCAAAGAAAGGCGTCGCATCAGAGGACCTCGGGCTCGGTGGGCGGGGCCTGCCGGGCGTGGGCTCCGCGGCGCAGCGCGTTGGCGTTGTAGGTGGCGACCTCAAAGCCATCGCGTGCCAGGGTGGTGCGCAGTGTTTGAGAGAAGGTACGGCGCGCCTCCAGAAATTCCGCGCGGGTGGAGGGGATGTCCAGCGAGAGCTCGGTGGCCAGGGCCTGTCGGGTGGAGACGGGGGCGCGCGCCAGGAGGTGATCGGCGATGTCGCGGCGGGTGCCGCGCATAAAGAGCGCCAGCGTGTCGACGGGGATGCGGTGCAGGGCGTTGGCCAGGGGCTCGTCGGGGACGTGCATCGCCGCCGACTCCAGGACCATCTGGGAGAGGACGACCTCTGCGACGGCCGGCTTTTTGGCGAGGATATCGCGCAGGATGTCTTCCTGCTCGCGCAGCGCCAGCGCTTCGATCATCTCGAGCATCATCGAGGCCTGGCCCTGGGCTTCGCGGCCGGCGTCGATGAACTCCTCGGCCATCGCGCGCTGGCGTGCGGCGAGCTCGCGGGCCTGGGTGCGGGAGAGGGCGTCGGCGTCGCTGGTCTCCAGGAGAAGATCGCGCCGTTCCTCGCTCTCAAGCCCCTCGAGGTAACGCGAGCGCACCACTGGCGAGAGTCGTGTGAGCACAAAGGCGCGCTCCCGACGGGTGCAGCTCTCCAGCAGGGTGGCGATATGCGCCAGGCCCAGGCCTTCCAGAAACTCCCACTCGGCGTCGGTGGAGCCGTCGTCGAGGACCTGCTGGGCGGTCAGGCGCGCGCGGGCTTTTTCGGCGATGGCGTGGGCCTCATCGGCGTCGAGGGGTTGGTCGCGGCGGGCGACCTCGTCGGCGATCGTCTCCATCGGGGCGCGCAGGGAGGCGTCGCGGCGCACGTCGCTCAAGATGCCGGAGCCCACAAGACGCACCAGCAGGGCGACCTCGGCCGGGTCGTCAGCGATCCAGGCGCGGAGCATGCGGTTGAGCACGGGGCGAGAGTGCTTGAGCTCGTCGCGCAGAAGATCGACGTCGGGCATCGCGCGTGGACGGGCGTCGGGGGCATCGTCCAAGGGGCGGGCGGGCTCGGGGGTGGGCTCATTGCGGCGATCGGTGAGCGCTTCGAGCCGGCGCAAGATCATGATGATCAGGAAGCTCAAGATCAGCAGCGTAGCTAAAAGCGCGATCCAGGGGAGCGCGTCTTGCCAGAGGGGGCGGCCGTCGTCGGCGGGCTCCTCCGGGGTGGGGAGGGGCTCTGTGGCGGGTTCGGGCTCGGGATCTTCAACCTCGGGTAAGGGGGGCAGAGGCGCGGGGCGCGGGGCGGGCCGGGGCTCTTCCTGCATCATCGGAGGCATCGGCGGGAGCTGCGGCTCGGGGAAGTCTAAAAACTCCGGGCGCACCTCGATGGTGGGGGCGATGTCTTGCAGGCGAAACTGCGCCATGCGCGCGATGTTGGCGCGGAAGTTCTGCGGCAGCTTGCTGTCGAGGAGCACCGTGGCCTCAATGCGGCTCACCCGGGTCTCGTAGCTTGAGCCGGCGACAGCGTCGCCAAAGCCCGGGGTGACGCGGCCTACGGCGCGCGGGGCCTCGACCACCGCGCGCAGCTCCACGAGCTCGCAACGCCCCGGGCAGAGGCGGCTCAAGAGCCCCTCGAGCTCGGCGCGGGCCAGAGCCTCGGCCTGGGCGCGGGTGCCCTCAATGGCGGCGCGCTCACCGGTGCGACCCTGGGCAAACGCTGGAGACGCACAGAGCGCAAAGGTTGCGGCAAGAAGAGCGAAGATAAGATGGTGGCGAGCTCGTAGCATCAGAAGATCTCCTGGGGGCTTTCCGGCACGGCTTCGCCCGGGGAGTCGGCGTCGGGGTAGAGGCGTTGCACAAGATCGGGGTCGAGCGAATCGATGCGAATGACCACGCGGCGGTTCGCTCCGCGAACCTCATTGAGCGCGGCCTCATCGAGGGCGTCGACGGTGGTGGTGTCGTAGAGGTCGACCTCGGTGGCCGGGCGCGTGTCGGCAAAACCCTGCACCGACATCCGGCGACGATCGAGACCGGCTGCGGCCAGGCGCTCCATCACATGGATGGCGCGGGAGGTGGAGAGCTCCCAGTTCGAGCGGTAGCGCCCGGAGACCACCGGCACATCATCGGTATACCCCTCGATCACAAGACCGTAGGTCGGGCCTAAGTCGTCGACGAGGTGGCGCTCAATGGGCGCAAAGACCTCCAGGGCGCGCGGCAAGAGCTCGGCGCTGCCGGAGTTGAAGAGCAGCGCGTTCGAGAACTCAATCTTCAGACCCTCGTCGTCCAACAAGGTCTGCACCTCGCCGCCGAGGGCCTGCTCTTCGATGACGCGATCGATCTTCTCCTGGACCTCGTGGAGGTTTCCGGCGCGCGATCCGGTGAAGGCCTGGACCAGAAGATCGTATTTGGTCTGCGCGATGGTCGAGATGGAGAGGAGCAGGATCATGAAGGTGAGCAGGATCGTCATCATGTCGGCATAGCTCACCAGCCAGCCGGCCTGGCCGGTGGGACTCTCTTCGCTAAAACGCTCCTGAATCAGCTGTGTCACGCGCTCCTCCTGGAGGGCTCGACCGGGGTGAGCGCGGCCTGGCGTCCCTCGCTGAGAAGTTGCTGAAGTTCATGCAGTGGGCGGCGCCGGGCGATCTTGAGCATGGCGTCGACGACCAGGTTTAAGTTCTCCGCACGCTGCAGCCGGCGCTGGCCAATAAGCCGCGCGAGAGGCAGGTAGAGGAGGTGCGCGAGCAGAAGTCCGTAGAAGGTGGTCAAAAGCGCAATCGCCATGCCCGGGCCGAGCTTCTCAAAGTCGCGCATGTTGGCCAGAAGTTGAATCAGGCCGATGACGGTGCCGATCATCCCCATCGCGGGCGCGAAGTCGCCCAGGCTTCCGAAGACGCGCTCGCCATTCTGGAAGGTGGAGAGTTCGCGGCGGCCGATGACCAGGGCGTCGAGCTCCACTTCTTCGGCGTGGGTCTGCTGGAGGACCTGGCGGCCGAGGTGTTTGAACATCGGATCGGGCTCCCGCTCAATGATCGCCGAGGCCTCGGCGGGGCGCTCCGAGCGGATGGCGCGGGCGAAGCCTAAAAGATGCTCGACCAGGCGGTCGCGCTCGGCGGCCGGGTTGCCGATGAGCGCGCGGCCCAGGCCTTTGAAGGCCGAGCCGATGACGCCGAAGCGGTAGGTCAGGATCATCAGGCCGATGGGCACCCCACCGAGCAGGATGGCGGAGTAGAGGTTAAAAAAACCGCTGAACTCCGCACTGATGTACTGAAAAGCCGTCAGAAAAGTGGCGATGACGATCAGCGCGCCGATCAAAACGTGCATGGTATCTCCGTGCAGGGGGCGCCCGGTGAGGGGCGCGCGCTGCGTGTGGGGGAGGCGGTGTGCTCAGTCGAGATCTTCGGTCTCGGGGCCCTGGTCGAGCTGACGCAGGGCGTCGATGACTTCGCGGTTGTCGGGCTCAATTTGCAAGACCTGTTCCCAGGCCTGACGGGCCAGGGCCTCACGGCCCAGGAAGCTCCAGAGGGTGCCCTTCATCATCAAAAGTTGGACGTCGTCGGGGTAATAACGCTCCAGATCGGTGAGGTGCACCATGGCCATCTCGTGGTTGCCGGAGGCGGCCAGGCGTTTGATCTCTTCGACGCCGCGGTAATAGCTGGGGCGAGAGGGGGCGGGAGCGTCTTCGGCGCGGCCGTCGGGGCGCTGGCGAGGTTCGGTTTCAGGGGCGCCGGCGGTGCGGTCGGTGACGTGTTCGCCGTCGACGAAGGTGCCCTCCCGCTCGAAGTTGGGGTTGGTGCGGCGCAGATGTTCAATGAGCTCGCGGTCGGCCGGGGTGAGCGGGTGATGGGTGGGGTAGACGTCGCTCTTTTCATCCTCGTTGCCCAGCGGGATGCGCATCTCGTAGCCGGTGGCGACTTCGGGGAACTCCACCTCCCAGTCGCGGGAGCCGTCGCTCATGCGCACGACGTAGCGCTGCGGCGGAATGGAGCCGTCGCCCTGGTACTGCGGCGCAGAGGTGGCGGCCGTGGGCACGATGATCGGGGTCTGGGCCGCTTGTTTGCTATTGGCGCAGGCGCTCAAGATCAGGGCCCCGGCAGCGAGCAAGAGTATCTGGCGAGTGTTCACGTCGGATCCTTCGGTCGAGTTACCAGTTGAAGCTGGCGCGCGCTTTAAAGCCAAAACCACCCAGGTCGTAGCCGGCGTATTCGGTGGGGAGGAAGTACATCAGGCTCAACCCCGCCCCGAGGCGGAACTGCAAGACGGCGTCCAGGCCCCACTCCACGGCGAAGGAGTTGCCCTCGCTGCCGGCGAAGAAGCCACCGACGGTGGGGCCGGTGCGCAGCTCGATGCTGTTGAGGTTGGGCGGCAGAAGCTCGCGCTGGAAGGTCGCGCCCACAAAGGCGCCGAGCAGGCCGTTGGCATCGGAGAAGTTCGCAAAACCTTCGGCACCGACGCCGAAGAGGTAGCGTCGATCTTCGCCAAAACGCTCGTAGAGGCGGTAGCCAATGGCGGCGCCGGTGATGGCGCCGGCCGGGCCGTCGTAGGGGATGGTGCTCATGCCCAGGTAGAGGGTGTGGCCGTAGTAGGGGCGCTCTTCGACCTTGCGCTCCAGCTCGCGCACGCGCTCGGCGCGACTCACCACGCGGTCGCCCGAGCGCAGGATGGCGGCGCTGGTGGCATCGGAGCGGTAGGTCTGACTCCAGAGGATGGCGCCATCGTCAGCCCGGAAGATCTCGAGCTGCATGGCGGCGACGTTGGCCTCGGGGAAGAAATGAAAGCGAAGATCGAGGTAGGTTTTCACGCCGAGGCGCTCGGCCTCGCGGCGCAGATCTTCGTGTTCGGTCAGGCCCAGGCTCACCACCCAGTCGTCGCCTTCGACGCGGGAGCGCATCGCGCGGCAGGCGATGCAGCGTTTGATGCGGATGTCGGTGAGGTTGGCCACCGACGAGATGAAGGTGCTCTGCACGAAGTCGCCAAAATGGATGCTCAGGTTTGGCGAGACGTCGAGGTTTCGCACCGCCACCGGGGCGACGGCCGTCGGGTTGAGGTCGGCGATGTCGGAGATGGCCTCGTCGACCATCTCTTCGGCGAGCTGGTAGAGGGTGACGGTGTTCGCGCTGGTTTGAAGTTGGCGCGCGACGCTCTCGGAGGCCTGTTGCTGGCGATCTTCGGCGGTGGGAGCCGGGCGTACCCCGGGCTCGTTGTTGCTGGATTCAGCCGCGTCGTCGGGCTGCGCCTCGTCGTCCGAGGCGTCTTCGGCGGCGGGGGCGTCTTCCAGGCGAAGATCGTCGGCGGATTGCGCCAGCGCCGGCGAGGCACTGGCGAGCAGCCCGCATAACACCATCAGGGCCAGCAGCGCCGGCGATATTTTCGGCGAGGGCGCGCGGCGCGGGAGGTTGTGGATTGGGTTAAACATCATCATCAGAAGGCCCATCCCAGGGTGAAGTCAAAGCTAAAGAGGCCGTCGGAGTTCATGTAGGCGCGGAGGTTGTCGCGGGCCTGGCGGTCGTAGGCACCGGGGGCGTAGCTGACCTGGTTGTAGAGCACGCGGCCGTGGGTGACGCCCAGGCGCGCGTTGAGGCCGATTTTAAACTGGGCCTCAAAGCCCACCGCGGCGGTGACCAGGTGGTATTTGACCTGCGTATCGGAGCTGCCCCCGCCCGAGTAGCTGTAAAAGTCGCCTGTGCCCATGCTGAAGCCGGCGCTGATGTAGGGGGAAAACCAGCGCGACGAGGGCAGGTAGGTGGCCTGGGCGGTGCCCAGAATGAAGGATTGGTTGCCGTCGATCGAGCCCAGGGAGGGATCGTCGGGCTGGTAGTAGAGGTAGTTGTCGACAAAGAGGGCGGTGGCCTCGGCGCGCAGGTGACCGCCTAAAAAGCTGCGACCCACGAGCATGCCCGGGCCCAAGAAGCGGGCGGTAAAGCCGACCAGCCAGGGTTTGTCGACGCGGTGGATGTCTTCTTTGCGGCGGGCGAGGATGGCCTCGGCCTGCTGGCGCGTCTGAAGCCGCTGGCGAGCGATGTCGAGGTGGCGGCGGGCGCGCTGCTCTTCTTTAAGTCGCTCGATGCGGCAGCGGCGGTTCTGGCCACAGACCCGGTCGGCGCCGCCGTCGTAAGGGGCCTGGGATGGCAGCGCTGTGTCCGAGGCGTCGCCCTGCGTAGTCGGGGCCTGTGCCTGGCGTTCTGCGGTGGCTTCTGGCGAGAGGCAGACGTTTTCAACGCAAGACCAGCCCTCATCGCATTCGCTGTTGAAGGTGCAGGGGGGGCCCTGGTTTGCCGCGCTGTCGTTGTCTTTGGAGCCGAAGAGCCCGCTTAAGCATTGGGCGTGGGCGGCAGGGGCCAGTGAGGCTGCCAGCAGGGTGAAGAGGGCCATGATCGCCAGCGCTGATGCGCATTTTAGCAGATGGTTCATGGCGCCTCCGCGGGTTGCTCGTCGGACGTGTTGGATTGCGGGCGTTCGTCGCGCTCAAAATCGAAGCCCGTCGGCCACGTGCTCAGCTGCCCCTGATCGCGGGGCACGATAAGCAGAGAGCGCACCGAAGGCCAGCTCATGCGCGGGTTGGGCGCGTCGAGGGCCAGGTAGGCCGGCGGCACGTGCACGGTGCCCAGAATCAGCGCGGTGGCCTCATCGCGGCCCACCCGCTCGGCGTAGCCTCGCGGATGGTCATCCAGCAGCTCGCCGGCCAGGTGGTAGAGCTCCTGGAGTTCGTCGCCGACGGCGGAGTCGGGGGTCGTGCGCATAAAGCGTTGAAGCTCCTCGATCATCAGGCTAAGCCAGCGCTGGCGGCGGGCCTGGTCGGCGGGGGTGTCGCCCCACTCGGCCATCAGGGGCAGCGCGGCGCGGAGCACGCGCGCGAGCTGGGCGTCAGCTTCGGCGAAGAAGGTGGCGCGCCGCCCGGCGGGGATCACTTCCATGATGGCGTCGGGGCGAGGGGCGATGAGGCGAAGGGCGTCGACAAAGGCGGGGGCGTCGTCGAGGAGGAAGGCCGCCAGAGCCTGGGTGGCGTGGTAGCGCGGCCGCCGGCGCGCGTCCCGATCTTCATTCAGAAGATGCAACGCCAGACTCTCGGCGACGCGGGGGCGCCCGGCGTCAATGGCCACATCGGCCAGCTCGGCTGTGCGCTCCAGGAGCTTGTTGCGGGGCCCGAACTCTTCGAGGATCTCAAAGGTGCGCGCGTCGACCTGGTAGGTGGCCAGCTCGCGCAGCACCTCCTGATAGACGGCGCCCAGGTAGGGGTTTTTGGCGCGGTCGCGATCGCGCAGCGCCTCGCGGGCCGCCCCGAAAAACGCGTCGGTGCGACCGCTGCGGCGAAGCGCCGTGACGCCGAAGTAGGCGTGGGCTTCAAAATAGCCCGACTGCGGCGGGGGCAGCGGAAGCGCAAGCTCGGCTGCTTCGTCAAAACGGCCCTGCAGCCAGAGCAGACGCAGGCGCAAATAGCGCGCAGCAAGCGCAATGGGGCCCTCGACCTCTTCGCTGAGAAGGCGCAACGCGTCGCTGGCAAGCTCGATGTCGTCGGTGGCCATGGCCAAAGACGCCTGTCGGGCAAGCGTTCCCGGGGAGGGGGCGCGATCGTTGACGCGCTGGATGTGATGAAGAGCGTCGTCGGCAGCGAGCGTGACGTGGGCGCGCTCGCGGGCCAGGCTTACAATCGTAAGGGGATCGGACGCCCCGCTGTCACGTTCCAGACGCAGGAGCGAAAGATCGACGAGGTGCGCGCTCAGTGCTTCGTGCACGTGCCCGAGGTCAGGTAGAGGGCTTGTGTCGAGACGTTCAAGCACCGTGCGGGTCTGATCGGATTCGCGGGCCAGCCAGGTGTGGCTTGAGATGTCGCGCGCGCGTTTTCCAAGCGACTCGCACGCCCAATCAATGTCTACAGCCGCGGGTCGCTCGCCAGGCCAGCGCTCGGTGTGGGCGGGCCAGGTCACAGTGTCTTCGGGGGGGTCGGCGGGCTCGGTGTTGAAGGCGTCGCGGGAGGTCAGCGTGCTGTGAATGGTGCCTTTATGCCAGCCGGCGCGCCGCTCGGCGGGGAGTTCAAGGGACTGGCGGATCAGGCGCAGGCGTCGGGTATCTTCGAGCGCGATGAGGCTTGCGAGGAGATGCTCGGGGGTGTGCTCGTTGACTTCGGTGATGTTCGCAAACGACGCGGGCTCCACGCAGGTGGCCAGGGCGATGAGGTCGTAGGCGATGGGGTCGAGTGAGGTGGTGGCGCCGCGCTGCGCGCGGTGGGCCAGGCGCTGCTCGGCCTGGCTGAGATCACCTTTGTGGAGGGCATCAAAAGGCCCCAGGGCCGGATCTTCGACGGTGTCGAGGGGGATGCAGGCCGTGAGCAAAAGCGCGGCCACAGTCAGGCCCAGGGGCGCTTTGGTGGAGGGGCGCGGGGTCATCGCTGGCCTCCGCGCGGGGGAGACCAGCCGAAGCTCAGCGTGGGGAGCACCCCGAAGGCCGGGGTGACGCCGCGCTGGCGACGCTCGAAGTTGGCGGTGAGCAGAAGATCGAATTTGACCTGCAGATCCCATTTGAGGTGCACGAGCACGCCGGGGCCGATCGCGATGCTCGGGGCGATGCGCTCCTCGGCGAAGAGCACGCCGGCGTGGGCGACGAGCTGGGGATCGAAGCGGGTAACAAAGCGATCCCAGAGGAGAATCTTGGCGTAGCCCACCGAGGTGCGTACGCCGGCGCTCAACCAGACGTCGGGGGCGCGCAGGTCGGGGGCCAGGCCGCTCTGCTGCAAGACGGTTTTGCCGGCCCGGGAGAGGGAGCTGTGGAGGCGGAGCACCCGGAGCTCGGCGCCCCAGCGCTCATTGAAGTAGTAGCCGGCGTCGAGCCCGTA
Organism: Lujinxingia vulgaris; assembly: GCF_007997015.1. Lineage (NCBI taxonomy): Bacteria > Deltaproteobacteria > Bradymonadales > Lujinxingiaceae > Lujinxingia > Lujinxingia vulgaris. The sequence continues at coordinate 326,677 of NZ_VOSM01000001.1, forward strand.
GCCGGGGCTGTCGTAAAAGTCGTTGCGCACAAACCAGGTGCCGGAAGCGTGGGCGTAGAAGCGCGAGGCTTTGTCGCCGACGCGATTCTCGACGGTGGCGCGCGCGCGTAAAGGTTGGGAGGCGGCACGCTCGTTGAGGGCATCCGACTCGGCGGAGCTCTGGGCGTGCGCGGCTGGTGAGCCAGCGAAGAGTGCGCATATCGAGCAGATCGCGAGGGCCAGGAGCCATGTCGGGCGTATGAAGGCGGTCATGGTCCCCCCCACTGGCAGGCGTTGGGGGTGTTGAGCCAGGAGTCGTAGGTCAGACCGTTACGCGCCTGGAAGGCGTTTTCGCAGAAGGCGTCGCAGACCTCGTACACAACCTCGATGGAGCCCCCGAAGAAGTCGGCAAAGTACGCAAACTCCGTCGTGGTCAGCGCGTAGCGAAGACGCGGAAGTTCGCCGGTGGGCCATTCGAGCATGGGCGCGTTGACCGGGTACTCGCGCTGGCCGGCAATGTAAGTCGTGGGGATGGGCAGGAGCTGGCAGAGTTTGGTGTATTGCGGGCGCTCCGAGCCCGGGGGGATCGGCAGCTCCAGCTCATAGTTCTCCAGCGGCGGGGTGCTGGAGAGCGGGAAGATGTAGCGGACGGCCGAGCGCAGGGGGGGCTCAAAATCGCGGCTCTCCAGCGCCTGCCAGGGGCTGTTCCAGGACCAGGTGATGCCGGGGTAGGCCGCTTCTGAGCCCACCAGCCAGCCGAAGCTGTAGGGGGCGTCGGGCTGATCGCTGGACTGGTTAAACGCAAGCAGCTGCGCCAACTTCTCGGGGGTCGCGGTCAGCTGCAGGTTGTTGATGACGACCAGCGTCAGCGCCGGGCGCTCCACCTCATCGGCCATCGCGTCGCGGGCGTCAGCGAGTATGGCGTTGATGGGATAGTCGATGCTGGAGGACTGGTCGCAGCCCGAGGTCGGTTGGCCCTGGCGGTCGCGCGGGTAGTAGACCCCGAGCTCGCGCACCGGTTTTCGTTCCTCGGCAAACTCGCTGAGGATGGTCTGGCGCACGGCGTTGACGATCTGCTGGCAGCGACCGGCGTTGGTGACCTGAAGATCGATCAGGAAGGCGATGTGGGTGGGGTGGCGGATGGCCTCAACGCTCTGATCGAGCTCGGCGACGTTGAGCACCGGGCCGGGTTTGAGACGCGCGGCAAGATGCGCGGCAGGTCGGTCGTTGCGACGGGGGCGCAGCGCCATGCATGGAGGGTTGTCTGTCCAGCTCTGGGGTAGTTCAACCCGATCGCTGAGGCGTTGCCAGCCTTCGGCGGGGGGGGCGGCTGCGCAGTCGGCCAGAGCGTCAGCCGGAGCGGCGTCGTAGAGGATCCACTCGAAGGTGCGGCGATGCGGAAGATCGATGGTTTTGAAAAGATCGGTGAGGCTGGCGTCGGCGAAGTTGTTGTTGGCCGTGGCGACCGGCGCGATCTCAAAACTTGCGGCGATCTGCTGAGGTCGCACCGGTGCGGAGGGGATGGGACCGAAGCGCGTGTGTGTGGCGCGCAGCGCGGTGACGTTGGCCGGGGGGCTCCAGCGGCCGGGGACCTGGAACTGCAGGCAGAGGTAGAGGCGATCGCAGGCGAAGGGCTCCGAGGGCATGGGAGCGTCGCTGAGATCGATGGGCTGAATTTCGCCGTTCTGCCAGAGCTCGAAGCTCAAAAGGTCGGGGTCGGCGACGTCGGCGATGCGCCAGACCAGGTAGGTCAGGTCATCGTGCTCGGAGTAGACGGCCTGCAGTGCGCGGGGGGCGTAGGGGCTGGTCTCGAAGTCCACAAAGGAGCACGAGCCGGCGCCGAAGGCGGCGGCGATCGTCAGCAGCAGGATGGGAAGGCGAAGAGGGGCCAAGCGTGAGCTCCGACCGAACAGAGATAAGGGACGGTCTCGGGCTCGGCAAAGCTCATGCCAGCACGTTCAGGGGGGCTCCGAGACGTCATCACATCGTGGGGCACCCTAGCCGAAAGGCAGGCAAAGCTCCAGCCGCCGCGCGGGTGCGCGGCGGCTGGATTTCAGGAAAACAGGGAGGTTTTCGGGGTGTTCAGGGAGAGGACTGGCGGTTGATGCGTTCAGCGACGACGACGGCGTCGACGATCGACCAGATGTGCACGACCCAGCCCAGCAGGACGAGCCAGAGGAGGATGCAGAGGACCATCATGATGATGCCCTTGCTGACCTCGCCATTGTAGATCTGGCCGGTGCCGCAGAGGATCAGGCTGAGCAGCAACGCCATGCCCGGCTGATGTTCGGGCTGGTCGAGGGCGTTGGCCTGGCTGAGCGCGAGCTCTCCGGCGCCGGCGGGAGCCAGGGCGGTGGAGGGTCGCGGTGCGGCAAAGCCGAAGGGAGAGCTCTCGGGCTGGGGGGCGTAGGGCGTGGCCTCGTAGCCGGTGCAGGAGACGACGGTGGCGCGCTGGTTAGCGAGCGGTTTGGGCTCGCAGCTGGCGGCGGCGTCGACGATGACCGAGCTGGAGTCACAGCCTGCGGTGGAGGTTGTCGAGAAACGCTCGGCGGAGCGCAGGCCGCCGTCGTAGCCCTCGCGGTGCGAGAGGGTGGAGCGATTGTTGCGGGTGGAGACAACTCCGTAGTCGAGCCTCGGCTCACGGATCGTCCCGGGAGGCGGCGCGAAGTCGGTGTGCGCGCGTTCGCCGCGATCGCGGGAGGGGTCGGGGTAGCGCTGCAGCGGAGCGTGGGGCTGTTGGACCGGCGAGAAGGCCGGGGCGTCGGCGGCGTCATCGAGGGTCGCTCCGAAGGGGGAGCGGGCCGGGTCGACGGGAGCCGGAGCCGGCGCGGGGCTCGTCTGGCGAGCGTCCCCGGGCTTGGTAGCAGGGGACACCTGGGGGCGCCCGGCGGCGATATCGGCGGCGGCTTCGAGTTCTTGCCAGCTGCGGTCGAGCTCCTGGCGCGGGGGGGGAGCGTGGAGGTTCTGGCCGTTGGGCACCTGGTAGTAGAGGTTGCCGTCGGCGTCGCTGTCGAGCTCGAGCACCCCCTCTTCGAGAAGTTGATTGAGCAGGCGATTGGCCTCCCTCGAAGGGATCCCGAGGTAGTAGGCGACCGAAGCGGTCGTGATCCGGGCGTCGGTCTCAAAGGCCATCTTCAAAATGGCTTGTTCAAATCGCTGCACTTCCATGGGGCGCCACCCTCTTGGTTACCACATCACCAGTGAACGAAACGGGCCGGGAAGCCTGCGCGCTCACTCTTAAAACTATCGTAGCGAGGCGAATTGTTCCCAACAAGCCAGGCTGCGAGCATGCATAGACTATGCCGCGAGGTGTGTTGGTGGTGGGTCTGAGGCCTTAAGCGCGCGGCGTACCCATCACGATCACCCTGTTATTAAAACTAAGCAGAGCGCCATCACATTCAACGCTGCCGCCCACCTCTTCGACAGAGCCGGGCGATCCGGCCAGAAAGTGGGCGGTGGGGCGCAGGTTCAAGCCGACGCGAGGGTCGGCGCCGTGGGCCGGCACGATGACCCGGGGGCTGAGCGCGCGGCACCACTCCCAGGCCTGGGCAGCCCCGATGGTGAAGAAGCCGCCCACCGGCACGATCAACACGTCGATGCGCGGGCCTGCGCTCAGGGCTTTAAGATCGAGGGGGCGCGGGCTGTGGCCGACATCGCCCAGGTGCACCAGCCGCCTGGAGGCGACCTCCACACTGAGGATATCGCTTGTGCCGCCGCGCCGCACTCCGCGGTACTCGTCGTGGTAGACCCGCGTGCGAGAGATTCTGAAAGGCCCTACCTCGCCAACTTCAACCCGGGGGGCGGGGTGGATGAGCGCGTCGAGGGCGGCGTGATCGTCGTGCTCGTGGGTCACGACCACCGCGTCAAAAGCGTCCTCGATGGGAGGGAGCGCCATTTTTCCGCCGAATCCTCCCGGGCGGTAGGGGTCGATGAGCAGGCTGCGGTCGCCGCAGCGAAGCCCGAAGCAGGCGTGGCCGTACCAGGTGAGGATGAGCGGGGGAGGGCTCATGGCTTGCGAGTGTCTTCAGGCGCATCGCGCCTGTCGGCATCTGGCGTATCGCCATCGTGCGGATCGGCTTCGCGCTCTCTTACGTCCTCTTCGATCAGGTTGCGATCCAGCCAGCTCGCCAGGGCCTGGCGGGAGAGGGGAGGCAGCTCGCCAAGGGTGAGCGCGAGCAGCGCCGCGTCGCTAAAGCGGGCCGCGGCCGGCGGCGCAATGAGCGCGTCGCTGCCCTCGACGATCGCGCGGGGGCGAGCCTCACTGCGGTCGATGGTGAGGGGAGAAGAATCGCGGTAATCGCGGGCCAGCGACCATCCGTGGGCCGGAGCACGTCTTAAGGTGGCGGGGTTTTGCGTCGCATCGTCGGCCGGAGCATCGGCCTCGTCAGTGTTCCGGGCGGTGGCGGTGAGCGCGGCGCTGCGCGCCGCGGCGGCCGCACGGCTGACCTCCGAGATGGCCTCGGGGCCCACCGGCTCCGCCTGCTCGGGGGCTGCCGAGTCGCCCTCATCGCTCAAACCATCATGGCGAGTCGAGGCGGCGCCCGGTGAGGTGAGCGCGGCGTAAAGGATATGATCGTCGGCGCTGAGATCGTCGGGTAGCTCCGCGCTTTGCGGGGCGTGTGCTGCAGCATCACTGCCGGCGCCTTCCCGGGGCCGGGGAGGTTGCAGAAGCCCCAGAAGTTGGCCGCGGGCGTCGAAGATCGCCCAGCGCTCATCGGCGCGCTCCACCCGCCAGTGGCCGCTGAGCTCGGCGACATCCTCGCTGATCCAGGCGCTCGTGGCGTCTTCACCCTCAAAGCTCGCCGCGATGATCTGAGCGTCGTCGCTCATGCGCACACGCCCCACCGGGCGCAGCGCGCTGTCGTAGACGCGGACCTGGTTTGAGCGCAGGCGCACCTTAAAGCGCTCGCCATCGGCACCTTCAAAGACCAGCCGCTTTCCGCGGGTGGTGTACTGCTCATAGAGTCGCTCGCCAGGCACAAACCGAGCGAGCTCGGGAGGCTCACTCAGGCACCCGGTCAAAAGCAGCAGAGCCCCCCCAAGGGCCAGCGTCAGCCCTGCTCGTCGGGTGCGGCGATGGTGATGTCTCGGTTTTGACATAGCTGGTCGAGGAGTCCGTTGATGAAGCCCGGGGTACCTTTATCGCCAAACTCTTTGGCGAGCTCCACACAGGCGTTGATCACCACCAGCGGCGCCGTCTCTCCTTCCAGGAGCTCGCTGACTCCCAGGCGAAGCAGGTTGCGGTCGACCGCGGCCATGCGTTCGATGCGCCAGCGCGGGCTGAGGATACGAATCTCCTCATCGATGCCGGCCAGGTTATCGATCACCGCATGCACCCGCGCGACCACCAGATCCCAGTAGCGGGCGGGGTGATCGTCGGGCTCGGCCAGGGTGGCGCGAATGGTCTCCAGCGCGTGGCGAGCCTCGTAGCCCGAGACGTCAATCGCGTAGAGGGTGCGCAGCGCCGCTCGGCGCGCGCGTCGTTGCTTATCGATCATGAAAATTCTCTTTTAGCCTGAGAGCGCGTCGTAGAGGTTGACCATCTCCAGGGCGGCCATGGCAGCCTCGACACCCTTGTTACCAACTTTGGAGCCGCTGCGCTCCACGGCCTGGTCGAGCGAATCGCAGGTGATCACGCCAAAGCTCAGCGGCACCTCGCCATCCATCGCCAGCTGCCCGATGCCCTTGGTGGCTTCCGCAGCGATGTAGTCGAAGTGCGGGGTGGAGCCGCGAATGAGCACTCCTAAGCAGATGATCGCATCGACCTTGAGCGTGCGTTTGACGCGCGCGGCGGTCATCGGCAGCTCAAAGCAGCCCGGGCAGCGCACCACGGTGATGTCGTCTTTGTCGACCCCGTGGCGCACGAGCGTGTCGATCGCGCCGCTGAGAAGTTGCTCCGAGAAGAAGGAGTTCCAGCGCGAGGAGACGATCGCAAAACGCTTGCCCTGGCCGTGAAAGCCACCTTCGATGGTGTTGGTCATAACATAATCCTTTTTAAAATCAACCGCTTAGGCTGCGCTCAGCGGGAGGGGATGGGGATCTGGTTGACGATCTCGATGCCGAAACCGTCGGAACCGACGATGGTCTTGGGGCGGTTGGTCATCACTTCGACCTTGCCGCAGCCGGCGTCGCGCAGAATCTGGGCGCCGATGCCCAGCGAGCGCAAGATCTGGCGGGGCTGGTTGACCTGGCGGGCGCGCTCGGCCTCGTCGAGCTCTTCGGTGGCTTTGTGCACGTAGCGGCGCACGAGATCGGAGGCGCGGGTGGCGGGCTTGTCCAGGTAGACGATGACGCCCGTGCCGGCCTCACCGATGGCCTGCATGCAGTCGCCCAGCAGCGAGGCGCTCTCGCTCTTGTCTTTCAAAAAGATGTCGAAGCCATCGACGCGGGGCTGCACGCGCACCGGCGTGGGGGTCGCGGCGTCGGGGGTGCCGCAGATAAAGCAGAGGTGCTCGGCGTTGTCGACGCGGCTGCGGTAGACGCGCACTTTCCAGTCGCCGGGAAACTCAGTGGGGAGCTCGGCCTCTTCGACCACCTCCAGCAGGGACTCGCGCTGCAGGCGGTAGGTGATGATGTCGCTGACCGAGAGGAGCACCATGTTATGCTCTTCGGCAAAACGCTCCAGGTCGCTTAAGCGCGCCATGGTACCGTCGGGGTTCATGATCTCGCAGATCACGCCGGCGGGTTTGCTGCCGGCCAGGCGAGCCAGGTCGACGCTGCCTTCGGTCTGACCGGTGCGCACGAGCACGCCGCCGTCGCGGGCGCGAAGCGGGAAGATATGCCCGGGCATCACGATGTCGTGGCGGGTTGCCCCGTCTGCCACAGCGGCCTCGATGGTGCGGGCGCGGTCGGCCGCCGAGATGCCGGTGGTCACGCCCTCGGCCGCCTCAATGCTCACCGTAAACGCGGTGCCAAAGGGGCTGGTGTTGCTGTCGACCATCATCGGGATGCCCAGCGTCTCGATCTGGTCGGGGGTCAGCGTCAGGCAGATCAGCCCGCGGCCGTACGTGGCCATAAAGTTGATGGCCTCCGGGGTGACCTTGTCGGCGGCCATGACCAGATCCCCTTCATTTTCGCGCTCTTCGGCATCGAGCAGGATCACCATCTCACCGTTGGCGATGGCTTTGAGTGCTCGTTCTACCCGAGCGATTGCGGCGTCAGACATCGGCGCTACCTCCAGAAAGGATCATTGAAATCCGAAACGTGCGAGCTTCTCCAGGTTCAACCCGCCGGTGGCGTCGGGCTCGACGAATTTGCGGACATATTTGCCCAGCACGTCGGCCTCCAGGTTGACCCGCTGACCGACGGTGTAGTCGGTGATCTTGGTCTTGTCGGATGTAAAGGGGATGATCGCAAGGCCAAAGCGCGTGCCATCGACGGAGTTGACTGTCAGGCTGACGCCATCGACACAGACCGAGCCCTTATCGATGAGGTAGGGCGCGACCTCCGGGGGGGCTTCGACCTCAAAGAGCCAGGCGTTCTTTTCTTTGCTGCGCTTGCGAATCACGCCCACGCCGTCGACGTGCCCGAGCACGAGATGACCGCCGAGGCGATCGCCAACGCGCAGCGCGCGCTCCAGGTGCACCTTATCGCCGATGCGGCGCTCGCCAAGCGTGGTCTTGCGCAGGGTCTCGGGGCTGGCGTCGACGCAGAAGCCATCGCCGGAAAGCCGCGTGACCGTGAGGCAGGCGCCATCCACAGCGATCGACTCGCCGAGCTCAATGGTGCTTAAGTCAAAGCTCGTGGCGATGGTGAGCTCCCAGTTCTCGCCAGCCTGGCGTCTGGCGCGAACTTCGCCCAGATCGGCGACCAATCCGGTAAACATCGTTTAAGCCTCGTCGAAGATCGAAGGGAGCTGTGCGCGGCGCTCCGCCGGCACCTCGCCATGAATGAGCAGATCGTCGCCCAGGCGCTCTACCGCCGGGGCGCTCAGCGTGACGGCGTCGTTCATAAGCTCAAAGCCGCGGCCGCCAAGGGGCGCGGGTCCGCTTCCGCCAATAACTTTCGGAGCCACAAAGGCGTAGGCGTAGTCGACCAGCCCCTGGTCAAAGAGCGCGCCGTGGAGCGCGCTGCCGCCTTCGACCAGCACGCTCAAAAGATCGCGTGAGGCGATGGTGCGCAGGACCTGCTGAAGATCGAGGCGGCCCGAAGCGTCGCGCGTCACGTGGATCACCTCCACGTTGGCGCGGGCCTCAAGGGCTTCGGCGCGTGCCGGGTCGGCGTCTTCGGCGCAGAGCACAAAGGTCGGCGCGCTGGAGTGTTCGAGGTTGTAGATCGCAAGCTCTGGCGAGGACTTCAACGCGGCGTCGAGCACAAAACGCGCCGGATCGCGGCCCTCTTCAAGGCGGCAGGTCAGGCGAGGGTTGTCAGCGAGCAGGGTGCCGGTGCCGATGAGGATAGCGTCGAGGCGATCGCGAAGTTGGTGGACGCGCTCGCGAGCGGGCTTTCCGGTGATCCAGCGGGAGTCGCCGGTGCTCGCGGCGATCTTCCCGTCGAGGGTCATCGCCCATTTGGCCGCCACCCAGGGCATGCCCGTGGTGATGTGTTTGAAGAAGGGGGCGTTAAGCGCGCGCGACTCCGCGTCGAGCACGCTCTCTACAACCTCAACGCCGGCCTCACGCAGCCGTCGTACGCCGCGCCCGCTGACCTTCGGGTTGGGATCGATGGTGCCCACGACCACGCGTTTGATCTTATGGCGAATGATCGCGTCGGAGCAGGGCGGGGTGCGGTTAAAATGGCTGCAGGGCTCCAGGTTGACGAAGAGCTCGGCGCCCTCAACGTCGCCGCCGGCATCTTTGATGGCGGCGATCTCGGCGTGATCTTCGCCGGCGCGCACATGGTAGCCACGCCCGATCACCTCGCCATCCCGCACAATCACACACCCCACCATCGGGTTGGGCCGGGTGCGGCCCTCCGCACGTCGGGCAAGCGCGATGGCCTGGGCCATGTACTCGCCATCGGTGGGCTTCTGCAAAGACGCTACCATGGGATCTCAGTCCTTCGTCGCCGGCTCATCGGAGTCGTCGGAGTCGTCAGCAGCTGGCGAGGGGTGACGGTCGCGCTCAAATCGGTCGAGTTCGCGCAGCTCGTCGAGAAACTCGTCGATGTTATTAAACGCGCGGTAGACGCTGGCGAAGCGAATGTAGGCGACCGGGTCCAGATCGCGCAGCTCAGTTGTGATCGTTGAGCCGATCCAGTCGCTGGTGACCTCGCGGGCGCCCAGCTCGAGCATGCGTTCCTCGAAGCGGTCGACGACCTCCTCGATCTGGGCCACCGAGATGGGGCGTTTGCTGCAGGCCAGGCGAATGCCGCGCTGGATCTTCTGGCGGTCGTACTCCTCACGGGTCTCATCGCGTTTGACGACCTGCGGGAAGACCTCCTCGATCTGCTCATAGGTAGTGTAGCGCCGCTCGCACTGCAGGCACTCTCGCCGACGGCGAATCGCCGCGCCCCCGCGAGCCTGGCGGGAGTCCACAACGCGATCTTCGAGGTGGCCACAGAAGGGACAGCGCATAGCACGTCTGAGAAAAGAGGATCAGGAGTCGGTGTCGCCGCGCGCTTCCAGCTCGCTGATGCGCGCCACGCGGCGGCGGTGGCGCCCGTCATCGCCCGGATCGAAGGGTGTGGTCAAGAAGGCTTCGATGCACGCCTTTGCCATATCGGGGCCGGTCAGCCGCGCCCCCAGGCATAAGACGTTGGCGTTATTATGCTTGCGGGAGAGGGCGGCCTGCACCGGATTGGTCACCAGCGCGGCGCGGATGCCGTCGATCTTGTTGGCAGCGATCGACATGCCCACGCCCGACCCGCAGATCAGGATCCCCAGCGTGGCCTCCCCGCGCGCGACCACGCGGCCGACCCGCTCGGCGAAATCCGGATAGTCGACCGAGGCGCCATCGGAGGGGCCTAAGTCGCGCACCGACTTCTGCTGCGAGTGCAACCAGGCGCAGAGCTCGGCTTTGAAGTCCACGCCGGCATGGTCGGCGGCGATGGCCACATCGTCGACCTCCACCACCTCGCTCGGCTCGCCACGCAGGGGCTCGATCAGCGCCACAAGATCGCCGACGGTTTTCACCGACTCCAGCGCATCTTCGGGCAGCTCGCCCAGCCCGAAGACCTCTTCGACGCGCCAGACCAGGTTGACCACATCCAGGCTGGTCACGCCCAGATCTTCGGCGAAGCGGTCGCTGGGGCCAATCTCTTTTGCGGGGATCTCGAAGACCTCTGAGATCACCTCGATCACACGCGCTAAGGTCGACATAAGTTTCCGGGCGTTACGACGCCATGAGCCAGCGTTGAGGCCATGTCTGCTGTATTGAGAGCACCCTGAGCTAAAGCAACGCCTGCGCGTTGCGCCTTGCTCACATCACTCTCAATCTCGCATCCAGCGGCGTCACCATTGCCTCATGGCGTTAAACGCAGCGCGCCGGTAAACCCGCCCCCGTTAAACATTCGGGCGAGATCACCGGCGACAGCTGCTTCATCATCTTCAGGTCCGACCAGGTCGGCATGCGGGCTCAGTACTGCTCCCACACCTCAACGACCTGCTCTTCGCCGTAGAAGCCGCAGTCGGCGCAGGCGCGGTGCGAGCGCTTGGGCGCGTAGCACTGCGGGCAGCGCTGCAGCTTGATCGCGGTGAGCTTGTCGTGGTTCGCGCGACGCGAGCGCGTCTTGGCCTGGGACTTACGTTTCTTGGGCACAGCCATGGTAGCCTCCTCTCATGCTTCTTGTCTGGCGCAGGCTCCCAGCCCTTGCCTTCATCAAAATTGCCTTAAAGCCACCGACATCTGTCGGGGCCGGGGTCACTTATTCTTTGTCGTCGCTCTTGAGCTTGATCTCGCGCAACTTCGACCAGCGAAGATCGATGGAGTTGGCCTCATTGGCCTCCACCGTCTCTTCTCCCACATGCGCCTCGAAGGCCGCGTCACACGACGCTTTATCCTCCTCGGGGCACCGCGCAAAGGCGGGGAGCTCCAGAACTACGGCTTCTACGATGAGCGGGCGAAGGTCAATGATCTCTCCCTCGTAGAAGCTCACGTCGAGGTCGTCGGCACTTAGCACGATCTCTTCGCGATCGCCATAGGCCTCCTCCCACGAAGCGCGAGACATCAACACAAACTCCACCGAAGAGTCAAGCTCGAAGCGCCGCTCACGCATGCAACGGCCACACTCGTAGCTCAGCGCGCCCTCCACCTCGCCATGAAGACGCACGGTGGTCTCAATGAGCTGGGCGCTCAAGTCGACCTCAAAGGGGACGTCGTCGGCGGGGCGGTACCCGGTGGCTTCCAGGCCTTTGGCCAGCCACTCCAGCTCCTCAATCGGGGCTTCAAAACTAAGCTCGATCGGCTCGCCCTGAAAATCCAGGAGATCGAGCTCAAAATTGGCGCTGTTCATCGGGTGCCTCGGATGGTCTCAGGTGATGATCGATCGTGCGTTGCCCGCGGGCGCTGCGCGAAGGGCGGACCTTGTACCGATGGTGTGCACCGGCGTCAACGCGCTTGCTCTAACGGGCGATGATGACGCACCATTTCGCCCGAAGGTGCCGCCTGTTGCGATGATGTTCCAACTTGAAGGAGAAGACCCATGGTCGAACACGCCTCGTCACGATGGCGCGTGACCTCCGCGCTTATGATGCTTTTTTTTGGGGCGGTGCTGGTGGTGGGATGCGCCGCGCCGCGCGCCTCGGTGCGGGATGTGGAGTTTCGCTCGCTGAACTTAAGCGGGCTGAACTTCGGGCTGATCTTCGATCTTGCCAACCCCAACGAGTACGCGCTTCCGCTTCGGGAGGTGGACTGGCGCGTCGATCTTTTCTCGGCCTACCTGGCCAGTGGCTCCGCGCGCCCCGATCAGACGATTCCGGCCAGAGGCAGCGCCCGGGTCGATGTGCCGGTGTCGGTGCGCTTTGCCGAGGCGCAGCAGAGCGCCTCGCGCATCATTCGCGAGCCTGTGATCCCCTGGCAGGTCTCCGGGGCATGCCATTTTGAGACGCCGATCGGCAGCATCCCGGTGAGCTTCAGCGACGCCGGGCAGTGGGACAATCCGCTGGTGCGCTGAGCCTTATTCTCAAGTCTATAAAAAGAAGGGAGCGATCCTCAGAGCACGCCCTCGTCGCGCAACTTCCTCAGCTCTTCCTGGAGGCGGTGGGTGGCGAAGTCGACCCGGCGCATGCGATCGGCGTATTCGGGGTGACGCCCGGCGAAGAAGGCGTGGGCGTTGAGGTAGACGAGGTAGCCGGCCATCGCCACCTGGCCGCGGGCGGCGTGGGCGTGAAGCGTCTCGATGGTGTCGTGGGTGTTTTTAAAGGCGCGCTCGGCCAGAGCTTCGGCAAGCGCCACGGCGTCTTCGCTCAAGAGGTCTGCGGCCTCACCCCAGCGCTCGCCACGCCAGTCGCGGCGTTTGCGATCAAAGCGCTGGCGGGTGGCCTCGTCGCGCCAGCGGCAGCTCGCGTCGTAAAGTGGCGCGTAGAAGTCGGGGGTGCGGTGCACGATGTCGGCGTAGAAGGCGTAGAAGTCGCTCAGCTCCTCATCGAGCGCGTCGCGAAGCTGGCGCACCCGGCGCATCTTCCACCACTGCTCCAGGCGTCGGCCGAGGTCGCCGCTGACAAAGGCGCCGAGCACGGCCGCGGCGTCGAGGTTGCCGATGCGGTCGACGTCGAAGATCGCCGATCCCCGCTCCGATAGACCCAGCGCGGCACCCCAATTGCCGCCGCTTCGGGTATCCCCGCGCAGCGCCCGCCGCTGGCGGGCCTCCTGTGGCGAGGGCACGCCGCTGCCGGCGCGGCGCAGCACCGGCAGGTTGTCGTCTTCCGCTGCATCGCCAGCCGGCGTGGCATCGACCTCCAGCAGCCGGCGATCCTCATAGCTCAGCGCCGGCAGCTGGCGCCGGCTCCCCACTTCGCGATGTTCTGAGAAAAACTCGCCAATGGCCTCCAGGCTGTCTTCTAAAAACGCGTCGTAGCTGCCGTGGCCGGCCACCAGATCTTCCAGCCGCGACCACGCCCCGAAGATCGCGTCTTCGGTGGAGGGCAACAGGTTGTGGTGGTGCATCAGCTCCAGCGCCCAGCTCGACGCGCCGAGATCCCAGTACACATCAAAGATCGACACCCGGGTGTTGCCCACCGGCCGCGAGACGCGCAGCGCCTGGCGCAGCTTGGCGCGCTCAATGGCGCGGCGGCGCTGGCGAGCGGCCTGGGTGACCCCGCCGCCGGCCAGCAGCACCAGCGTGGTCAGTATGGCCAGGGTGATCGGTTCCATGATGTCCTAAGCGTGCAGAAGGGCGAATCGATGCATGCATCCCTACAAAACCCCGGATCGAAGGCGCGCGATGATGTCACCGGCGTTGCGGCGCTGTCAAAACGCCGCTCGGAGCAGGGCAATCGCAAAGTCCCACGAGGTTTTTTTATGGAGAACCCACCCAATCCGTAGGGAGGGGTCTTGTGCCCCTCCGGAACTCCCAAGGCGGGGACCCATAAGGGCTCCCCCTACGGTGGCGGGTGGTGGGGACCCACTTTGCGATTGCCCTGCCGCTCGGAGCGCCGTGGGTTGACGCGCCGGCGGTGCGGCACCATCATCCTCGCCACTCTGCACCTTGCGAGGTCTTCGGGCGCGGTCCGCTCGCGGGTGCACATCCAGAGTATGTCGTCGATGGTGAGGCGCCTCGGGGAGTTCGGGGCCGGCAGGTGATCAGCAGTGCGAGCAGTCGGGAAGTCTCAGAGCGCGGCGGCGCATCCAGGGTGGGAGCGCGTGGCAAAGCGCGGCCGCATCGTGGTGCTGCTCGTGCTGCTCGCGATTGTGGCCGGCTGCGCCACCTTTCGTTCGCCATCGCCGGTCTGCCTGGCCGGCGCTCAGCTCGACAAAAGCGGCATCTGCCGCAACCAGGTCACGCCCCAGCATAAGATCCCCTTTCGCGAAGGTTATAGCGCCGAGGTCACCCAGGGCTTTCATGGCTACACCAGCCATAAAGAAGATCTGGCCTTCGCGGTGGACTTCGCCTGCGAGGAGGGCACGCCCGTGGTGGCGTCTCGCGATGGGGTGGTCTGGTCGACACGCGGCGACTCCAACGTGGGGTGCTCCGATCCGGAGTGTGTGGAGGAGGCCAACTACGTGGTGCTCGACCACGGCGACGGCACCTACACCTCCTACTACCACCTGCAGCATTTCGGGGCGCTGGTGCAGCCCGGTGAGCAGGTCTGCGCCGGGCAGCTCGTGGGGCTCTGTGGCAACACGGGCTTCTCCAGCGGCTCACACCTGCATTTTGCCCAGAGCAACCTGGCGGGCGTAACGCTGCCGGTGCGCTTTGAGGAGGCGCGCCGGGCGGGCTACGCCTTTCCGCTGCCGCGGGCGACCTATGCCTCGCGCAACGCGCTCTCGTTGACCTGCGACGACACCGATTACTCCACGCTTCCGCGTGATGCGTTTGCCCACCAGGGCATCTTTTTAGAAAAGCGCCTTCCCACGGTGCTGGAGCTCGGCCAGGGCCTGGCCGGCCAGCGCATCGAAGGGGAGTACCGGGGGCGTTTTCCCAACATCACCATTCACCGCCGCGCGGTGGGCTCGGATCAGTGGGAGGAGACGTGTGTGCCGGTCGATGAGCGCGGGCGTTTTGATGCGCTGCTCCCCTGGGCTCCCGGGGAATTTGGAGCAGGCTACTACTTCTTCATGATCACCGGCAGCGACGCCGAGTGCGGCTCACCGGGCTGGGCCTGGTCCTACCGCGTGCGCGTCGACCGGCCCTGATCTTTGTTGAACCTCCCTCGTCGGCGCGCCTGCGCTCAAGGAAAGCGATGTCTGCTCTGAACAACGTCCACTCTCTGATGGTCTCGATGATGCGCGCGGGACGAGGCCTTTTTGTGACCTCGCATAACCGCGAGAACCCGCCGCGCCCCGCCAAAACGCTGGAGCTCTACGAGTATGAGGGCTGCCCCTACTGCCGAAAGGTGCGCGAGGCGATGAGCGAGCTCGATCTTGAGTTCATCAACCGCACCAGCGCAAAAGGCGATGAGGTCAAACGCGCTCGCGCCCTTGAACTCAGCGGCAAGATGCAGTTTCCGATGCTGGTGGACCCCAACACCGACACGGTGCTCCTGGAGTCGGAGGCGATCATTGCCTACCTGCACGAGCATTACGGCGATGGGCGCGGACTTCTCGACATTGTGACGAGCATGCCGAGCACGGTGGCCGGCTCCATGGCCACGATGCTGCGCCCGAAGGGGCTCCGCGTACGCCCGGGCTTTGAAACCCGCGCGCAACCGGCATCAACGCTCGTTCTCTACAACTTTGAGGCCTCGCCATTTTGCCGAAAGGTGCGCGAGGCCCTCAACGAGCTCAACCTCGACTACCACGTCAAAAACGTCGCCAAAGGCTCCGCGCGCCGCCCCGAGTTTCGCGAGCTGGCGGGGCGAGTGATGGTGCCCTACCTCATCGATCCCAACCACGATGTGGCGATGTTCGAGTCCGACGATATCGTCGCTTACCTCTACAAAACCTATGGCGCCGACGCCTGAGCGGGCGTAGGCCGGGGGGCCGGCGCTCCTTGCCCCCTCTTCGGGGCTGGGCTACACCTGCCCCGCAGCCCCCCGCGCCAGTGTGCGTGGGGCGCAACGATTGAGCTGTTCAGCTGGATTCAACCGCGACTTTTTCCAAACGAGCCCGAGCATGTCCGATTTTCGTCCCGATCAGATCGAGCCCAAGTGGCAGGCCTTCTGGCAGAAGAACAAGACTTTCAAGGTCGAAGAAGATCTCAGCAAACCCTCCTTCTTCGTGCTCGATATGTTCCCTTACCCCTCGGGCTCCGGGCTGCACGTGGGACACGTCGAGGGCTACACGGCTACCGACATCATGGCGCGCTTTAAGCGCGCGCGGGGCTTTGATGTGCTGCACCCGATGGGTTGGGATGCGTTTGGTCTTCCGGCCGAGCAACACGCCATCAACACCGGCACCCACCCGCGGGACACCACGGTCAAGAACATCGAGACTTTTAAGGGGCAGCTCCAGGCGCTGGGCTTTGCCTACGACTGGGATCGGGAGATCAACACCACCGACCCGGACTATTACCGCTGGACGCAGTGGATCTTCCTCAAACTCTATGAGCAGGGGCTGGCGTACATCGCCGAAGTTCCCGTGAACTGGTGCCCGGCCCTGGGCACCGTTCTGGCCAACGAAGAAGTTATCGACGGTCGCAGCGAGCGCGGCGGCCACCCGGTGATTCGCAAGCCGATGCGTCAGTGGATGCTCAAGATCACGGCCTACGCCGAGCGCCTGCTCGAAGATCTGGAGATCATCGACTGGCCCGAGCACCTCAAAGATATGCAGCGCAACTGGATCGGGCGCTCCCAGGGGGCGGAGGTCGACTTCAAGGTCGACGCCGGCTCGGCCAAGGGGCTCGACGCCAACATCCGCGTCTTCACCACGCGCCCCGACACCCTCTTCGGCGCCACCTACATGGTGCTCGCCCCGGAGCATCCCCTGGTGGATGACCTGGCCAGCGAGGCGCAGCGCGAGGCGGTCGACGCCTACCGCAAGGAAGCCGCGACCAAGAGCGAGCTGCAGCGCACCGAGCTTCAGAAAGAGAAGAGCGGCGTGTTCACCGGCGCCTACGCCATCAACCCGGTCAACGGCGCGCGTATCCCGATCTGGATCGCCGATTACGTGCTCTACGGCTATGGCACCGGCGCGATCATGGCCGTGCCCGGCCACGATGAGCGCGACTGGGAGTTCGCAAAAACTCACGGCCTGGCGATTGTGGAGGTGATCTCCGGCGGTGACGTCCGCGAAGCGGCGCATACCGGCGACGGCGAGCTTGTGAACTCGGACTTCTTGAGCGGCATGAAGGTCAAGGAGGCCAAGAAGAGCATCATCGCCTGGCTGGAGGAGCGCGGGCTGGGGCAGGGGACCATCAACTACAAACTTCGCGACTGGCTCTTTAGCCGCCAGCGCTACTGGGGTGAGCCCTTCCCGATTTTGCATCGCGAAGATGGCGAGATCGTGACGCTGCCGGAAGAGCAGCTGCCGCTGACCCTTCCCGATGTGGAGCGCTACCAGCCCAGCGGCACCGGTGAGTCGCCGCTGGCGACCATCGAGGACTGGGTCAACACCGTCGATCCGCGCGACGGCACCCCCGCGCGCCGCGAGACGAACACGATGCCGCAGTGGGCCGGCTCCTGCTGGTACTACCTGCGCTACATCGACCCTAAAAACGACGAAGCGCCGGTCGATCCCGAGAAAGAAAAGCGCTGGATGCCCGTCGACCTTTACGTCGGTGGCGCGGAGCACGCGGTGCTGCACCTCTTGTACGCGCGCTTCTGGCACAAGGTGCTCTACGATATCGGCGTCGTCTCCACCAAAGAGCCCTTCCAGCGGGTGGTCAACCAGGGGATGATCCTGGGCGTGACCTACCAGTACTTCAAAACCCCCGCTGGCGAGCCGGTGAGCTTTAAAGAGGTGGGCGATCGCCAGGATCTCTCGCCGGCCACCATCCCGGCCGACAAAGTGGTCTGGAAGAACGACGTTCCTTTCCACCCCGAGCACGGCGTGGAGCTTGAGGAGATCGTCGAGAAGATGTCGAAGTCGCGCGGCAACGTCGTCAACCCCGACGACGTGATTGCCGAGTACGGCGCCGACAGCCTGCGTCTCTACGAGATGTTCATGGGACCGCTGGAGCAGACCAAACCCTGGAACTCCCGCGGCGTGAGCGGCGTGCACCGCTTCCTCTCGCGCATCTGGCGTCTGATTGCTGGCGACGAAGGTTTGAGCGCGACGATGGTCGACGAGGACCCGACCGATGAGACCTTGCGCCAGCTGCACCGCACCATCAAAAAGGTCACCGAAGACACCGAGGAGCTGCGCTACAACACCGCGATCGCCGCGATGATGGAGTACGTGAATTTCCTCTATAAGCTCGACACGGTGCCGAAGAGCGCGGTCGCCCCGCTCGTGCAGATGCTCGCGCCTTACGCGCCGCATACCGCCGAGGAGCTCTGGGAGCGCCTGGGGAATGAGCCTTCGGTGATCAACGCGCCCTGGCCGGCGTTTGAAGAGAAGTGGCTTGAGGACGACTCCTACGAGCTTGCCGTCCAGGTGATGGGCAAGCTGCGCGGGGAGATCACGGTGCCCAAAGACGCCGACGAGGAGGCCGTGGTGAAACTCGCCCGCGCCAACCCGAAGGTCGAGGAGCATTTAGCGGGCAAGACCATTCGGCGCGTGATCTTTGTGCCGGGGCGGATTCTCAATTTTGTGGCGAATTGAGGCCTTCGGTGCAGGCGGCCGGGAACGTGTAAAGGGCGTCTGACGACCTTCGTGACGAGCGCGCAACGAAGGTCGAAACGAAAGTTCAACGAAGCCAGAATATGAACAAAAAACGCCGGCGGCCGAGAGGTCGCCGGCGTTTTTTGTGTGGCGCTTGTGATGGGAGGGTGGGCGAGCAATGGTGACGCGGGTGTGCCCTCGATCTGGAAAGAAAGTCTGGATCAGTGGCGTTGTCGAAGTACTGCGTGGAGACGTGCGCGTGCCTAGTTTTACGTACAGAGCGATCGGGTATCACGGATGCTCCCAGGAGAAGGCCCTCGCGGTGATGAGGGAAGGAGCGTGGCTACCATCGAAGAGCGGCTGGCTCGGTCCGGGAATCTATTTTTGGGATAACGACGAGAAAACCGCCGCGTGGTGGGCGAAGAGCGTTGCCGAACAACAGGGGCCAAGAGTCATGAAGGCGCAGATCGATCTGAGCGAATGTCTCGATTTGAGTACCGTCGTCGCTCAGAACACGCTGCGAAAAATTGCGAACTCAGTCGTCAGGTCGAAGAACAGCGAAGCCGCTCTAAGGGGATTGGAGGCTCGCGGATTCACGCGGGACGGCGCGCTCGTTCGATTGCCCAGGAGGCGTTGAAAGCCGCCGGCCGGCCGCCTGTAAAGGGCGTGCGGATTGCGGTACATTTGAAAGAGGGGCAAGTAACGACACAGTCGGTAGGAACTCAGTTGGTCGCGGGGTTTCGTATGGTGATCGTCGTTTTTGATCCTTCTATCATCAAAAAGTGCGAGGTTTGCGATGGCGCGTGACTTAGAAAAAGACTTCGAAAAAGCGTTGGAGGTTATCGAATCTGCGTCGGAGGATTGGATTGTTTCTGCATTGCACTCCTATGGGGCTGAATTGTCTGAACATCCCGAGGGACCGGTTCTTGGACGAGGTCTGAATCATGTGCCGTCAGCAGAGTCCGCCTTCACAGGGGTTGTGAAGGATCATTACGAGCGTCATTCAACGCACACTGACATGAATTTCCGACGGGCTTCGAACCCGCATGCCCTTGTGACTGTCAGGACGTGGAGTGAGATGCTGCGTTTGGAAGGAAGTAGCGATTCCTTTTATTGTGATGGCCCATCCTCCGTAAATCTGGTGCTGGAAGAGTCTACGAACGCGACGGTCATAAAGCGTGTGGTACCGAACCGTCCGTACGTCAGGCATAAGAATCACGGTAAGGGCGAGGTTACACAGGTCCGAGTCGTGGGGCGAAACGCTGCGGATGACGACGCTGATGAGGTTTATGCCTGATGGATAATGACTACTTGAGTCCGATTCAGCTCGTAGGGACTTCGCTTCGTGAACTTCATTTTAAGTTTTCGGAAGAGCGAGAGAGTTTTGACCTGAAAGAACTCGACTACAAACTATCGCTCCAGGGAGGCGTCGGGGTTGACGAGCACGATCCCAACGAGGCGATTACAACGTTTCGTGTCGAAGTGGAGTGGGAGGAGGGGGACGGACCCTTCGAGTTGCGTATCGAATACGCTGCGATCGCCAGGCAGGACGGAAGCCTGAGTCGCGAGGTGTTTGAGAAGCAGTGTCGGCTCAGCATCATGTCGGCGATTTTGAGTTATATGAGGCCTATGATCTCCAGGCTCATGGACGAAGCTGGCGAGTCGTTTCGCTTGCCGCTCATTGACCTTCGTCAGTTGGCCTCGAGCTCGACTCAAGACGACGATTCGTAGAAGGTGGTCGAGCGCAACGCGTTTTTTGTCGTGTCGCCAACGACTTAAGCTGCGAACTCAACGAAGCCAGACGATGAACAAAAAACGCCGGCGGCCGAGAGGTCGCCGGCGTTTTTTGTTCAGGGAATAGGCTAAAATACGAGATCGAGCGCCGTGCACGCGTTTTGGGAATCCAAAATGCGAGATTGGGCGTCGCGCACGCGTTTTGAGAACTCAAAACGTGAGATCGAGCGCCGAGATCGCGACGTCCCGGTTCAAAACGCGGGATCGAGTGTCGAGCTCGCGTCGTCCCGGTTCAAAACGTGAGATCGAGTGTCGAGCTCGCGATCAATTTGGACATCAACACGAGATCGAGCGTCGGGGACGTGTTTTGTATCGGAGACCCCGCAAGCCCGAGCGTCGGGGACGTGTTTTGTATCGGAAACCTCGCGAGCCCGAGCGTCGGGGACGTGCTTTGTATCGGAGACCCCGCGAGCCCGAGCGTCGGGGACGTGATTTTTTGCAATTCAACGCGAGCGCGGCGCTCGCGGTCGAGGTTTTTTGCGTTTCGGCTCGAGATCGGCACTCGCTCGTGGAGTTCATGCCCGAGCAGCAAGGGGGATTGGCAGGTGGGCGGGGCGCTTTTCAGACCGGAGGTACGCCCGTGATGGAAAGTCCGATTGACGCTCGGAGTTTCGGGGGGTACTCCGGAGGTGGTTTTTTTGACGGAGGAACATGTTTATGGCCCACGAATTACGCATGCCCCATCTTGCGCTGGGGGATCTGGAGCAGGCGGTGCTCGATGTGCTCTGGCGGGAGGGAGCGCTCAATCCCGGTCAGATGCATCAGGTGCTGGGAGAGGAGCGGGGGATCTCGGTGAACACGGTGTCTTCGGCGATGAAGCGTCTTTTCGATAAAGGCCTTCTGGAGCGGGAGAAGGTCAGCCACGCCTATGAGTATCGGGCGGCGGTGAGCCGCGCCGAGCTTCAGCGTCAGCTGATCGCGTCGATCGCCGAGCGCTTCTCCGGGGAGGAGCGCGCCGGGTTGCTGGCGGCGTTTGTCGACATCGCTCAGGCCGATGGTGAGGAGACGCTGCGACGGCTGGAGGCGCTGGTCAACGCGCGGCTGAAGGGCGGTGAGTGATGGCGGGCTTGATCGAGACGATGGCATTGGCCGGAGGCATGGTCGGGGTGTGGGTCTGGGCGGCGGTGGCGGTGATGCTGCCGGCGTTGGCCACGCGGCGTCCCGCGCTCGTTCGGGGTGCGGCGAGTGCGCGTCTGTGGCTCTACGCGCCACTGTGGGTGCCGGCGTTGATGCTCGGGGCCGCGTTGTTGCCGGGGATTGTGGGGAGTGTGACCGGGCATGGGGATCATTGCCTGGAGCATGTGACCCATCATCATCTCTGCCTGATTCATCCGCCGCATGTGGCGCATACCTGGTCGTTGTGGGGGCTCGCGCTGCTGCCCTGGCTTGGGGCATCGGTGATGGTGGGACGTCATCTGGGCGCGCTCAAAGGGGCGCTCGCCAGCACGCGCACCCTGGTGGGGGTGAGTAGGGCGCTGGGCGATGATTCGAAAGTTCGGGTGGTGGAGACTGGCGAGGCGGTGGCGTTCAGCGTGGGGCTCTTGCGGCCGGTCGTGGTGGTGAGCCGCGGGCTGGTCGAGGCGCTCAGTGAAGCGGAGCTGCGCGTGGTGCTGGCCCATGAGCGCGCGCATTGTGCGCGCCGCGACACGTTGTGGGCGCTGGCCGATCAGTGCGTGGCCTGGTTGCTTCCGGCGCGCGCGCGCCAGGTCCTGCTCGACGCCATTGAGCTCGGTCGAGAGCAGGCCTGTGATGCGCGCGCGGCGAATGAGGAGGGGAGGGTGCAGGTGGCCGCGACGCTCTTAAAGGTGGCGCGCTTGAAGCTCGCGACGCCGGCGGTGGGGCTCTCGCTGGGGGCGTCGTCGCTGGAGCTTCGGGTGGAGCGTCTGCTGGCGCAGAACGAGCCCGCTCGCCAGACGCACCCGGTCGGGGTGTGGTTGGCAGTCCTTGTCATCATGGGGTTGGGAGCCGGTCCTTTTCATGGCCTGATGGAGCGTGTGATCGCGCTCGCGTTGCACTGAGGTAAAGCGCTTTGAGTGATGTGAGACGACCTACGATGAGAAAAACTCCGAGGCTGGCTCGGTTTTTGGGGCCGGTGATGGTCGGTGTGCTGATGAGCGCGTCGGCGTACGCCCAGAGCTCCGCGCCCGCTGAGGAGGTGAGCGTGTCGGAGGCGGTGCGCGCGGCGCTGTCGCGGCCGCCGGCCGAGCTTTTGCTGGAGCGCCGCCTGGACGCCGCGCGGGCCGGCGTGGATGAGCAGACTCGCCGGTCTGCGCCCACGTTGAGCCTGGACTATGAGCGGGTCGGCGGGTCGACGGAGCTGGCGGCCTCGGAGTTCAGCGCGGTGGTTGAACAAAACTTCGATGTGAGCCGCTGGCGCACAAGGCTTCGCCAGGGGCTTACGCACCGGGAGCGCGCCGAGCGCGCCGAACATGAGCGCTGGCGTCTGGAGACGGCGCATCGGGTGCGCGTGGCGTTTTATGAGGTGCGACTTCATCAGGCGCGGCTGGCCGAGCATGAGCGCTGGCGCGCGCGCCTGGAGGAGGCGCTCCAGGCGATGCAGGCGCGGGTGGAGCGGGGGGATGCCTCGGCCTACATGAGCGGTCGCGTCGCGCGGGAGCTTGAACTTGCGGCGGCGAGTGAGGCGGCGGTGCGTAGCGCGTTGGAAGGGGCCTGGGCGGAGCTGACGTCCCATGCCGGCTGGGAGCAGCGGCCGGAGCTCGGTGGTGCGCTCGAACCCTCAAAAGGCGGCGATGCGGCCGAACCACGCTCGCCAGATCAGGCCATCCTGCAGGCGCGGATTCAGGCCCTGGGCGCGGAGATCGACGCCGTGCGTTCACCCTGGCTGCGGGACTGGACGGTGGGAGTGGGCTATCGCCAGGACCGGGCCGGCGCGTTGACGGGCCACGGCGTCATCGTGGCGCTGAGTCTGCCCCTGGCGCTCTGGAACCCCGACGCGCCACGCCAGGCCAGGCTTCAGGCTGAGCGCGCCGCGCTGCAGCATGAGCTGGAGCTTGTCAGCCAGCAGTACGAGCGCGCGCTGGAGGGCGCAAGGCAGCGTCGCCGTGTGGCGATGCAGGCGTTGCGTCCGGCCGAGGATGCGGCGGCCGACGCGGCGTTGACGCGCCAGGCCCTTCAGTCCTTTGAGGCCGGCGAGTCGTCGCTGGCCGAGCTTCTCGACGTCTATGAGAGCGAGCTCGAACTTCAGCTCGCAAGGATCGAACTACAGTGGGAGGCGCGCCGCGCCGACCTCGACTTGCAGCGCCTTCAGGGTGTGGGAGCGTCCCGATGAATCTCTCGTCTACGACATTTCTGGCCATCGGGGGGCTGCTTGCCAGTCTGCTCGTCGCGAGCGCCGTGGGGTGCCATTCCGGTGACGATCACGCGCATGGCGACGAACACGCGCATGGCGACGAACACGCGCACGGCGATGAGCACGCGCATGGCGATGATCACGCGCATGGCGACGAACACGCGCATGGCGACGAACACGCGCATGGCGACGAAGACGCGCATGGCGACGATCATGGCCACGAGGGTGCCAGCGAAACCGTGACGCTCTGGGGCGATGCGACGCAGCTCTTTGTGGAGTTTCCGGCGTTGGTGCGTGGCGATGAGAGCGCGTTTGCGGCGCACCTGACGCGTATGAGCGATCACCGCGCGTTGGAGGAGGGGACGGTCGTGGTGGAGCTCTCCGGCGGCTCAAGCCCCGCGGAGCGCTTTGAGGTCGATGGCCCGGCTCAGCCTGGTATCTTCCGACCGATTGTGACGCCGGCGCATGTAGGGCCGCGGGAGGTCAGTCTGCATATCAGCGCGCCCGGGATCGACGAGCACCATGAGCTGGGGCAGTTCATCGTGTTCTCCAGCCGCACGGGCGCCGGAAACGCCGCGAAACAGCACGGGGATGACGAGGGGCATGACGAGGGCATCTCCTACCTGCTTGAGCAGCAGTGGCAGGTGGCGTTCGGGGTGACGCGGGCCGACGATCGGGAGGTGCGCCCCACAATCGCGGCCTTTGCGCAGGTTCATCCGGCGCCGGGGGCAAGCGTGGAGGTCACCGCGCCGCGCAGCGGTCGGGTGGTGGTGGGACCGTCGGGGCCGGCGCAGCTTGGCGGGAACTATGAGGCCGGGCAGGTGCTTTTGCGACTTCGCAGCGCGCCGGGCGATGGCGCTGACGCGGCCACGCTCGACCTGGCGGTCGACCGCGCCCTGATCCGTCGCGACCGCGCCTCGCTGGAGGTCGAGCGCCTTACTCCCCTGGCCGAGCAGGGCGTGGTGCCCCGGAGCCGGCTTGAGGACGCGACCAGTGAGCTTGCGTCGGCCCGTGCGGAGCTGGAGAGCGCGCAACGTCGGCGCAGCAGCCTTACGCAGACCCAACGCCTGAGTGGCGGGGCCGACACCCTCAGCATCCCCGCGCCGATCGCGGGCAACCTCGCGGAGCTCTATGTGTCGCCGGGGGCCTGGGTGGAAGAGGGCGCGCCTCTGGCGCGCATCATATCGCCACACCAGCTGATGCTTCAGGTCAACGCGCCCCAGGCCTATCTGGATCGACTCGATGCGGTCTCGGGCGTGTGGTTTAAGCCCTCCGCAGATGCGGCGGTCATCGACTTGAGTCGCGACGCGCTCCTCGCCGTGGGGCAGGAGGTCGACGCGGCCACGCGCACGCTCCCCGTCTACTTCAACCTCGATGGTGGCGAGGTTGAGGGGGCGCGGCTTTACGCCGGGATGCACGTGCGCGCGAACCTGGTCAGCGATACGCCGCGCGTCGCTACGGCGATTCCGGTCTCGGCGCTCGTCGATGATAACGGCACCGAGGTGGTCTTTGTGCAGACCGGCGGGGAGTCCTTTGAACGGCGGGTGGTGCGTCTGGGGGCGCGTGATGGGGATTGGGTGGAAGTGACGCAGGGGGTGGAGCCTGGCGAGTGGGTGGTCAGCCGCGGCGCCTACGCGGTGAAGCTGGCATCGGCCAGCACCGAAACAATCGGTCACGGCCACGCGCACTGAGGAGAACCTATGATTGACGCGATGATTCGATGGTCGCTCGCCAACCGCCTCTTTGTGCTCGTGGGGGCCGCGGCGCTGATCGTGTGGGGGGTGCTGCAGATGCGGCAGATGCCGGTAGATGTGTTTCCGGATCTGACGGCTCCCACTGTCACCGTGATCACCGAAGCGCACGGGATGGCGCCGGAGGAGACCGAGCAGCTCATCACCTTCCCGCTGGAGTCGGCGCTCAACGGCGCGAGCGGGGTGCGGCGGGTGCGCTCGTCGACGTCGGTGGGCATCTCGGTGGTGTGGGTGGAGTTTGAGTGGGGGAGCGACATTTACACCGCACGCCAGCTGGTCGCCGAGAAGATCCAGCTCGTCGCGCCCTCACTACCTCCGGAGATCGATCCGCCGGTGCTCTCTCCCATCAGCTCGATCATGGGCGAGATCTTGTTTGTGGGGCTTCGCGCCGAGGATGGGGCGCATAGCCCGGGGGATCTTCGTACGGTGGCGGACTGGCAGGTGCGGCGGCGCCTGATGGCGGTGCCCGGCGTCTCGCAGGTGGTGCCGATCGGCGGCGATGTGATGCAGTACCAGGTGCAGGTGCGGCCGGAGAAGTTGGCCGAGCATCGCGTGACGCTCGAAGAGGTTGTGGAGGCGGTGCGCGCCACCAACCAGAACACCTCGGCGGGTTTTTATGAGCAGGGGGGCCAGGAGTATCTGATCTACGGGCTGGGGCGCGTGGGGAGCACCGAGGATATTGCCAACGCGGTAGTTCGCCCGGACCCGAAGGCGCCGCTGCGGGTGATGGATCTGGCCGACGTGGTGATGGGGAGCGCCATAAAGCGGGGTGATGCGGCGATCAACGGAGCGCCGGCGGTGGTGATGGGCATTCAGAAACAGCCCGGGGTCAACACGCTTAAGCTCAGCGAAGAGCTGGAAGCGGCGCTGCAGACGGTGGCGGAGGGACTCCCCGAGGGGATGATTCTGGAGCAGCGCCTGCTGCGTCAGGCCGACTTTATTGAGACCGCCGTCGACAACGTGACGCACGCGCTTCGCGATGGGGCGCTTCTGGTGATCCTGATCATCGGCTTCTTTTTGCTCAGCGGGCGAGCGACGTTGATCACGGCGCTGGCGATCCCGCTCTCGCTGGTCGTGACAGTGCTGGTGCTCTCGGCGATGGGCGCCAGCCTCAACACGATGACCCTGGGAGGCATGGCGATCGCGGTGGGCGCGCTGGTCGACGACGCGATCATCGACGTGGAGAACGTCGTGCGACGGCTGCGGGAGCGGGCCGCCGCCGGTCATCAGGGCTCGCTGCTCGAGACGGTGTACCTGGCCAGCAAAGAGGTGCGGGGCTCGATTGTGTTTGCCACGATGATCATCATCCTGGTGTTTTTGCCCCTCTTCTTTCTGCAGGGCGTGGAGGGCCGACTTCTGCAACCGCTGGGGGTTGCCTACGTCGTGTCGCTGGCGGCGTCCTTGCTGGTGGCGCTGACGGTCACCCCGGTGCTCTGCGCCCTCCTGTTGCCGGGGAGCCGCGCGGTGCGAGATGGCGAGGAGCCGGGGCCGGTGCGCTGGCTGCGCCGTCATTACGATGCGCTCTTAAGCCGGGTGATCGGGGCCTGGCCGCTGCTGGTGGGGTTGTCGGTGGTGGGTGTGGTGGTGGCGGCCGTGGGGGCGTGGAGCGCCGACCGCACCTTCTTGCCGGAGTTTAACGAAGGCGCGCTGACGATCTCGGTGGTCAGCTTCCCGGGGACGTCGCTGGCAGAATCGAACCGCCTGGGCGACCAGGTCGAGAGGATTTTGCTGGAGCAGCCCGAGGTGCAGGCGACCTCCCGACGTACGGGGCGCGCGGAGCTCGATGAGCACGCCCAGGGCATTCATGCCTCGGAGATCGATGTGCGGCTGGAGAAGAAGGAGCGCAGCGAGGCGGCGCTGCTGGCGGAGCTTCGGCGCCGGTTTGAGAGCGTGGTCGGGGCCAACGTCGTCATCGGTCAGCCAATCTCCCACCGCATCGACCATATGATCTCGGGGACGCGCGCCAACATCGCCGTAAAAATCTTCGGCGAGGATCTTGGTGAGTTGAGGCGGCTGGCCGAGGAGGTTCGCGCGCAGATGGAGGGAGTGCCCGGCGTAGTTGACCTGGCGGTGGAGGAGCAGTCGAACCTGCCGCTGGCGAAGGTGCATTTTGATCGCGATGCGCTGGCCACCTACGGGCTTCAGGTCGATGACGTGGCCGAGACGATTGAGACGGCGTTTTATGGCCGCACCGTCTCCCGGGTGCTGGAGGAGGGGCGCGCCGTCGATCTTGTGGTGCGCTATCCCGAGGAGGCGCTTGAGGACCTCGATGCCGTGCGTCAGACGATGATTCCCACCGCCGGCGGGGCGTGGGTGCCGCTGGAGGCGCTGGCCGACATCCAGCGCGACCGCGGGCCCAATCAAATCAGCCGCGAGAACGGTCAGCGCAAAATTGTGGTCATGAGCAACGTCGGCGAGGGCCAGGCGTTGGGGGCGGTGGTCGAGGAGGTGAGTCGGCGTGTCTCGGCAAACGTGGTGATGCCGCCCGGCTATTTTGTGGAGTACGGCGGGCAGTTTGAAGCCGCCCAGGAGGCCACACGCACGTTGAGCTGGCTGAGTCTGATGGTGGTGTTGGGCATCTTCCTGCTCCTCTACGTCGCGCTCTCCTCAGGCCGCGATGCGGGGTTGGTGATGCTCAACTTACCCCTGGCGCTGATTGGCGGGGTGATCGGGGTGTACGTCTCCGGGGGCGTGATTTCGGTGGCTTCGCTCATCGGGTTTATCACCCTCTTTGGCATCGCGACGCGTAACGGCATCATGCTCGTGACGCATATTCGCCATCTGGTCGAAGAGGAGGGCGTACGAGACCCACTCGAAGCGGTGAGCCGCGGCGCATCCGAGCGCCTCGCGCCGATCCTGATGACGGCGCTGGCCTCCGGGCTGGGGCTGCTTCCGCTGGCGCTGGCCAGTGGCGAGCCGGGCAGTGAGATTCAGGCGCCGATGGCGATCGTCATTGTGTTCGGGCTGATCTCGTCAACGGCGCTCAATATGGTTGTGGTGCCGGCGGTGATGTTGCGCTTTGGCTCGGTGGCCAGGGCTGTGCGTGGGGAGGATGCGAGGGCGTGAGTTGGGTGATGGCCTTTGAAGAGCTTTACGAAGTACCTTCAGCATGTTCTGAATACGTCTATTGGGTGAACATGCAGCCCGCTTCTGGTGTTCAGGTCTGAGCGCGTTCAACGTGTCAGATTTTGATGGTCATGATGCATTGAAAGGAGCCTCTATGCTCGGACTTCGCACCGTCATCTACCCCGTCGACGACTTAAAAGCCGCCACCGCCTGGTACAGCGAGGCTTTTGAGACCACCCCGTATTACGAGACCGAGCATTACGTGGGCTTTGACGTCCACGGCTACGAGCTTGGCTTGATGCCCGTCGCTGGCGATCTGGCGCCATCGCTGGGGGGCTCCGAGACGCTCTGGGGTGTCGAGGATATTCAGGCCTCGTTCAAACGATTGATTGAGCTCGGGGCGACCTCACTCGTCGAGCCCTGGAACACCGGTGAGGAGATCTGGGTGGCGTCGCTGGCCGATCCTTTCGGCAATCGGTTGGGGCTGATTTATAACCCGCATTTTCGAGTTCCGCAGGTGCCGAGCCTTCATGAACTTGAGGATGGTGCTGCGGACGAGTAGCCGAAGATGGCGAGAACGGTCGGTGAGTTTCCCATCGCTCCCGTGCCCTTGATTCTCGCCCGACCTCGGCAGAATTTGCTCCTCTTTTCAGCCCACTCCCCTGATCGAAAAAAGCCGACCTCCTTGCGGAGGCCGGCTTTTTTACGTTGAGCGCTGTCGATGCGCAGGTCGGCCGAAGCCAACCCGCGCGAGCAGCGTTAGCGGGTGTAGACCGTCGCGTTGATCGTGCCGCTCTCAAGCAGCGTGGCGGTGTTGAAGTCCACGATGTTCGCGTTGATCAATGCGTTGATCGGCAGCACGAAGGTTACGTCGTCTTCGCTGGCGTAATCGCCCTGGTAGACCAGCACGTCGCCGGTGGTCTCGAAGCGAGCGCCCCCGCGGACCTCCAGGCTGTCGAAGGTGTGTGCGGCGCGCAGCGTGTCGCCCTCGGCCACGAAGCTGGAGAGCAAACTTCCGCCCAGGGGCGCCACGTCGAACCAGAAGTCCGTGGCGTTGTGACCGGTGATGGTCAGGACGAGGTCATCGCGAAGATCGCCGTCGTTGGCCTGGGAGGCGATGGGACGGATGCTCTGACCGGCGAAGAAGTCCGGGGCCATCGAGAGGCTCAGGCTGGCCAGACCATCGGCGAAGACCTCGTCGACGGTGGCCGTGGTGACATCGACCATCGGGGTCACTCCGGGGAGCGTCTTGTTGTCGATGATCAGATTCCCGTAGGTGTTGTTGACGCCCTTGAGGAAGATCGTGCCTGCGCCGGCCACGTAGGTGCCACCGCCGCCCTGAGCGAGCACATGGTCGAAGATGGTGGTGCCGGCAAAGCTGCCCTGCAGGCCACCTGCGTCCATGCCGTGGAGGGCGATGCGACCGCCTCCGCCCGACCCACCGCTGGTACGGCCCAGACCACCGCGTGCGGTGATCACGCCGCTACCGGAGAGCGTAGCCGTCTCAATGAGGATGGAGCCACCGGAGCCGCCGCCCTGGTTGGAGCTTGAGCCCGGGTTTCCGTCGGCGCTGATACGACCGTGGAGCGTGAGCTCGCCGCCGGGGGCCATGGTCAGGTGGAGCTTTCCGCCGCCTCGGTTGCTGCCGTAGCCGGAGCTGCCGAAGGTCGTCGGCCAGATGTACGAGCCATAGGCGCTGTTGCTGGTTCGACCGCCGAGGCCACCGTGAGACGCACCGGCGTAGGTGCCCACCGATCCGGTGTTGGGCTGAACCTGGTTAGGAGCCAGGCCGCTGAGCTCGATTGCGGCGTTGGCCGCGATGCTGACCTGCGCCGGGGAGTAGATGCTCAGGCCTTCTTCGTTGCCGGCGGGGTGCCTGAGCATGGCGTTGTCGCGCAGCTCCAGAAGGCCCGGGAGGTCCACCCTCTCAAAGCGGGCCTGCGAGGCGCCAATGATGCGGATGTTGTTGTCGCTGCGAACTTCCTCACCGCTGATGGTGCTGTTGGCGATGCGCACCACCGAGCCAGCCCAGAGCTTCTCAATGGTGCCGGTCGCGGCGACGGTGTTCACTGTGTCGACCACCGAGATGGTCTCTCCGCCCACGACCGTGCCGAAGCCGCCCTCGTAGATCAGGCGGTTGACGCCAGCGAGCTCGGTGAAGTCGGCGTTGATCGCCCCGGAGAGACGCATGGTGGAGGTGTCACCGCTGTGGATATCACCCTGGCGCACGAGAATTTCAGCCCCCGGAGCCTCCAACTGTGCGCCACCGCGAACTTCCAGGTTATCGAAGACATAGACCGTGCTGAACACCCGGTTCTCGGCGCTGAGTGCGCTTGGGTCACCGCTGAGTTCAAGCGTGGATCGGCTATTGCCGGTCACCCGCAAGAGCTGATCATCGCTGAGCGTATCGGTGGCGTTCTGAGCCACGTTGGGATTGATGCGCACGCCGCGGTAGAGGTCGGCGGGCATGTCCAGCGCGGTGTCTTCGATGCTCGAGGTGGTGATGGTGTCGACGGTGCCCGTGGGAATCACCAGCAGAGGCGTGGGTCGAATCGCGTCGTTGTTGTCGACAATCATGTCGCCGTAGTTCTGCGCCTGGGAGCGCAGCCACACGGTGCCCGCACCACCGTTCTCGTTGCCACTGCCGCCGCCATACGCGGTGAGGGTGGTGTCGATGAGCTCAGGGGCGAAGTTGCCGGTGAGATTGGCGGGGGTGAAGCCTTCGACGGCGATGCGTCCGCCGCTGCCGCCACCGCCCGAGGAGCCACCCTGGCCACCATTGGCCTCGATGGCACCGGCGCCGCGCAGGCTGTTGGTGTTGATGTAGATGCTGCCGCCGGCGCCGCCGCCGTAGGTATTGCTGGAGTAGCGGGCGCCGTTGCTCGCGATGGTCCCGTCGAGGTCGATCACCCCGCCGGGGGCCATCTCAATCCACACGGCACCGCCGCCGCGACGGCTGCCGTAGCCGCCACCACCGAGATGCCTCGGCGCGCTGTAGTCGCCATAGACCTGGCTTGAGCCGTTAGACCGACCACCCAGGCCGGCGTGCGTGCCGCCGTCGTAGGTCCCCACGCTGTCGTTCAGGAAGCCCGGGCGACCGGTGTAGCCGCGCTCGCTCACATCAATGCTGGAGCTCGCGTCCACAAAGATGCCCGAGGCGCCCATGATGGCGAGACCGTCTTCGCTTTCCGTGGTGTGCGTGAGCACGCTGGAGGAGAGCACATCGACGTAGTCTACGGTGATGAGGCTGGCGCTCAGGGTGCTTCCCTCGGCGCTCAGATCACCCGGGCCATCGATGTTCGTGATGGTCACGGTGCTGTTGGCCACGCGCGCGATGTCGTTGAAACGAAGCGACTCCATGGTGCCCTGGGCTGCTTCCACATCGACCCAGTCGATACGCGCCACGCCATCGGGCGTTGACCAGTGGCCAAACTGGCCGGTCAGGCCCATACGCGTGACGCCCGGCAGGTCGAGGAAGTTGGCGCTGACCGCACCGGAGGTCTCAAAGGTCGAGGTGTCGCCGCTGAAGCGGTCACCTTCGAGCACCAGGATGTCGCCGGGGCTTGTGAGCTGCGCGCCGCCGATGACCTGGAGGTTATCGAAGATGTGCATGCCCCGGTAGCTGTCGCTGACCGTCGCCGCCGTCGTCGGATCGCCGTCGAGGATGAAGCTCGTGGCGTCGTGGCTCACAATCGCCAGGGCCGTATCGTCGCTGAGCGTTTCGGTGGCGTTCTCGGCGACGTTGGGCTTGATGTAGCTGCCCACGTACCAGTCGGCCGGAACATTCAGGCTGAAGTCGCTGATCGACTGTCCGTCGAGGGCGTTGATGACGCTGTCGCCTAGGGCAAGCAGCGGCGTGGTGGCGATGTTGCCACAGTTGTTGACGATAAGGTCACCGTTCTCCTGGTCGGTGTTGCGCACAAAGATCGTGCCCGCGCCGCCGACCTCGTTGCCGGTGCCGCCACAGGACTGCACCGCGTCGACAACCGACTCGCCAGCAAAGCTATCGTGGAGGCCACCGACCGCGAGGTTCACAAGCGCGATGCGGCCGCCACCGCCACCGCCGCCAGAGCTTCCGCCCTGACCGCCGTTGGCGCTGATGACACCGTCACCGCGCAGCTGAGGGGTGGAGAGGTAGATCGAGCCGCCGGCGCCGCCACCGTAGGTGTTGCTGCTGTAGGGCTGGCCATCGGCACGAAGCGCGCCGTCAATGCGGGTGTAACCGGAGGGACCCACGGTGATGCGCGCCACGCCGCCACCGCGCCGGCTGCCGTAGCCACCGGAGCCGGGTGTCGAAGGCGACTGGATGTTGCCGTTGACCTCATTCGAGCTGCGACCGCCCAGACCACCGTGGGAGCCGCCCCCGTAGGTGCCGCGCTCGCCAGAGCCCTCCACCGCACCCAGGATGCCCTTGGCGGAGACGTCCAGGGCACTCGCCGCGTCGATGCTGAAGATGGTGTCGACGCTGATGTCGAGGAAGCTGTCCTCGTCGTGCGTCAGAACCGCGCCGTCTTTGAGCTGGAGGCACTCGAAGTGGTGGGTGCCGTTGATGGTCACGGTGATGGGAGCGTCGATGACCAGGCAGGCGTCCTCAAAGGTCTCGTCGCCGGCGTCGATGGTCGTGTCGGTCACGATGGTCGAGGAGACGACATAGGAGAAGCCGTTGGCAATCGTCACCGACTCGCCATCGGTGTCGGTCACGGTCACGTCCGCCGAGCCCACACTTCCGGCCGGGCTACGGCCTTCGATGCGGGTCGGTGAGAGGATCGCAATGCCGGTGGCCGGCGTGCCGCCAATGCTCACGGTGGTGCCGGGGACAAAGCCCGAGCCTTCGAGCACGAAGGCCGTGCCACCGCTCTCGCTACCGTAGTTGGGCTGAAGGCCGGTGGCCGTCAGCGTGCGGGTGAGCGGGTCGGTGCCCTGGTCGAGCTCGTCGCCGTCGTTGATGCCGTCGCCGTCGGTGTCCGGATCCAGAGGATCGGTCTCACCGGCGTCGACAACACCGTTGCCGTTGATGTCTTCTTCGCCATCGCGCAGGCCGTCGCCATCGGCGTCCGGGTTAAGCGGGCGCAGATCTTCACGGTCATTGACGCCGTCGCCGTCGGTATCCGGGTTGAGCGGGTTGGTGATGACGCCGTCGCTGCCGGCGGTCGTCTCTTCAACGTCGCTGAGGCCGTCGCCGTCATCGTCAGAGTCGAGCTCGTCTGGCGTGCCGTCGCCGTCGGTGTCGCGGCTGTACTCCGGGGCAGCGGGCAGGGCGTCTTCGCCGTCGGGGATACCGTCGCCGTCGGTGTCCGCGTTGAGCGGGTCGGTCTCACCGGAATCAAAGACGCCGTTCAAGTTGCGGTCTTCGTAGCCGTCGCTCAAGCCGTCGCCGTCGGTGTCCGCATTGGTCGGATCGGTCTCGCCAGCGTCGACGATGCCGTTGGCGTTCTTGTCTTCCTGCCCGTCGAGCAGGCCGTCTTCGTCGGTGTCCGGGTTATTCGGATCGGGGTCGACCGCGTTGGGAAGCCCGTCGCCATCGAGGTCGCCGGTGGGGTTGGTGTCGGCGATAAGAGGCTCGGGATCGACGCCGTCGAGGATACCGTCACCGTCGGTGTCGTTATCCAGAGGATCGGTCTCGCCAGCGTCGACGCGTCCGTTGGAGTTGCGGTCTTCCTGACCGTCGACCAGGCCGTCGCTGTCCGTGTCGGCAATGATCGGAGAGGTCTCATTCGGGTCAACGATGCCGTCGCCATTGCGATCTTCCTGGCCGTCGAGCAGCCCGTCGTTGTCGGCGTCAGCGTTGTTCGGGAAGGCGTCAAAGATATCAGGCACCCCGTCGCCGTCGCTGTCCGCATCGCTTACCGGAAGATCCGGGTTCAGCGGGTGACTGTCCACACCGTCGAGGATGCCGTCGCCGTCGGTGTCCGGGTTAAGCGCATCGGTCTCGGTGCCGTCGGCGATGCCGTTGGCGTTGCGGTCCTCCGTGCCGTCATCGATGCCGTCGTCGTCGGTGTCCGCATCGTTGGGGTCGGTTTCACCCTGATCGACGATGCCGTTACCGTTGCGATCTTCCTGGCCATCGAGCAGCCCGTCGCCATCGGCGTCAGCGTTGTCGGGATCGCCGTCCACGCTGTCAGGGACACCATCAAAGTCGCTGTCGAGCTCGCCCGGAAGCGGCAGCGTCGGGTCCAGAGGGTGGTTGTCGACACCGTCGTAATACCCGTCACCGTCGGTGTCGGGGGTGAGCGGGTCGGTCTCATCGGCGTCGACTTCGCCGCTGCCGTTGAGGTCTTCCAGTCCGTCGTTAAGCCCGTCGTTGTCGGTGTCCGCATCCATCGGATCGGTCTCACCGGCATCGATGACGCCGTTGGCGTTACGATCTTCCTGGCCGTCGAGCAGCCCGTCGCCGTCGGCGTCGGGGTTGTTCGGATCGGGATCGACCGCGTCGGGCAGCCCATCCCCATCGCTATCACCGATGGTCGGGCCCGGGACGAAGGGATCGAGCGGGTCGGGATCAACGCCATCGAGCACGCCGTCGTCGTCGGTGTCCGCGTTGTCGGCGCGGGTACCGATGGCGACTTCGTCGATGTTGCGCAGACCGTCACCGTCCGGATCGTCAAAAGCGTCGCGGACCAGCGGGTCGGTTCCCGCCGCGCGCTCCTGACTGTCGGTCATCGTGTCGCCGTCGGTGTCGGCCAGCAGCGGATCGGTGCCGATGGCAACCTCAACACCGTCGTTAAGCCCGTCGCCGTCGCTGTCCGGATCGAGCGGATCGGTGCCGTAGGCCGACTCCAGCCCGTCGTTCAGGTCGTCGCCATCGGTATCCGGATTGAGCGGGTCGGTCTCACCCGCATCGACGATGCCGTTGGCGTTAGCGTCCTCGTCGCCGTCGCGCAGCCCGTCGTTATCGGTGTCCGGATCGTTGGGATCGGTATCCGAGACCTTGACCTCAAGACCATCGGAGAGACGGTCGTTGTCGGTATCACCGCTGAAGGGGTCGGTCTCGCCAGGATCGACGATGCCGTTACCGTTTTTGTCTTCCTGGCCGTCGAGCAGCCCGTCGTTATCGCTGTCCGGGTTGTCCGGATCGTTGTCGATGGCGTTGGGCACGCCGTCGCCGTCGCGGTCAGCCGCGCTATCGGCTTCGCTTCCGGGCACGGTCGGCTCATCGTCAACGCTGTCGAGAATCCCGTCGCCGTCGCTGTCCGAGTTGTTCGGGTCGGTCACCGCGCCATCTTCACCCGGGATGCTCTCCT
This sequence comes from Lujinxingia vulgaris, assembly GCF_007997015.1. Classification (NCBI taxonomy): domain Bacteria; class Deltaproteobacteria; order Bradymonadales; family Lujinxingiaceae; genus Lujinxingia; species Lujinxingia vulgaris. The sequence goes on from NZ_VOSM01000001.1 coordinate 362,057, forward strand.
CGAAGTCGTCAAGGCCGTCGCCGTCGCTATCCGGGTTGGTCGGGTCGGTCTCACCCTCGTCGACGACGCCGTTGCCGTTTGTGTCTTCCTGACCGTCGAGCAGCCCGTCGCCGTCGGTGTCGGGGTTGTCCGGATCGGGATCCACATCGTCCGCGACACCGTCGCCGTCGCGATCCGCCGGGCCGCCTTCACCGGGCACGTTGGGATCGGTGGGATCGGGGTCGACGCTGTCCAGGATGCCGTCGTTGTCGGTGTCGTTGCTCAGCGGATCGGTGACAAAACCGTCGTTGCCGGGGACAACCTCTTCCCCATCACTCAAGCCATCGCCGTCGCTATCCGGGTTGGTCGGATAGGTCTCACCGGGGTCAACTTCGCCATTGAGGTTCTCGTCTTCCTCCCCATCAAAGAGCCCGTCGCCGTCGGTGTCAGCGTTGTTGGGATCGGGATCGAGGTCGTCGGAGATGCCGTCGCCATCGGCATCATTGTCGGCGGCCGGCTCAAGCGGGAAAGGATCTTCGCCATCGGGGATGCCGTCGCCGTCGGTGTCGGCATTGGTCGGGTCGGTCCCCAGCTGGACTTCGTCGTAGTCGCTGATCCCGTCGCCGTCGGTATCGACCTCGTTGGGGTTGGTACCCAGATCGAGCTCCTCGGCGTCGGTGAGTCCGTCACCGTCGGTGTCCACGTTCGGGTCGCTGAAGGGAATCAGGGGGTTGGGATCTTCGCCGTCGAGCAGCCCGTCGTCGTCGGTGTCCTCATCCAGAGGATCGGTCCCCAGCATGATCTCGTCGCCGTCGGAGAGCCCGTCGTCGTCGCTGTCGTCATCGAGCGGGTCGGTGCCTTCGGCCTTCTCCTGATCGTCGTTGAGCCCGTCGCCGTCGGTGTCTTTCTTAAGCGGGTCGGTCCCGTCATCGACCTCGTCACCGTCGTTGAGCCCGTCCCCATCGGTATCCGGGTTCAGCGGGTCGGTGCCCGCCGCCATCTCCTCGCCATCATTAAGCCCGTCGTGATCGCTGTCGACGTTGAGCGGATTGGTGCCCTGGCTGACTTCACCACCATCGGTGACCCCGTCGCCATCAGTGTCCGGGTTGTTGGGGTCAGTCCCGAGCGCTGCTTCTTCGGCATCGGTGAGGCCGTCGCCGTCGGCGTCATCGGGGAGCACCTCTCCAACATCGGCGTCGGGCTCGCCGGCGTCGACATCCGGGTTGACGTTGGATGCCACCCCTTCATCACCGCAGGCCACGGCGACGGAGAGAAGCACAGAAAGCAAGACGAGACGAAATCTCATGACAAACCTGGATCGAGGGTGTGACAAGGACTCAAAATCTCCCCCGCAGTTGGGGCGGACAGAGGCCCGGCACCACACACATGGTGTTCTTTTGCTGAGTTCGGAAGGTAGAGCAGGGGGGACTCGGGGAGGGGGTAGAGCTAAATACTTTCAAAGCCTTACAATACTAAACGATTTTTTACAACCGAGCCCCTGAAACGGGAGCTGGCCCCCATTTTATGCGGTAGATGCGCTCGCATTGCCGGAACTACGAATGGAGAGTGGCGACGGCGAGTACGCTTGTTTGGAGAAAATGAGCATGAGGAGGGAGGAGACTGTGAGGTGCCTCCGTCCTTCGCCACGAACATGGTTTCGCGATGATGAAGGACAGTCAGACGATCACGGCCCCCGGGAAGTTGTCAGGTCCAGGCAAGGAGAGACGCTGGCGGTCGGGACCCGGGGGCCCGACCTCGCTCATCTTCGCGGGATGCGATGGGTTTCAGGCGCCGCACACGCCTGCATTCTCCCAAATTATCTGAGGCGGTGGGGCAGGGCGTCAGCGCTTCTCTTCCAGCGCGCTCCACTCTGCCCACAATCGCTTGATGGACTCACTTAAGGCTTGCAACTCTCGGTTAAGCGGCCCCACCTCCGCGCTCCGGCTGGCATAAAGCGCCGGATCACTCAGCTGCGCTTCGATACCCCCCTTCTTCTCCTCGAGCTTCTCCAGCTCGCCTTCAAGCTCCTCAAGGCGTTGACGCTCTTTAAAGCTCAACCCCACGCGCTCCGGCTTTGACGTGCGCGTCTTCTGAGCCTCTTCCTTACGCCGCACCTTAGCGTTCGCGGTCGCGTTGGCCGCCCCGCCCACCGCCGAGGTTTTCGCCGGGGAGCGCGCCGGCCGCCGCGCGCGGTACGCGTCGTAATCGCCCTCATAACGTTGCAGAGTGTGATCTTCGACGGCCGCGATCGCCGTACACGTCGCGTTGAGGAAGTAGCGGTCGTGGCTCACCATCACCACGCACCCTTCAAAGCCGGAGAGCGCCTCTTCCAGCGCATGCAGCGCCATCATATCGAGGTCGTTGGTGGGCTCATCGAGGATGAGCACGTTGGCGTTCTGCGCGATGACCTTCGCCAGCGCCAGGCGTCGACGCTGCCCCCCGGAGAGGGTGCGCACCTTTGCGCGCTGCAGGTGTTTGTCGAAGAGAAAGCGCGCCAGGTAGTCGCGTTTATGCAGGCGCTGGTTGCCCAGCCACACATAGTCGCTCACCCCCATCGCCTCCAACACGGTGGCCTCGGGAGGCCCGCCGCTGGCGTCCTGCCGAAGATAAGCGATCTCGGTCTGCTCCCCGTGCTCCACTCGCCCCGCGTCGGGACGCAGGTTTCCTACGAGCATCTCCAGGAGCGTGGACTTGCCGCAGCCGTTGGGCCCCACGATCCCCACCCTGTCTCCGGGGCGAAGGCTCAGATGCGCCGATTCAAAGAGCGCCACCGCCTCGCTGCCCTCGCGCCGCGCGCTATCAAAGGACTTCCAGATGCCCGCCGCCACCAGAATTTGATCGCTAAAGGGGCCCGGCGGCGGGATCTCAATCTCGATCTGGCGCCGCTGGTACACAGGCTCCTGCCGCCCCGCCTCCTCGATCTCCTCCACCCGCCACCGCGCTCGCCGCGCCGTCGATTTCGCGCTTCCGTCGAGCCACTCGCGCTCGCGCTCCAGCTCTTTCTGACGTTTTTCTTCGGTGCGCTCCCGCACCTCCATGCGATGCAGCCGCCGCTCCATATAGGTTTTGAAGCTGCCCGGGTAATCGTAGAAGCCGTCGTGGTCGATCTCGAGGATGCGTCCGGCGACCTGTTCCAGAAAGTAGCGGTCGTGCGTGATCAGCATCAGCGCGCCCTGGCGAGCCTGAAGCCATCCCTCAAGCCACTCCACGGCCTCGGCGTCGAGGTGGTTAGTCGGCTCGTCGAGCAACAAAAGCTCCGCATCGTCGAGCAGCGCGCGCGCAAGCCCCACGCGCCGGCGCTGGCCGCCGGAGAGCAGACGCATCGGAACATCGATCAGCGCCGAGAGGCCCAGGCGATCGAGCATCTCTTCGACGCGATGCTCCCAGTCCCAGCCTCCGATAAGCTCAATATGGTGTTGAAGCTCGGCCTGGCGCTCCAGCAGCTCCGCCATCTGCGCGCTGTCCATCGGCTCGGCGAGTTGTGTGCTCACCGCGTTGAAGTCTTCAATCGCCTGGCGCGTCGGCGCCATCGCCCGCGCCACGACCTGCCGGCAGGTGGTCTGCGGCCCGAACGCGACCTCCTGCGCGAGGTAGCCCACACGCGTGCCGCCCCGCAGCGTGATGTCGCCCTGGTCGGAGTTGAGCTCCCCGGCGATCAGCTTCAGCAGCGTAGATTTGCCGCAACCGTTGGGGCCAACCACCGCCACCCGCTCTCCGGCGTCGAGCCCGAAGCTCACATCCCGGTAGAGCGCCCTGGCACCGAAGCTCATGCTTAAATTTCGAACGTTTAAGAGGTTCATGCGCTCCGTTTATCACAGGTAAGCGGTTGAGGTCAGGCTCGGCCTCGGTTCACCCTGAGGCCCTGAAATAGCGGGTGAGTGTGAGTTCTTCTTCCATTGAGCCCCGAAGACCCACTGGCGATCCGTCACGAGCAAGGAGACAACGATGAACCTGATCTTTAGCGCCACCCGGAGCCCAGCCACCCTCACCGATGCAGAGCACGGGATCGTCGTCTCGCGCATCGACTTTCGCACCGAGGGCGACACCTTTTTTCTCGACTACCTCTGGACCAACCCGGAGTTTCGGGGGCAAGGACACGCCCGCACCATGATCGATCACTTCGCCGACGTTGTGGCCGAGAGGGGAGGGCGCATCACCCCCATCTGCGGAGTGGCCCGGGCGATGCTGCAGAGCGACGCGCGCTACGCCGATCTCCTTCAGCCGAGCCTGCGCCCCCGCTAATTCACAGCCCTCCTCAAAAGCACCTCAACTTCCTTCGGGCTGACGCATCGCGTCAGGCGATCCTCCCGCCAATTCGCCCCGAACCTCCCTTGTCGCCCCGCTTAAGCGTGTGTTAGTTCTGCGCCAAATCGAGCCGACCGCTCGCGCGCCACGCGCTCGCGCGCGGATGCCCAACCCGGGCATGCGCCGACCCCGTTTAACCTGTCGACACACGCGTCGTACGCCCGCACTGGAGGTGAAGTGGTGGAACCTACACAGCAAGGTAACCTGAGCCCGTCCACACAGCCCACAACCAACGGTTCGGGCGCCACGCATCAAGGCAATCAACCCTACTACGGGTTGAGCAAAGATGAGCTCGTCGAGATGTTCCGGCTCATCTACACCTCGCGAAAGCTCGACGACGCCGAGATCAACCTCAAGCGTCAGCAGAAGATCTACTTTCAGATCTCGGGCGCCGGCCACGAAGCCGTGCTCGTCGCCGCTGGCAAGGTGCTCAAGCCCACCTATGACTGGTTCTACCCCTATTACCGCGACCGCGCCCTCTGCGTGACCCTGGGCATGACGCCTCTGGAGGTCCTGGCCGAGGCGGTGGGCTCCTCCGAAGACCCCAACTCCGGCGGTCGGCAGATGCCGGCGCACTGGGGCCACAAAGATCTCAACATCGTCAGCCAGTCTTCCTGCACCGGCACGCAGATGCTGCAGGCTGCCGGCGCCGCACAGGTTGCCCGCATCATGGCGGCGGTCGAAGGCCTCCAGGATCGCAAGGACCAGTACACCGGCGACGAGATCATCTACGTCTCCATCGGCGATGGCGCGACGAGCGAGGGCGAGTTCTGGGAGGCGGTCAATACGGCCAGCGCGATGAAGTTGCCGGTGATGTTTATGGTCGAGGACAACGGCTACGCCATCAGCGTGCCCGTCAGCGTTCAGACCGCCGGTGGCTCGATCTCCAAGGCCTGCTCCGGCTTTGAGAACCTTTTCATCACCGAGTTCGACGGCTGCGACCCGGTGGAGAGCTACGGCAAGTTGCAGGAGGCCGCCGACTACATCCGAAGCGGCAAGGGCCCGGCGCTGGTGCACGCGCACGTGGTGCGTCCCTACAGCCACTCGATGTCTGACGACGAGAAGCTCTACAAGCCCGACCACGAGCGCGAAGCCGAGGCCCAGCGCGACCCGGTTAACGCCTACCCGGCCTGGCTCATCAAAGAAGGCATCGCCACCGAGGATGAGATCGCCGCTGTGCGCGCCGAGGTCGAGGCCACCGTCCGTCAGGCCGTCGATGACGCGCTGGAGCTGCCCACGCCCCACCCGGACACCGCCCTCGACTACATCTACTCCCCCGACGTCGACCCGACCTCCAGCGCGTTTGAGACCTCCCCGGTCTACGAAGACGACGCCCAGGAGACCACGATGGTCGACCTCATCAACGATGCCCTGCGCACCGAGATGCGCCGCGACCCCTCCATCGTGGTCTTCGGCGAAGACGTCGCTGACGTCACCAACGAGGAGCTGCTCGGCAAGGTCAAAGGCAAAGGCGGCGTCTTCAAGGTCACCCACCGCCTCCAGGAAGAGTTTGGCGGGGTGCGTGTCTTCAACAGCCCCCTGGCCGAAGCCAATATTATCGGTCGCGCCATCGGCATGGCCACCCGCGGCCTCAAACCCGTCGTCGAGATCCAGTTCTACGACTACATCTGGCCGGCTTACATGCAGCTCAAGAACGAGCTCTCCAACATCCGCTGGCGTTCCAACAACAACTTCAAGGCTCCGGTCGTGGTGCGCGTGCCGATCGGCGGCTACCTCAAGGGCGGCGCGCCTTACCACAGCCAATCCGGCGTCACGCTCTTCACCCATGTGCCGGGCCTGCGCGTTGTGATGCCCTCCAACGCCGAAGATGCCAACGGGCTCTTGCGCACCGCCATCCGTAGTGACGACCCGGTGATGTTCCTTGAGCACAAGCACCTCTACCGGCAGACCTACAACAAGGGACGCAACCCCGGCCCCGACTACATGATCCCCTTCGGCAAGGCCAACATCGTTCAGGAGGGCACCGACCTGACGATCGTGACCTACGGCGCCCTTGTGGAGCGCAGCCGCCGCGCCGCGAAGATGCACCCCGAGCTCAGCGTCGAGATCCTCGACCTTCGAACTCTGAGCCCCTACGACTGGGACGCCATCAGCGCCTCGATCAAGAAGACCAACAAGGTCATCGTCGCCTACGAAGACAACATGAGCTGGGGCTACGGCACCGAGATCGCCACCCGCATCGCCGACGAGCTCTTCGAGTACCTCGACGGACCGGTCAAGCGCGTGGCTGCCCTGGACAGCTTCGTGGCCTACCACCCCGACCTCGAAGATCGCATCCTCCCCCAGATCGAAGATCTGGCCGAGGCCATCGAGTGGCTGGCGAAGTACTGAGCGTCGCAGGGCAGAGTGCTGCCTTGCTGCGTTGATCACGAGAGCCGGGAGCATCCGCTCCCGGCTTTTTTGTACCCGCGGCGTTCTCAAAAACATCTTTCAACGCACGAACAGACTGACCCACTGGATTCAGGCGGACCTTTCCGATGCACACATCTCCTTTCCTGCGCGCAACACTTCTGGGGGGCGCTGCGATCCTCGCTGTCTCGCTCCTCGCGCTCCTTCACTCCACCGCCTGGCTCGCCAGCCTGGGAGGCTCGCTTCAGGGAGAGCGCCTTGAGCGAGCGAAGGCCTCTCCCAACTGGAGCGACGACGAGAATATCTTCCTCAACCCGGTAGAGACCTCGGTGATGGAGCCCGGTGGCACCTGGGAGACGACCCGCGGCTGGTTCTCCAAGCCCGATGACGCCTTCCCCTCGCGTGAACTTCCGACCCTCACCCCCGATCTCAGCGCGCCACCGGTTAGCGGACTGCGCATGACCTGGCTCGGCCACTCCTCAACCTTGCTTGAGATCGACGGGGTGCATCTTCTCCTCGATCCCATTTTTTCGGAGCGCGCTTCTCCCTCCACCCTCGTCGGCCCCAGGCGTTTTCATCCCCTGGTGCTCAACCCCGAGGACCTCCCCCGGCTCGACGCGGTGATCATCTCCCACGATCACTACGACCACCTCGATATGCAGGCCGTTCGTGACCTGATGCGCCTGAGCGCGGCGGTCTTCATCGTTCCCCTGGGCGTGGGTGCCCACCTGGAGCGCTGGGATGTGCCCCGGGAGCGTATCGTTGAGATGGACTGGTGGGATGAACATACCATCAAGGGCCTGACCATCGCCGCGACACCCTCACGCCACTTCACCGGCCGCGGGCTCTTCGACAGATTTGAGACCCTCTGGGCCTCCTGGACCTTCGTCGGCCCTGAGCACCGTGTCTTCTTCAGCGGCGACACGGGATTCTTCGAGGGCTTCCGCGACATCGCCGAGCGCTACGGTCCCTTCGACATCGCCATGTACGAGATCGGCGCTTACCACCCGGCCTGGGGCCAGATTCATCTCGGCCCCGAAGGCGCCCTTGATGCCTTCGAGCTCATGGACGCCGCGCTGGTCATGCCCATCCACTGGGGCAGCTTCGACCTTGGCCTGCACGGGTGGACCGAGCCCATCGAAACCTTCGTCAGACTGGCCGAGGAGCGCGGCCACCCCTGGGTGACCCCGGCCCCCGGCGCTTCGGTGGAGCCGGGACTTATTGAGCCTCGTTCGCCATGGTGGCGCGTCAACGATCCTTAACCGCCATCGTCTTGAACTACCGGATCGCCGCGCTAGGGTAGGGGCTCTCTCTTCGATCGCCGGCCCGCGCCCATTCCGGGGCGCATCACCGCCTTGGAGCCCCCTATGCGTCAGCCTCACCCTCTTTCTGTGCTCGTGTTCGCGACTCTCATTGCCTGCGCGACGTCCTGCAACGAGCCATCGTCCGACGTTGACCAGCCCTCCGATGCAGGGACAACCGGCGACACCGCCTTATCTGACACGTCCTCCTCCGACGCCGACCCCATCGATCCGGACACCGAAGGGCCCACCGACGCCGAGGCCCCTGACGTCCACGACACCTCGCCAGACACCCCCGACACCGAATGCCCCGCCACAGAGGTTGATGGCATCAGCGCACTGCTCGGAGCCGCCGAAGAGGGGCATCCCCTGGTGATCTGCGGACGAGGTTTCGGTGATCTGGGACCCACGACCTACTTTTTGGATGATTTTGAGTCGGGCCGGGTTGGAGCACCGCTTGGTGCGGGCGCAACCCGAGGGGCGTGGCTCGATCCCCGCGGCACCTACGTCGACGACGCCGCGCTCTCCGGCACCAACGCGCTTCTGGTCGCCGACAGGATAGAAACCGAGGGACGAGGCGTTGGTGCGGTGCTTGGCTTCCCCGACGAGCAGGGGGATTTCGGCCTGAAGCACTTCGATGAATTCTTCGTTCACTGGTCGATGCGTGACCTGGGCGACTTCCCCGGCAACGACTCCAGCCCCACCGCCTTCTCATCCGACTCCAGCGCCAAAGACGTCTGGGTAATGTACGGCGACCGCGGCGACAATTACGACTATTCCTGCAGCCAGGGCTCCTGCAACGGCAACGACATCGTGCTCGCCACCCACACCGGGAGAGGAAGCTTCAAAATCGACGGTAACACCACCAACACGAGCTGGTGGCTTGGCGATTACTGGGCTTTCCAGCAGTGGAACACCCTCTCGACCTACCTCAAAATCAACGCGGACGATCCTTACGGTGCCGTGACCGGCGTCTTCGAACATCTCACACAGGGGCAGGGCGTTTACCGCGACACCTACAACGAGGGCGTCCTGCGCGAAGACCTCACTGAGATTCCTCCCCTCTGGGATCGTCTGAAGTTCGGCGCGTGGTACCGCAGCGCCGGTGATGTGCGTCGAGTGATGGATGACATCTACGTGGCGGTAGGTCCCGGCGCTGCAGCGCGCGTCGAAGTGGCCAACGCCGCCAACTTCGACGAAGCCACTCGCGTCGTCATTTCCCCCACCACATCCTGGAGCCGGGGGCGCATCGAAGTCGATCTGCGACTCGCCGACCTCTCTAGCAGCGACAGTGATCTCTACCTCTTTGTGGTCGATGCCGAACATCGCCGTAGCGCGGGCGTGTTGCTCCCGCGTTAGTGAGCGTGTGGTTAATTCGGTGACGCGTCACCACGACAATTCAGGACGATGTATGGCTCCTCAAAAAGTCTTCATCAGTGCTGACGCGTACACGACGTCGATCACCAGACTTCTCCCGGCTCACGCGCTGATGCGTGAGCTCGCCATCGCAACACTTCTGAAGCGCTCCCCCGAAAGCGGAACCCTAAGGGGAGCGGCTGCGGCCCCGGAGACGAGCTCATTGAGTTGGCGGCGGCCTTTCCCTCCTGAAACATCATCGCCGTTGAGCCTGCCGAACCCATGGCACGCGCCGCCAGGGCAGCATGCGCGTCGGGAACATCCACACACATCACCACCACATCCACGTCTGCGATCGCTGCTTCAAATTCAGCCCGATCGCCCACGTCGACCTGACGCGCTCCGACCTCGACGCCTCCAGCTTCCAGGTAGAGTTCGGACGCGAAGCGTTGAGCCTCCTCCTCCCGTCGCCCCCCGACGATGACGCGCACGCCGGGCAACGCCGCTACCATCGCGCTCACGCGTCGACCCACCTCACCGTAACCACCCACGACCATCACCACCGCACGATCCATCGCTCTACTCCTCGAAAAGGTCAGCGTGACCTCCGAGCCCTTTTCGGAGGTCATCCTCCATAGCGACGGATGTGAAGTCCCCCGGATTACACTCAAAAATTCACCGCACGAACGCTCCGACTCGCGCTATCCCGGATACGAAAAGAGGCCCCGAAGGGCCCCTCTCTCGAAGCGATGCAAAACCTGCCCAACGACCTCAGTCCACCGGCACCGCGATCTCCGCACCCCAGCGGCCCAGCCGTTCTTCGCGATGCTCACCCGTAAGCTTCATCCCCTCGTCGAAGTACTCCCCCTCATCAAGGTTCTCCAGATCCACGATCTTCGAGGATGTGGGCCAGCTGCCCTCATCCAGGATGTTACGCTCCGTGATCACCGTCCCGTCGGGCAGGTTCACAACCGGGTCGCCCTCGTAACTGATCCGCTGACGCAGGCTGTTACGGTAGATCCACACCGGCGTCTCGCTCCTCCACCCGTAATCACTCAGGGCCGAGTTGGTCCACAGGGTTAGCGCCCCGGTGCGACCCGAGTCGTAGGGGGTATGAATCGTGTTGTACGCCAGCTCAATGTTGCGTGCCCTCAACACGCCCAGCGCACTCTTGCGATTAGGCCACGCGTTATTCTCTACGAATTCATTGGCCCGCAGCGTCACATATTCATTGTTGCCACTCTTGATGTAGATGATGCTCCACACCGACCCATCCGCGACCGTAAAGACCGCGTCGACGGCACGATTCTTCTCAAACACCGAATGCCGCAGCTGATAGCTGCTCGTCATGATTCCGTTCGGGCCGCTCAACGTGTTGTTGACCACCGCGACATGGTTTCTCCCGTTATCGTTCTTGGTCAGCATCATGATCGAGGAGTTGCCCAGGTTCACGTTCGTTCCTACCCCCTGAAAACGTGTAAACTCCACGTCATGCACTGTGTAGCGGTCGGTGTCGTACCAGACCGTAATCATATGAAGGTAGGAATCCTCCATCGGAAAGTAGTCCTCATGGTGACGATGCTCCAGGTTCGCCATGTAGAAGTCCGGGCGGTCGAGAACGATCTTCCCCTCATAGGCCTCCAACACCCCGCTTCGTCCTGGCCAGCCCACCCAAACCGCCGGTGTCGGGGTGTCGTCGGCGATGCGCAGGTTGCCGTTGTCGCGATTGCCATCCATCGGGACCACGCCGCCGACATACACACGGTGTCCGGCGGCCGCTTCACCCAGCGCGTGAATCTGATCCACGCTGGCAAAAGGTGCGTCCAGGCTGCCGTCACCCTCCGGGCTGCCTGAGCTGCCATCGACGAAGATCCACCCATCTTCACCCACGCGCAGACTCACCTCGACGTCCAACGTCGATCCGTCCTGGTCGCTCACGCGCAAGGTGACGTCGTAATCACCCTCCTGCGGGTCATTCCACCACAGCACGCCGTACTCCGGCGTCACGCGATGCACGATGAATCCGTCGACCTCTTCGCGCATAAGCTCGCCGCCGATCTGCAGCCCCTCGGCACCGCCGTCATCCACGATCGCATACTGAAAGGGCCATGCCCCTCCTTGCACGACAATCGGGATCTCCCAGCGTACGCCGGGGTGGGCGTTCTTCGAGTAGGCCCACTCCGCCGCTTCCGGTCGCGGATGCACAAGCGTCATCTCCATCTTCGCCGGAACATAGTAGCCCTCCGGGAGTCGCCAGCTCCCGGGGCCGGGCTCCGGCCTCTCCTCGGCGTCAGGCGCGCTCCCCACGTCCTCGCCGGCCGCGTCGATGGGCTCGAACACGTCTTCCAACGCGACATCGGCGTCCGGCGCAGGATTGGCGTCAGCCGGAGTCTCCGAACATCCCGAAGTCCACAACAGCGCGCCCGCAAGAAGCGTCCATCGCCAGAAAGGAAGGTGGGGCCAGTCGAGGGGCTTCATTCGTGTCTCCATCGTATGAGTGGAACGTCGATTTGAGTCGTGCCCGATGTCATCTGGTTCGCTATGGCGTCATCGTGGCGCAAACCATCCGCACTCACACCTGAAATCGCCTGATACCCGTCCGCCTTCACACCTGCGGTGCGCAGCAAAAAGCCCGGCGACGTGCCGGGCTTTCGTCTTCGCGGGGTGTGGTGTTGCGCGTGTCGCGTCGCTGCCCCCGACCTCCGCGAAGCGTCAAGGCATCGGCACCTTTTGATACTGCGCTTCAATGCCTCCGGCTCGCGACAGATCGCGGCCTTCATCGACCACCTGGTAGAAGACGTGCACGGCCTCGTCCTCGACCAGCATATCGCCGTAGTACACCACCACCTCGGCGTTCGGAACCTGTCCGATGGGCGACACAGGGCAGGCGGCCGGGCTACAGCCGTAGCGACCGATTCCCTCCTCACATTGACCGGGCGGAAGCGGCCCCACACACAGGCTTCCTGCCTGCGCCTGCGTCGATACCCCGAAAGGTTCACCGATCGACCACACCTCGGCGGACGCGTCCCAACGTGCCAGGTAGGCTCCGCGCCCGTCTCCCTCCCGAGCCGCGAGCATCACCAGCCAAACATCATCGACCTTCGCCATATCAAGCACCGCGGGCAGGTCGCCCTCCGCGCTCTGCCCCACGCCGGGCAACTCCGTGGGCAAAACAGGGCCAGCGAGTTGTTCCCCGGCGGCCGAATCCCAGGCATAGATGCGTTCGACGGACCCCGCGCGCTCCACCCAGGCGAACCCACCCTCGATGACGTCGCACGCCAACAGGCTCGTCGTATCGTTCTTGAGGACGAAGGGGCCTTCCGACACCAGCTCCCCTGCCTCGCGGCTCAGACGAAGGTGATAGAGCTGCGCGCTCCCCTCATTGGCGTAGCAGTTGCCCGCGAAGACCCCGGCCTCATTGACCCAGCTGCCGTGCGCCGCGATCGCCGCACCTCCGGATCGGGTCCCGTAGGCCCCGGGTAACTCCCCTAAGAGGCGCGTCGTCATCGTCTCCAGATCAACGACGACCGCGCGCGTGGTGTTGAGGTTGGTGCGCAGCACCACAACGAGCTCGCCATCCACAAACCCCGCGCCGGAGAACCCTCCCAGACGCGAACCATCACTGCTGGAGAGAAGTCCAAGGGGCTCCCAGCTCAACGCATAAAACTGGTCCGTGGGCGGTCCCAGCCGCGTTATCGTGACCCCGCCGGGCATGTTGCCGATACCAAGGGTCTGCGTCCCATCGCTGACCACCCCCAGCGTCGCCGTGTTGCTCAGGTTGGCAACCTGGTGGCTCTGCGCACCACGACTGGTGATGCTGGCGATCGCGGTCACCGGTGAGGGACCCTGGAAGATGCGAACCGGCGAAATAAGCCCGAGCTCGGAGAAGATCGGCGGCGTCAGCGATCGATCGTAGGTTGTAGGCAGGGGCGCGTTGGCGCTCAACACGTCAATCGCCGCGGGGAGCAGTGTCACAGATGCCTCCATCACGCCGCCGTCAACCTGCAGGGCCAGGGGGTGCTCTCCGGGCTCCAATGACTCGGGCCACGCGAATCGCATATAGGGCGGGTCCCATCGCAACATCTCAGCGACCTCACCACCGACGCGCACCTCTCCGGTGGCCGTGGGCATGCCCATAAGCACCATCTCGCAGGGCTGGCCCGGACCCGAAACGCAGCTCTTCGCTACCGTCGGAATCACCTCGACCGGCTGATTCGCGAGCGCCTCGCCATCTCGAAACACCGAAACCACGCCGCTGTGGGGCGCAAGCACCTCGATCGCGTCATCGCTCGCGCTCACCATCGAGCCTCCGCTGACCAGCAGCCCGTAACCGCCCATCAGGTTCGTTCCCCGGAAGGTGATCGGCGAGGTTGACGTCAGGGGGGCCGGCACATCGATTCCGAAGATTAGACTGGGGCCGTAGTAGGGCACCGCCGGAGGCCTCAAGCCGTCGGCGCGCGTGAGCGTAAGCTGTCCGTTGCGCCCCTCCAGCTGCGCAGCGTCAAAGCACACCTCCGTTGCCGACCAGTCCGCATCGATCACGTCCCGCTCAAAGCGCAGCGTCCCCGACTCACCAAACTCAACCCCTGGAATGCACAAGCGCCCCTCGCCGCGTAGCACCCCACCGAAAGCCTTAAGGTCCACGCAGGGCTGTCCCGTCTCACATGACGAGGCCCGCGCGAGTTCGCCGGACCCACTGTTCTGAGCGCCGGAGCGATGCTGGCGTGTGGCAAGGGTGGCGGTGTCGGGCGAAAAGGCCCAGATGTCGCCGTCGTACACGAGCACGACGTCCTGCCCCTGATGTTGGGTGAGCCGGATGTCCGCCGGGGAGACAAAGCCGGTGGCGATGACCTGCGCCTGACGACTCTGCGCCTCCAACAGAAGGACTCGCCCGTGGCGGTAGTCCAGCGCGTAAAGATCCCCGAGGTCGTTGACCCGCGCCGCCACAATATCTGCATCTTCGAGGGCGATGCAGTACTCCGGTGGCTCCTCGGCGTAGGTGCACTCCTCCACGTCAGGAACGCGGCCCTCGTAGCTTGTAAATCGGGCAACCCAGGTCGGACCGTCCTGCGCGCGAACCGCTCGCGCATAGGAATACCCCCGATCGAACGCGTACCCCTGGCGGCGACCCACCACGAGGTTGCCCGGCCACTGGACCCGATCGCTGATACGCGCCCGGGTCAGCTCCGATAAGAAGAAGGTGCCCGACGCAGTCGCAGCAAGCTGCGCGTCGAAGACCTCCTGATACGTGAAGATCTGGTCTTTTCCGAACCCCATCGAACTTCGCTGACTCAACGCCGGATCGACAAGGTTGACGCGGACGCGCTGCGTGGGAGGCGGCTCCAGAAGCGAGGAGGGCGCCCACGCCGTCGTGACAAATCCCGTGTCGTTGTAGTTAAGAAAGGTCCGCACCGAATAGCCGACAAGGTCGGCCAGGGCCGGGTCGGCCGGCGGCACCTCCAGCAAGGGGAGCGCGTCGTAATCCGGTGGTCCCGCGTAGGCCGCGCCGTCGGAGGTCGCGAACACCGTGCCCGCCGGGGTCCGCACAAAGCGGTCCGCCACGGAGCTGCCCGCGCTGACACGCGCCACGCGATGCATCACACCCGGCTCGGCCACCACCTCGTCCAGAGTGCCGAAGGCCATCGGCTCAACGCCCTGTTCCACATCCGGACCCACGCGGCAGAACATCGTGCTTCCGAAGTACTCTGTGCCCCGGTGCTCGCGCTCCTCGCGTGTGCGCGCGACAAAAAGAAGCCCACCATCATCGCGGGGCAAGACCGCGGGCACCCCGTCAAAGGGCGCCGCTTCAAAGTCCAGACGCAGCCGCTCAAGGAGCTCGGAATCCTCGCTCAATCGCATCACCGCCGGCGCATCGCCGGACTCTGCCGGTACTCGGGTGTGAATCCACAGGGTTCCGTCCTCCCCTTCGCGAAACCCGACGTTGGTCGCCACGCCCGTCGGCCATGGCCACTGCCGTACCTCGCCATCTCCCAGCGGTATCGCCCACAGCTGCAGCCTGCCCGGACGCTCGCTCTGCCCGGCGGGCCCCCCGGCCACAACGACAAGCGAATCGCCCCAGAGGCCCCCGTCCACGACGCGCCACCCCCGGATCGCCGACGTCCCCACGTTCGCGATCACCTGCGGCGGCTCCCCCGGGCGCACGCTGTAAAAGTCCCCGTTCCCAAAATCCTTGATAATCGCCAGGTCCGTCCTCGCGCTGACCGTCTCTGTGGAACGAAGGTTCGGGTAGACGTCTCGGGTCTGAGGACGCCACCCCGCAACCTCCCACGGTCCGTCGTCGATCGACGCCCACAGCCACATCCCCGCCTCGGCCACGGTCACATCGCCGTAGCGCCACACCCGCGCCGACCTCTCGCCAGTGGGCAAATCCACCCGCTCTCCATTCGCGAAGACGTCTTCCCCCTCACCATCCTCAGCAAAGAAGACCAGCCAGTCCCGATCGCTGTACTCCTCCTCCGGCCCCGGCAGTCGGCTCGTCCCCGCTACGCCCACCGTGCTCATGTAGAGCCCCCGGCCGAGCTCAAAGATCCCGTGGGTGCTCTGATTTGTCGCTTCCAGCGGTCCCCGGTACACGGGTTCGTTGGGCTTGACCATCGACGCCACGGGCCGGGTAAAAGATCGACCTTCGTCCTCAGTCAGAAGCGTAAGAAACGCCATCGAGACGTTGACCACGTTCTGGCGACGAGGCTGGTAGCTGATCGCGATCCGGTCGCCCACGTCATGCAACTCGTAGGCGTGCACCGACGAGTAGCAGCGCATCGGCGCATCTCGCCAGGTGTAGGTCGTCTCCATCGGCGTCGATGTGTCCTCCGGATCATCGCCACATGACCACAACGCAGGAGAAAGGAGCAGCGCCCCCCACAACAACCGACCCGACATTTGCATGCGCATCATACATCTCCAACGCTACTCGGGACCGCCCCTCCATTAGGAGGAGCGTCCCTGTTGATTCTGACTGCCGTTACAATGCGTAAAGCTAGCAGGTCTCGAAGTCCCAAACGAGTAAAACGCATTGCGGTCGCGACAACTCACCCGGCGAGACGCTCTCTCCCACCTTGAATCCGGGCCCGGACTCATTACCATCGCCGTGTTCCTGTGATCCTTACCCCTGTCTACTGACGTTGTCTGGAGTCTCTATGTCTCGATTCCCCGCGCGCTCCTCGCTCTACCTCACAATGCTTCTCACCTCAGCGCTCATGCTCTCCGCCTGCAAATCGACCGTTCCCGACGAGTCGCCTGTCGACGACGCTCCCGCGACCAGCGTCGATCTCAAGAGTCTGCCGACCCACGAGCAACTCACGTACCTGCTACCGGCCGACACCCTGGTCGTGGCTGCCTACAACATCGAGGGATTTCGCAAGCTGCATCACCAATCCCCCCTGCCTCAAAACATCTCCCAGAGCCTGATCCTCGATCTTCCTCTCGTCAGCGAGGTGCTCAGCCACCAGGGCGGCCCCGAGCCCATTGAAGGCCTCGACACCAGCCGCGCGATCTACCTGGCAACCTCGCGCGCCGGGTTTGAACGCGCAATCGATGGCCTGCGCACCGCCAGCCCCGAGCTTCTCGCCACCACAGACCTCGGCTTCCCCGACGCGTTCCACGTGCGCGCGCTCCTCCCCGTCGCAGACGCCGAGACAGCCAGCGCTCAGATCGCCCAACGCTATCAGGGGGCCTACCTTACGACCGCCCGTGGCGACTTTCTGGTGATCGACTTCGCGGCCGGCATCATCTCTCCCGAGATCCAACCCTGGTCCCAGGCATCCCCGATTATCGAAGGCCTGGCCCCGGCGTCTTCACCCGCCTGGGCCGCCTTCAGCGGTCGCGATGCCCCCTTCGCCCTTTATGGCCAGATGAGCGGGCTCTTCGACCAACTCGCACTCATCGAGCTCGGCTCAACCTTGCTCATCCCCCGCACCCCCGCCGAAGAGGCGCGCATCGACGCCATACTCGCCACGGAGATCGCCGCGACCGCCCGGGAGTTCAGCTTCGATAGCCCTGAAGTTGCCGAGTCCGAAGACCTCGCCATCCTCCTCGACCACCACAATGACGTCCTCACTCTTGATGCCGTCGCCTCATTGACGGAGTACGGCCAGTCACTGGTCAATGCCGTCGCCCGGAGCGCGCCGATGCGCGCCCGACAGGCTGAAAACGTCGCCCTGGACGTGCATTTTGGCCTCGACCTCTCCAGTGCCATCGACCAGCACAAGACCCCGCGCTGGGCTCAGGACATCGCCGGCATGGAAGAGGCCACCTTCAAGCGTATGATCGAAGGACAGACCCGCGACTCCGCCTGGGGCTTCCCCCTGGGAGTGTTGCGTTCCCCGATCACCGGTTACGCGCTCTTCGATCGATTCGTCGGTGAACAAACCACCCCCGCCGAATTCGGCCTCGTCCGCGGTTTCTGGATGCAGATCCTCGGCGCCAGCAACGAGCAACTCGTCACCGCCCTCGGGTTGAACCTCCCGACTGACGCCCCCCGTGAGCCCTTTGAAGAGTTCGCCCGACTGGCCCTCACCCCTCTTGGGACTCCTGTGGATATCAAGATCTCCGAGCACGCCGATCGTCTGGAACTGATAGCCTCGTCCGCCCGACCCACCGACGACGTGTTTGCAGAAGGACAGCGTGAGGTCGCCCCCGGTGTCGACGCCTTCATCGATCTGCGTCAGATCTACCAGATCCTTCAATCGGTAGACTCCGTGGCCCTCACCCCGGTCGCCATCATGGGCCTCAACGCCATCGCCAACCTCGGCTCGCCACGTATCTTCGCCCACGCCTCCTTCACCGAGGCTCAGGGCATCGCTCGCCTCCAGTGGGGTGGTGACGCGTTGATCGAGCCCCCCGCGGTGTCGACCTCTCACGCTCCTACCGCGCTGGCGCCCCTGGATGCCTGCCTCTTCACCGCTCGTGAGTGGTCCATCCTCGGCCTGGGAGAGTTCGCCTCCCTCTCCGACCCGACTACCCAGACCCCCATCCTCTCCGAAGAACTCGCCACAGCCATCGACGAACTCGCCACCCAATGCCACTCCGAGGAGGCCTCGGCCACCGTCCGAGACCTCGCCGAAGACTGGCGCGAGTTTGGCCAGCGCTAACCCTTGAACATTTGGCCCCCGGTAGCCCGGAGGTCCTCGCGCTCCCGAAAGCCCCCGACGCCCCGGTGCGTCGGGGGTTTTCCGTCTTAAGGCCGTCAGCTTCGATCGGGCCGGACAACGTTCGCTCGCAACTTTTTGAAGGTGGGCGGCTCGACAACTCTTTTCATCGCCGGCACCCGGTGGTAGCGTTTTCTCAATCTCACCACATGCCGCATCGCTGGGGGACTACTCGTTGTTGCCGCTTCGCGCCGTCGCGACAGGCTCATCGATGGCTGTTCACTTCTATTCCAGTTCTCAAACATGGAGGAGTCAGTGACACAAGAACCCCTACGCACCTACCTCAACGGGAAGGTGCTCCCTGCCGGGCGTAGAATCCTTGCGCTCGAGTCCATCCAGGCACTCGCCATGCAGATGGGTGACGACGCACTTGTGATGCGTTGTGACACGGCACTTGATTCCAATCGCCAGGCGCGCCGAACTCAGGTGCGCTATGAAACCCACAAGTCCCAACACTCCCGCGCTCGCGGCGACTCCGTTGAGCTTGATGCAAAAGTCGGAGAAGTTCTCACCGGCATGTGCACCGTCGCTCAAGGTCAGGCCGTTGGCGATGACGAGGTCGCTCGCGCTGCCAGGGAGTTCATCCGGGAGGTTGCTCCTAACGGTATCGCGCCCCTGACGCGTCAGTCCTTCGAAGATCAACTCGCCGATGGGCGCGTGCTCCTGGAACGCTTCGATAGCGATCTGGCGCGTCACATCGAGTTGATCGGCCTGACGCGGCACCGTAATCACCTCCGCGGCCTTCTCCCTCGCTTTGCACGGGAGCTCCTGGCCGAACGGGTCGAGCCCTGCACCTTCAGCGAGGTCAAGGAGAGCGATGCGGTAGCACGAGATGCTTTCGCCGCGGTTATCTTCCATGTTCTCGCGAACTACGCCGATAACGCGGTGAACCGAGCGTCCCTGCTCACCGAGTACCATCGCCAGCTCGACCTCCTCTCCCGGTACTACCGACGCCAACGCAAACATGTGGATGTCGACCCCGGTACCGGTGAAGTTCTCGACGATAGCGATGATGATCAGCCCTCCGATGTCCCCGCTATCTCGGAGTCGGAGGCCTGATCGTACCCCTGTGTGACGGCGCAGAGTGGTTTGAGTTCGCCCCGTAAGCCCTCCGGCTTACGGGGCTTTCTTTTGCATACGTCGCGTCTGCGCTCACCATGTCCTCACCCCCACAGCACCTCCAGCCCGCTTCTCCCCTTGCCCCTGACTCCCCATCCCCGGCCGGCCCTCCGCCTCTACCTCTCCCAATAACCTGGGCCGCCAGGTGATGCGTCGGCCCGGAGCAGAGCACTTCCTCGGCAAACGAGTGTTGTGAGGGCTTCCAACTGTCCATATCCCCGACTTTCGAGCTTTCGTCACGACCAGCCCTGTTCACAACCCCGGTGCTCGACGGATTCCCGGGCCTGATTCGCACCGAAACCTAAACACGTCAGAGATTCGAGGTGCTCGATCTGTTCACAACCTCGGCAGGTGAGAGATTCGAGGTGCTCGATCCGTTCACAATCTCGGCAGGTGAGAGATTCGAGGTGCTCGATCTGTTCACAACCTCGGCAGGTGAGAGATTCGAGGTGCTCGATCCGTTCACAATCTCGGCAGGTGAGAGATTCGAGGTGCTCGATCTGTTCACAACCTCGGCAGGTGAGAGATTCGAGGTGCTCGATCCGTTCACAATCTCGGCAGGTGAGAGATTCGAGGTGCTCGATCTGTTCACAATCTCGGCAGGTGAGAGATTCGAGGTGCTCGATCTGTTCACAATCTCGGCAGGTGAGAGATACGAGGTGCTCGATCTGTTCACAATCTCGGCAGGTGAGAGATCTGAGGGCCTGAAGGCCTCAACCCACGTGGAGAGTGAGGAGGGGAGGGTGGGAAGGCGCAGCGCGACGCTCCCCGATGGGGAATTCGAGGAGCGATGGAGCCTGGTTCAGGTGACGACCGCGTCGATCGCCTCGGCAAGGTCAAAATCTTTCGCGGTCAGGCCCCCGGCGTCGTGGGTGGTCAGCGTGAGCTCGACGCGGTCGTAGACGTTGAAGAGCTCGGGGTGGTGGTCAGCAGCATCGGCCAGCGGTGCGATGCGCTTGATGAAGGCGATCGCGTCCATGAAGCTGTCGAAGTGGAGCTCACGCTTGATGGCATCGCCATCGCGTCGCCAGCCGTTGAGCTTCTTGAGTCGCGCATCAATGGAGGCTTCGTCGAGCAGGGCAGGGGGCATGATCGCTCCGTGTCGGGGACGGTGAAAAGGTAATCACTGGCGAGGAGCGAACTCCTCGTCAAGTTTATCTGCAAGGCTGAGTAGCTCACGGGTCTGCTCGGCACGGCCGTAGCGTTGCCAGACGGTGGCGACAGCACGCAGTTGACGCGCGGCCTGCCGCGAGGGGGATTGTTCCGCGCTGTGCGTGGCGAGTTGACCGAGCACATCCAGCCAGATCTCCCGGTCGAGTTCGGCCAGGATCTCGTGACCATCGACCTCCGCGATAAGCGACTCGTACGCGCTATGCGACTCGGTCAGCAGGGCATAAAACGCGGCGTTTGCCTGGCAGAAGACTTCCACGCGGGGCATGTCCAGGTCTTCGGCGTCGGCGCGGGCGCGCCCCAATTCCAGGGCGGCCATCTGCAGGCGACTCAAAAAGCACTGCAACAACCCCATCAGGCTGCGAGCTTTCGCCCGATCCTCAGCGGTGCCCTGGGCGTCCACGTGACGCAGCGTTTCGCGCAGGGTTCGTTCGGCGCTCTCCAGCTCTCCGTGCCACATATCCACCAGCGCCAGGTTATTGCGCAGGTCAAACAGCCCCCAACTCGTGCCGAGACTCTCTTTGAGTCGGCGAGCCTCGCGGAGGATGGTTTGAGCCTCGGCGAAGCGGCGCTGATTGATGAGGACAATCCCTTTATTCAACAGGGGCTGGGAGATTGCCACCTGATCGCCCATGCGCCCGAACACCTCGGCTGCGGCATCAAAGTGGCGTTCGGCCTGTGCGTAGCGCCGCGTCATCACCATCAGGATGCCCATCGCATTATGCGAGGCACCGATATTGAACGGCGTGCCCAGGGCCTGATGAATATTCAGCCCTTGTTGGAGCAGGCCCTCGGCCTGGGCGAAATCTTCGGTCTCCAGCTTGAGTTGCCCGAGCTGTCGAAACGCTTCTGCGAGACCGTGGCGGTCACCAATCGTGCGTTTGAGCTCAAGCGCCTCGCGCAGCGTCTGTTCGGCTTTCTCGAAGCGGTCAGGCGCATTGAGCGACGGCGCCATCAGGGCACCTCCCAGCGCGATCAACGCGTCGCTCAGGCCCTGGCGATCCTGAGAGGCCTCAAAGGACGCTCTTGCCTTCTTCAGATAGTCGTAGCGCCGGTCATGATCACCTCGACGCTGAGCTGCTTCCGCCAGATGGAGCAGCACTTTGCCGCCGACCTCGGCATCGTCCAGGGTCGATAGCATCATCTCCAGACGGTCACGGACCTGCTGACCTGCCAGCGCGTCGGCCTGCGTCAGGTGAACCCGCGACAGCCCGATGAGGGCTTTGGCAACGCCGGGGACATCCTGAATCTGCTGGCTGTAGTCCAGCGCCTGGCTGTAGAGGTGTGTCGCCTCATCAAAACGCGACTGAATGGTCAACAGGTGTGCGAAACCACGCAGGGATCGGCTGCGCTCTGCGCCCCGCGCGCTGTCGGCATCGACGACCCGGCGGTAATGTTCCTCGGCCAGCCCGAATTCGCCAAAACGTCGGGCCAACTCAGCCATGGCGAGGTTGGCTTCGGTCCAGAGGTCACCGCGCTCTTCGCGACTTTCCAGCAGGCCGAGCAACTCACGGTAGCGATCTCGCGCGCCGCGTTGGTCAAACCGGTTCATTGAGCGCTTCGCTGCAGCGCTCAGGGTGTCGCGGTAGCGCTCCAACTCACCGGCCTGACGCCAGTGGTCAGCGATCTCGACAAGGGGAACCTCCAGCTGACGCTCCCCGTAGAAGCTCTGCTTGAGTTGGGCGGCGCCCTGGTGCATGCCACGCGTGGTCCACTGCTCTCGGAGCTCTTTGAGAAGTGCCTCGCGCAGTAAGCTGTTCTCAAATTCTACACAGATCACGTTCTGATGCAGGCTCTGGCGAGCGATCGCCTCTTCGCTCAGCGCACCGAGTTCGCGATCCAGGTCCTCGAGCTCCATTGACTCAAAGCGCTCCAGAGCCGCTTTAAGCAGATCGACGGGCACGCGCATGCCCAGCACGCTGAGCCACTCCAGCACCCGGCGAAGTTCGGGCTTGTCGCGGTGTTTGTGGATGGCTTGTTCGACGCGAAGGGCCATCAACTCCATCAAGTCCGGAGGGAGCTCGATCTTTCGGGGGTTGCCACTTTTAAGACTCCACCGCGAGCCCTGACGCGCCAGGTTGTTCTCGTTTTGCAGGTAGCGAATGATCTGAATCGCGTGCAACGGCACGCCCTGGCTAAGCCAGCCCACGCGCTCCTTGAGCCGCGACTCAAGGGGGAGGATCGAGTCCAGAAAGACCGAGAGCGCCTTGCCCGAGAGCCGCCTCAACCGCTGACGAGAGAAGCTAACCCCGACATTCGCCCCGATCGTACGCAGATGATCCTCAAGATCGGGGTTAAGCCCTCGCTCTTCCGGCCGCATTGTCAGGATGACGACGACCGGACAGGCCTGAGTACGCATCGTAACCGCAAAGTACTCCAGAAACGCCAGGCTGCCGCTGTCGGCGTACTGGACATCCTCCAGCGCCAACACCAGCGGGCGGCGCTCGGCCAGACGAAGGATAAGGCGCTCCAGCCTCGCAAAGAGCACGCCGGACTCCGCCTGGGCCAGGTCGCCGGCCTCCATAACGCGCGGCCTCAAAAAGTCGACGATCGCGCTGATCTCGCTGTCGGAAAACCCGCCCAGCTGGCGCAAATCCTGGCGAACGGTCGTATCGACCTGCATCCGCTCGCTATGCGAGACGCCCCAGAGCCCGGCAAGGACCTCACGCAACCCTTCCATCGGCAAGGAGCGTCGCCGAAACGCGGCCGTCGAGTAATCCACCGCCTCGTCGCTCAGCGCGCTCATAACGGCATGAACCAGGTGGGTCTTTCCCACGCCCCCTTCACCTTCGAGCAAGACCACCTGCCCGGAGCCCAGCTGCTTTACGCTACGCACCAGGCCCACGAGCTGATCAAACTCGCGATCGCGACCGATCAAGGGAAGATCGAAGCGTGGACGAGAATGCGCCCTGGCCTGGAAGGGGTAGCTGGGACGTGCAGCTTCCGCCGGAGCCGGCTCCTGGCGAGCGATGCGCTTGATCTCGACCCGGGGCGCACCTCTCGGCAAGGGCGGTGGCTCAGGACGCGCCGAGGGCACCTCGATCAAGTGGGTCGCGTCGATCTCTTCGCTCACAGTCCTGCCGGCGCTCTCCGGCAACGTCGTCAGCACCGTCTCATCAATAGCTGCGCTGGACTCTTCCGTGGTGCTCGTGTGCCGAAACGCCCCCTGAACCTCTTGTGGCACGATATGCGACGCCGAAACCTCCGGTCGACTCCCGCCGCCCTGCGGCGAAGGTTTGATTCCCATCGCTTGCATGGCGTCGAGAAAGCCGTCGAGCAGAGCGGCGGCATCCGGATAGCGCACCGTCGGGTCTTTCTCGCAGGCCTTTCGAATAAGAACGCCCATCGGCGTCGCTTCCATCTCTTCGGAGAGCTCCGGGACGGGATCGCGAATCTGCTTATGGATGACATCCATGCGGTTGCGCCCTGTTACCGGCGGCAGCCCGGTGACCATCTCGAAGAGCAACAATCCCAACGCATACACATCCGTCGCCGGCGTGATCGGCTCGGCGCACGCCTGCTCCGGGGCCATATACAAGGGGGTGCCAAAGATTCGGCCCGCCCGCGTCAGCGCCTCCTCCCCGTCCCCCTCATCTTCGGAATCCGCCAGCGTCATCTTCGCCACGCCAAAGTCCAATACCTTGACGTAGTCTCGCTCGCCGAACATCTCGCAGAGGAAAATGTTTTCGGGTTTGAGGTCGCGGTGGACAAGCCCCCGGCGGTGCGCTTCGGAGAGGCTTTTGAGTACCTGGATGTAGACGTGTGCGGCCCGCGCCCAGCCCAGCCCGCCCTGCGACTGGATGATGTCGCCGAGCGCGTCCCCCTCCAGAAACTCCATGACCATATACGCCAGGCCGTCCTCGGTCTGGCCGTAGTCGTAGAGCGTGATCGTGTTGGGGTGACGAAGCTGGCTGACGTGGAATGCCTCGCGCCGAAAGCGCTCCACGTTGATCGGATCCTTCGCCACAACGGGCGTCAGAAACTTCAGCGCCACATCTCGCCCGATATTCTCCTGGACGGCTCGGTAGACCGTGCCAAACCCCCCGGTCCCCAACACTTCCAGGATGCGAAAGCGCCCCCCGATCAGATCCCCCGCCTCGGGAAGAGTGGCGTCGATTGCTGTCATAAATCTACTCCGGAGCGACTTGCCTCCGCGCTGCCCTGGTCGGCAGCGGCACCTCGGTTTCGACGCCGCTTCCTGCCATGCTTTCTGCAACGCTGGCTGCGCTTGATCGCCCCCTCTCGTAGTCCTCGTCGACGGGGGCAAAACCGCCATCTTCTACCCCTCCAGCTCTAGCACGCACCGCGTTACGTGCGCAACCGGGGCCCCCGCCGTTTGACGGCCTGGCGCATGCGCCGATACATCTCTTCCTCCGAGCGCCGGGTTGCCTCATCCTGCAGGTCCTGCCCCGCTCAACTCGCGTTGTTTTTACGTTTTTGAAGGAGCTCCCTCTTGAAAGTCTACAGCTGGAACGTCAATGGGCTGCGCGCCTGTGTCCGCAAAGGTTTCCTCGATTGGCTCGATGCGAGTGAGGCTGATCTGATCGGCCTCCAGGAAGTTCGCGCACTTCCCGAGCAACTTACACGCGCCAGCCGCGAGCCGGAGGGCTGGCATACCTACTTCAACCCCGCCGAACGCAAGGGCTACAGCGGTGTGGGGATCTACAGCCGCACGCCACTCGACAGCGTTCTGAACTCCGTGGACGTCGAAGCCTTCGATGTCGAGGGAAGAGTTCAGATCGCGCAGGTGGGTAAGCTAAAGATTCTCAATGTCTACTTCCCTAACGGCAGCGGTAAGAACCGTGACCTCAGCCGCATCCCCTACAAGCTCGACTTCTACAAGCACCTCCGTGAGATGCTCGCTGAGGGCCTGGCCAGCGGAGAGCGCATCCTGGTGATGGGCGACTTTAACACCGCGCATCGCGCCATCGATCTCGCGCGGCCAAAGTCCAATGAAGCCACAAGCGGTTTTCGTCCTGAAGAACGCGAGGAGCTCGACCGATGGCTCGACGCCGGGTGGGTCGACACCTTTCGCGCGGTCCACGGCGACGTCGAAGAGCGCTACACCTGGTGGAGTCAGCGTGGCGATGTGCGTGCCCGCAACGTAGGCTGGCGCATCGACTACATCTACGCCTCTCCGGCCGCGATGGAGTTTGTCGTCGACGCCCGCATCCACGATCAGGTCATGGGATCCGACCACTGCCCGATCAGCGTCACCCTCGACCCGGCGATTCTCGCGGAATGATCGTCGTTTCGAAGTCGCGTCACGTTTCGCTCACTCGGCCGGCAGGGCAGGGCCTGCTACTCTGACCGTCGACCTGAGCGGGATGAATAAACTCGGTGGCACTGGAGACTGGATGAAGACCCTGTGGATTCGCGCCGCGATGCTCATCGGCCTTGTCGTGACGGCACTTCTTGCCGTCGCAATCGTGCGTGCCGCTCTACTCAGTCCCTCCACCGAGCCCGCCGAGCTTGACCCTCCGTCCCTCTCCGACGAACTCGCTCCGATCACCCGACTCGCCCAGGCATTGACCATCCCCACCACCTCGCCGACCCCGGATACCCCCGATCTGGAACACTTCCGGGAGCTCCATCGTCAGCTTGAGGAGTGGTTCCCGCGCGTTCACTCGCGGGCATCAAAAGAAGTTATCAACGACGCCACCCTTCTGTTTACCATCCCGGGCTCAGAGCCGGATCTTCCGGCGGTCGCGTTCCTTGCACACCAGGACGTGGTCCCGGTCGAGGCCGGCACCGAGAGCGATTGGACACATCCTCCTTTTGCGGGCGCAGTTGAGGACGGCTACGTCTGGGGCCGCGGGGCTCTCGATAACAAACACAACGTGATGGCTTTGATGGAGGCGTTGGAGCAGCAGCTCGAACGCGGCAAAGAGCCCCGTCATACCCTTCACCTGATCTTCGGACACGACGAAGAGGTGGGCGGCACCCGGGGCGCCCGCGTGGTCGCACAGAGATTCCAGGCCGATGGCGTAAAACTTGCCGCTGTCTACGACGAGGGCCTGATCATCGCCGATGGCATCGTCCCCGGTATTGAGGGGGCCATCGCTCTGGTGGGGATCACCGAGAAGGGCTACGTCACGATCGAACTCACCGCCTCATCCGAAGGTGGGCACGCCTCCATGCCGCCGAAGGAGCTCGCTGCGCTCAAGCTGGCCCGCGCGCTGGAGCGAATTCATCAGCATCCGATGCCCGCGGCCATCGACGGTCCCACGCGCATGATGTTCGAGGAGGCCGCTCCCCATATGGACTTCGGGATGCGCCTGGTTTTTGGAAACCTCTGGCTGACCGAGCCCCTGGTGATTGCGCAGATGGCGAAAAGCCCCTCGACGCACGCCGCGCTCAGAACCACGTTTGCGCCTACCATGCTGCGCGCAAGCCCCCGTGAAAACGTGTTGCCGCAGCAGGCCACCGCCACGCTCAACATTCGAATTCATCCCCGCGACTCCATCGCCTCCGTGATCGCTCATATCAATGAGGTCGTCGACGACCCGGAGATTTCCGTAACACCGGTCGGGGAGATGCGCGCCGAGCCGGGGCCTCTCGCATCGATGGAGAGCCAGGGGTTTCTGGCCCTGCGCGACGCCGTTCATGAGGTCTTCGGACCTATCCCCGTCGCCCCCAATATGTTGATCGCGGCAGCCGACGGTCGCCACTTCACCTCCCTTACCCCCAACGTCTTCCGCTTTCAGGCCGTCGCCCTGACCGCCCGAGATCTCGAACGCATCCACGGCACCGACGAGCGCATCGCCACAGAAGCCTACCTCGATCTTGTTCGCTTCTACGTGCAGCTTCTTCAAAAGTGGTGAGCCGGCGAACTCCACCGGACGAAAATTCGCTCATGGGCCCGTTCCCTCCTCGTGCTATGATAGCGCTGCGGTGCGTACTGGCCGCTGTTCACCGGGCGTCATCCACACCGGCTGGCCCCTTCGTTCCTTTGCCTGGAGGCTTTTGTCTATGAACATCATCAAGCTGGAGTCCGACGCTGCTGCAACCGCTGAGGCCATCAATGAGTCGGTTCGTGTCCTGGAGCAGGGGGGATTGATCTGTCTTCCTTGCAAAGGCACCTATCGCATCCTGGCGGACCTCAAGAACGAAGACGCCGTCATGCGTGTCTTCCAGTCCAAGCGCCGCGTCCACAAAGCTCCCTGCCTGGTGTTCATCGATAAGATCAACCGCCTCCATGAAGTCGCCAGGGATGTCGACCCGGCTGCCAGCGCGCTGATGAAAGCCATCTGGCCCGGCGGCCTCACCCTCCTCTTTGAGGCCAGCGATGAGCTCCCCCGGGGCGTGGTCAAGCAGCTGACCAAAGCCAACGGCAAAATCGGCGTTCGCGTGCCCGAGTCGACCCTGGTCCAGAAGGTCGTCGAGCGCTTCGCCGGCCCCGTACTCGTCTCCAGCGCCAATCGCGGCAACAAGTCCGGGGAGAGCTCTCCGGCTCAGGTGAGAAAAAACTTCGTCGGGCGCGTCGATCTCTTTGTTGATGCCGGTGATCTGCCCCAGGCCCCGGGCTCAACCGTGGTCGACATCACCGACGAGGAGGTCGTGATCATCCGCCAGGGAGCCGTGCCGCGCGCGCGCATCGAAGAGGTCATCGACGCGCTCGACGAGGATCTGGACGCGTAACACCCCTTATGAGAAGGTTTCGCCGGCCTGCCCCCGCTCGCAGGCCGGACGCCTTTCTCACTGCACAATCTGGAGTCGTACCATGCGCAACATCCTCAACTTCTGGCAGCTCGCCGCGCTCGTCCCCGTGGCTGCCCTCGCGATCGGTGTGGGCTGCGGAGAGCCCGACGATGAGCCGCTCTATATCCCGGATGACCCCCAGGAACTCTGCGAGATGGCCTGCGCCAACATCTACGAGACCTGCGACATGAACCTCACCTACACCGACGGCGCGCGTATGGGGCAAAACGCCTGCGTCACCGCCTGTGTCGAGCAAGACTACTTCCAGGGAGAGGCCTTCTGCGCCGCGCAGGCCTCCTGCTCGATGGAAGCGCTCGAGGCCTGCCTCCCCGATAAGGCCCCCGTCGCCGACTGCTCCTCGCTCCCCGACTGGGATGAGGAGCTGGCCGCGATGGAAGAGCAGGTTGTGCACATCGTAAACCTGCGACGCGCCGAAGGCGCCGACTGTGGCACCGAAGGCGTCTTCGAGCCGGCACCTCCCGTCATCGGAGAGGGCGTGCTGCGCTGCGCCGCCCGTCTGCACAGCAAAGACATGGCCGAGCGCGACTACTTCGAGCACGTCAACCCCTTCACCGGGGAGACACCCTTCGATCGCATCGATGCGGCCGGCTACACCGGCGGTACCCCGCAGGGCGAAAACATCGCCGCCGGCCAGACCAGCGCCGAAGAAGTCATGGCCGGTTGGATGGACAGCGACGGACACTGCTCCAACATCATGAACCCTGACTTCAATGAGCTGGGCGTCGGCGTCTTCCGCGACCGTAGCCTGAGCAATGACTACGGCATCTACTGGACCCAGAAGTTCGGACGGCGCTGAGCTCTTACGACGACGCCTCACACAAAAAAAGAAGCCCCGGCACACGCGTCGGGGCTTCTTTTTTGTCGGGAACTACGAACGCCTACCAGCTCGTCGTCTTTGACACCGAGTCCTCAATGGCCTGCATCTGCACCATACGGGCGTAAACCCCGCCCTTGTCGATCAGCTCAGCCGGTGAGCCCGCCTCCACCAATACCCCTCGGTCGAGCACGATCATCTGATCGGCACGCGCGACCGTCGACAGGCGATGGGCGATGATCAACGTGGTACGACCCTCCATCAGGCGATCGAGGGCTTCCTGGACCAGCGCTTCACTCTCCACATCCAGTGCGCTCGTCGCTTCATCGAGAATCAAAACACGGGGATCTTTGAGCAGGGCTCGCGCAATCGCTACGCGCTGCTTCTGACCACCGCTCAGCCGAACACCTCGCTCTCCGACCACCGTATCCAACCCTTCCGGGAACTCCTCGACGAAGTCGAGCGCGTTTGCTGCCCGTAGCGCTTCGCGTATCGCCCCCTCATCAGCCTCGGGCCGTCCGTAGCGCACGTTCTCCCGGACCGTTCCCGAGAAGAGCACCGGCTCCTGCGCCACCATCCCGATGCCATCGCGCAACGCCTCCTCCGAATATGCCTCCAGCGTTAACCCATCGACATAGACCTCGCCGTCATCCGGCGCGTAGAAGGCCGAGAGAAGGTTGGCGATGGTGCTTTTGCCGGCTCCTGATGCGCCGACAATCGCCAGCTTCTGCCCCGGGTGCACCTCAAACCTCACACCTCTCAGAACCGGTGAGTCGCGTCGCGTCGGATAGGTAAACGAGACGTCATTGAACTGGACGTGTCCGCGGGTGATGACCGCCGATGAGCTACCAGCGACGGATCCCTCGCGGCGTCGGTCGGCGGTTGCGGCATCCAAAAGCCCGAACACGCGTTCGCCCGCCCCCAGCGCACGGGCGAAGTCGGTCCAGAGCCCGCTGAGCACCCCGAGAGACACGGCCACAAAGAGCACGTAGAGAATATAGGCGGTCAGCTCCCCGGCGCTCATCGCTCCGCTCAACACCTGGTGTCCTCCCACCCACACGATCACCGCGATGGTGGCGTACGCCAGAAACGTGACGCCGCCGCCAAAGATACCCCCCAGCACCGCCCGGCTCTTCGCCAGAGAAAAGCTCCGCTCAATCGCCTCACTGTAGCGCTCTCGCTCGGCAGCCTCGCGTCCGAAGCTGCGCACCGTGCGCACCCCCGCGATGCTCTCCTCAGCCAGCGAGGTGGAGTCGGCGATCGCGTCCTGCACCTCGCGTGAGAGCCGTCGCACCCGTCGCCCGTAGACCATCGCTGCGCCTACCACCACCGGCAGCACCACGATCATCACGAGCGAGAGGCGCACGTTGGTCACAAAGAGCAGCACCAACCCGCCCAGCGCCTGAACGCCGTAGCGCAGCGCCATCGAAAGGTTGGTCGTCACGACACTCTGCAAAAGCTGGGTGTCGCTGGCCAGGCGGCTCGTCAGTTCGCCGGTGCGCGTACGGTCGAAAAACGCCATCTCCCGGCCAATGATCGCGCCGTAGAGCGACGTTCGCAGGTCCGCCACGACTCGGTCGCCCACCACCGTGAACAGGTAGTAGCGCAGGCTGAAAAAGACCGCCTGCACCAGGAAGAGTCCCAGCAGCGCTCCGCCTACCGTGCTCAGATCGTAGCTCGCTCCCTCCGAGAGCACCTCATCCACCACCACCCGTCCCACCTGGGGGTAGGCCAGCGTGATACCCGAGCCGATCACCAGCGCCAGTGTCGCAAGCGCCAGGGGACGCCAGTGGGGACGAGCCAGCCCGAAGAGGCGGCGCCACGTCATCGTGGCGCTCTCCGGTTCATGGGAATCGCCGCCTTCGGGAGCAGAGGAGGCAACAGGGGAGGGCGACGATGCCGGGTCTGTAGATGGTGACATAGGGGAAGCCTACGACGTGATGAAACAGTGTGTGAAGCGTTGTAAGTGCTTGTTTTTGTTGGTTTTTTGCTTTTTTGGGCTGTGTTAGCTTGCCCAATCCTCGAGCGACCCGTTCTGGCTCGCATCGAGGGGAAAGCTGGCAACACCGTCGCAGTGCGACGTCCTGGCGAGTCCAGCCGACGAGGAGTACCATGGACATCAGACACGACAAAGTAAGGGGGTTGACGCTGTTGACCCTGTGGGTCGCCACCCTGGCGCTTAGCGCTTGCGAGGGCCAACTCAACGTGGAGGGACACCCCGACAAGGTTCCCGCTCCCGGGGAGGATTCTGTCGACAGGCCCGATGATGGCTACGTGCCTGAGGACCCTTCCAACCCCTTTGAACCCGGTCAGCCTGGAAACCCCTTCGATCCCTCGAACCCTTCGGATCCGGACGACCCCGCCGACCCTTCTGATCCCGTCGATCCCCACCCCGGCAACACCCCGGACGGGGAAGAGCCCTGCCGCTCCCACGCCCAGTTCTTTGAGCGCGAGGTGTTCACCGAGGTGATCGAGCGCCAGTGCCAGTCCTGCCACGGAGAGAACGGCTTCGGCGCGGTCAACAGCGACTTTGAGCTCGCCAACCAGCGCCTCTATGCCGAGGACTACCTCTCGCGTAACTACGATGAACTCTCCGGCTTTGCCCGAGAGCGCCTCGAGGAGTTCGACGACCAGCCCCTCCTGCTGCTGAAGGCCACCGGTCAGGTGATCCACGGCGGCGGCGAAGTCTTCGCCCCCGACAGCTGGCAGGCCGACAACCTGCGCGAATTCTCCACTCGTCTCGACAGCCCCGATCCCTGCCCCGGCGGCGTGGAACTCGATGAGGAGGGCTTCTTCGAGGGCGTCACTTTCATGAACGACCTCGACTGGCTCAGCCGCATGACCCTGTCTCTGGCCAGCCGCGTGCCGACGGCGTCTGAGATCGCGCTGGTGCAGGCCGAAGGCGAAGAAGGCGTCGAGCAGGTGCTCGAGACCCTCTACAACGAGCAAGCCTTCTACGATCGCCTCGAAGAAGGGCTCGCCGACATCTTCTTGACCGACTATTTCATCAACGGCAACCCGCCCGACAACGTGCTCAACTCCAACCACTACCCGGACCGCCGCTGGTGGGCTGAGATGGGTTTGAGTGTGGAGGAGCGCAATGAGCTGGCGTTGCTGGGGAGGCACGGACTGGGCCGTGAGCCGCTGGCCCTCTTCTCGCATATCGTCAAAAACGACCTGCCGATCAGCGAATTTGTTACGGCCGATTACCTGATGGTCAACCCCTACTCGGCGAAGTCCTACGGCGTTGAGGATCAGGTCACCTTTGAAGACCCCACCAACAAGCTGGAGTTCAAACCGGCGCAGCTCTCACCGGTCTCCGGCATGCAGGGTGAGTATCCCCACGCCGGTGCCCTGACCTCGTATATGATGACGGGGCGTTATCCCTCGACGAACACCAACCTCAACCGGCGACGCTCCTCGTTCTTCTACCTGCTCTTTCTGGGCGTCGACATCAACAACCTGACCACCGAAGCGTCGGACCCGACGGCGGTGGCCGATATTGAAAACCCCACGCGAAACGCGGCGGATTGCGCGGTGTGCCACGTCCCGATGGACCCGGTCGCCCAGCTCTACCGGACCTACAACAATTACGGGCACTACCTGCCCATCCGCGATGACCGATTTGACGGGATGTTCCCCGCCGGGTTCAACGGAGAGGAGATCCCCGAGGAAGATGTCTGGCAGGGGCTCCGTTGGCTGGGGCAGCGCGTGGCGGATGACCCCCGCTTCTTCCACACGATGGTCAGCCACCTCTACCAGGTGGTGCTTCGCCGCCCGGTACTCAACAAGCCCGCGGATCCGACTGCGCCCAACTACGAGGAGCGCCTGCGCGCCTTCCGCGTACAGGATGCCTTCCTGCAGCGTGTCGCGACCCAGATGCGAAACAGCAACGAGAGTGCCCGGGTGGCCTTTCGTGAGTTGGTCTTTAGCCCCTACTTCCGCGCCGAGGACATCGACCCGCAGACGTTGACGCCCGAGCGGCAAGTGCAATTGGAAGAATTCGGCGGTCCGCGCCTTCTTCACCCCGAGGCGATGACCCGACGTATCACTTCGGTCTTCGGCCGCCAGTGGATGTGGGGCCCCTTTGAGGCCTTCGCGCCCCACCTGTACCGCTACCTCTATGGAGGCATCAACTACGACAACCTCACCGAGCGTCTCGACACGCCCAGCGGCGTCATGGGTGCCGTCTCTATGGTCATGGCCAACGAGTTGGCCTGCCAGAACGTGCCTCATGACTTTGAAGAGCCGGCCGCTCAGCGATTGCTCTTCCCCCATGTCGAGCGCGACGACCTGCCCGGCAATGCGCAGGCCGAAGCGCGCATCCGCGAGAACATCCAGCACCTTCACCTGCGCATCCTCGGTGAAGATCTGCCGGCGAACCACGCCGAGATCGACCGCACCTACGAGCTCTTCGTCGATCTCATGGAAGACGGGCAGGCCGGTATGGCTGCGGACGACCCTGACTACCCCGAGCGACTCGAAGATTACTGCCGCGGAGACTCCCTGGAGCGCGATCCCACCTATGCGGTGCGCGCCTGGGCCGGCGTGATCAGTTACCTCGTGTCCTCGTTTGAGTTCCTCTACCTCTAAGGAGGTTTCTATGAACCGTCGCGACTTCATCAAACTCGCTGGCATCGCCGGCATGACCGTTGTGTCTCCGATGGCCCTGACGCGTAGCGTTCGCGCTGAAGAGATGAACTACCCGGGCCCCTACTACGTGATGGTCAACGCCATCGGGGGCTGGGATACCACCTACCTCTGCGATCCGAAGGGCGTGAACAACATCAACCAGGCCTACGGTCAGGGAGATATTGGCTCCATCGCCTCCAGCCCCATCACGTACGCGCCGGTGGGCAACAACCAGTACTTCTTTGAGAAGTACGCCAGCGAGTTGCTCGTGCTCAACGGTGTGGATATGGCCACGACCAGCCACGCCGCCGGGGAGCGCTACGCCTGGACCGGGAGCCTGGAGAACCCGGAGTACCCGACCTTCGCTGCGCTCGCTGCCGCGGCGCATGCGCCCACCTTACCCCTCTCGTACTTGAGCTACGGGGGGCATGACGCCACCGGTGCGCTCCTGCCGCTCACACGCGTGAGCAACGTCAGCCACCTGCGTGGGCTGGCAGACCCCGACCATAAGGAGGGACACGCCAGCAAGCCCTACCACGCTCCCCGGGCCGCGGAGATGATCCGCCAGGCCGTGGATGCGCGTCACTCGGCCCGGCAGAACGCCAGCCATCTTCCCACCGAGCAGACCGCGCGAAGCGCCTTATTCACCGCCCGCATGGGCGCCCGAGAGCTGCGTCGGGTGCGCGAGCATCTTCCCAGCGAACTTCCGCGCGATAATGAGATGAAGGCTCAGGCCCTGGTGGCGCTCGCTGCCTTTAAGGCCGGGCTTTCCGTCAGCGTGAACCTGGTGCTCAACGGCTTCGACAGCCACGCGCAGAACGACAGCGAGCAGCTTCCCAAGCTGCAGCTGGTTCTCAACGCGGTGGACTTCCTGCTCGAAGAGGCCGAGCGGATGGGGCTGCGCGATCAGATCGTCGTGGTCATGGCGTCTGACTTCGGGCGCACGCCGACCTACAACCCCGACCAGGGTAAGGACCACTGGGCCATCGGATCGGTCATGGCCCTCGGTAACGGCATTCGTGGCAACCGCGTTATCGGCGCCACCGACGAGGAGCAGCGCCCCTTCAACGTCAACCCGACCTCCCTGGCGCTGGAGTATGAGGGGGTACGGCTGCGTCCGGAGCACATTCACCGCGCGCTGCGCCGTCATGCCGGCATCGCCGACAGCCCCATCGCACAGCGCTTTGCGTTGAAAGAAGACGATCTCGATATCTTCAGCTAAGCGCGACGGATATCTCCTGATCCACCCCGAGGCGACCTCCATCCAGGAGGTCGCCTCCTGTGTTTTCGGTCGGGATAACATGGAGTGCGAACGCGATGACTCGCTTGCATCGAAGGCTGCTACGTCGGAGAAGGGGGCGAAGCGATGTGTGACAACAGAACCAGGAGGAGATGATGACGGACACCCTCAAGCACGCGACATCCACGACGTCGCTGGCGGAGTTGGCCAAAGCCCACGCGCACACCGCGATGGCCTCGACCGCGGGCCACGATATGGCGCACCTGGAGCGGGTGCACCGCGTCGCGATGATGCTATGGGAGCAAGAGGGAGGGGACCGCGAGGTGATCGAGGTTGCCGCCTGGCTGCATGATCTGGTGAACCTGCCCAAAGACCATCCCAATCGCCGCGATGCCTCAACCCTCTCGGCCGAGGCTGCATTGACGTGGGTCGGAGAGCGGATGAGCTCGGAGCAACGCGACCTGCTCTTTGAGGCGATCCAGCGGCACTCGTATTCGGCGAGTTTTGTGCCGGAATCGCTCGAGGCGAAGATCGTGTGCGATGCTGATCGTCTCGACGCGCTCGGAGCGGTCGGGTTGATGCGCACGCTGGAGACGGGCGGAGCGCTGGGTCGCGCGTCTTTTCACACCGACGATCCCTTTTGTACGGCGCGCGAACCGGATGACGGCGTCTTCACCCTGGACCACGTCTTTGCCAAGCTCTTCAAGCTGCCCGCGATGCTGCACACGGACGCGGCCCGTCGCGTCGCGCGACGTCGGATCGCGGTGATGGAAGACTTCTTAAAGGCTCTGGGCGATGAAGTGGGCCACCCTTACTCGCGTTGAGCCTCAGCCGCCAAAGATCGATCGGGCGATACGGTAGGTCTGCAGGTAGGCCTCGACGGTGGGTTCGATGGGACGAGCGTAGCCGCCGCCGAGTGTCAACGCGACAGGGACGTTTCGGTGGTAGGCCTGGGAGAGCACCATGCGGTCGCGCTCAGCAAGCCCTCGTAGTGTGAGGTTCATGCGACCCAGGCTGTCTTCGGCCAGCGGATCGACGCCGGCCTGGTAAATAATGAGCTCGGGACGGTGACGCCAGACGGATTCCAGCGCCTGTTCCAGCGCGCCAAGGTAGGTGGCATCGTCGCAGCTGTCGGGAAGCGCGACGTCGAGGTCGCTCGCAGGTTTATGAAAGGGGTAATTCTTTTCGCAATGCACGCTCAAGGTGAAGACGTCGGGGGTGTCTTTGAGGATTGTCGCGCTGCCATCGCCCTGATGCACATCCAGGTCGACGATCGCCACGCGTCGGACGTCTCCGCTGGCGATGAGGGAGAGCGCAGCGATGGCAAGATCGTTGAACACACAGAACCCGCCCCCCTGATCGCGATGGGCGTGGTGAGTGCCGCCGGCAAGGTTGCCGCTGATGCCGGATTCGAGGGCATGGAGGGTGGCGAGCAGGGTGCCACCCATGGAGGTACGAACCCGCTCAACAAAAGCCTCGCTCCAGGGCAGACCAATGCGTCGTATCGCGGATCGTTCCAGCGTCCCCGCCAGGAAGGCCTCGACGTAGGCGGGATCATGCGCGGCGATGAGCTGGGCAGGTTCTAAGGCCGGCGACGGATGGAGCTGGCCCGGGCTCGCCACGCCTTCTTCCAGGAGGGCGCGGTGGAGCATTCCGTACTTGGCCATCGGGAAGCGGTGCCCGGGAGGCAGCGGAACCTGCACATGATCGTTATAATAGATCTTCAAAGGGGACTCAGGCGGGGTCGGCCTCGGTGACGACGGGAAGGCTGGCGCTGGCCTCGGTGTGCTGGCGCTCCGGGCGGTCGCTACCTGCGATCCAACCCCGCGCTGCCGGCAGGGCCAGACCAAGAAAGAGCAGCGCGAGCCCGCCGGCCACGCTTTGCACGCTGAGCGGCTGTCCTTCAGCCAGCACGACGGCGATAAGCGCCCAGACAAAGACCAGCGCGACCGCGGGCTCATCAAGACCTATGCGCAGCGCCACGCCGATCACGGCGGCGGCCAGGAGCATGATGACCGCCCAGGTCGCCGCGCTCAAGCCCCATCCCTGCCACCCGGCGATGACGAGCACGCTGGAGGCGTTGAGTACCGTCGCGAGCGTCAGCCAGCCGCAGTAGGTGCCCAGCGGCCAGCGAATCACACGCGCCAGCGACCAGCCCTCGCGCAGCGTCGGGTCGGGGTGCCCCTGCTGTGCGGCGAACGCCCGGTAAAGCCACAACGCGCTGGCAAGTTGTCCGACGATCACCACGAGCGCCCAGCCGAAGAGCAGGCTCTGCCAGACGAGCAACCACGCGGCATTGAAAAGCATGTTGATGATCAGCGGCAACCTCGCGCGGGAGTAGCGCTCTTGCCGGGCAAAGCGCGGCACGATCTGAGCGACCGCCAGCGCGAGGATGCCTGCGTAGATAAACCCCCAGACAGCGAAGGCGTATCCTGCCGGGATGATCAGCACCTCCTCAAAGAAGCGGTCGGAGATGGCTCCCACCGAGCGACCGGGGGCGGCCGCAAGCTGAGGCAGGGTGATCGCCAGGGGCGGAATGATGAGCGCGAGTACTTTGAGCAGGAGCGAGCGCATACGACGTCTCGTGTAGGGGAGCGGAGTCACCTCGACCTAAGTAAAAGCACGAGAGCGCGCGGGAGAAGCATCTCCCTTGCGAAGGGAGGCGCATCTGGCGCAGACTTTCTCCCACCTGCTTTCTCTCAAATGCTCAAACGGCCGATGTGTCTAACGGCCTGATGTATGGAGTGGTGATGCGACACGATGCTCTGGTTCGATCATGTATGGCGGCCTGCGCGCTGGGCGCCTTTTTTCTTCTGAACCCGATTGCGCTGGGGTGTGGGGACGAGGCTGTGGAGGGCTACAGCTTTGGCGCCAGCGAGATGGCCGAGGTTGTGGTGGGCCAGTGGTCCGGCAATCTCACCTACGAGGGGGCGGAGGTGGCGTTTACGCTGACGCTGGAGCCGGCGCCTGTCGACGCTCAGCAGACCGGAAGTCTTCGCCAGCACCTCTGTGGGAATCGCACGTTGATCGCGTCGGCCGACGCCTGTATCGCCACCAGTCAGTACGACGTTGCTGGCGAGGTGCAGGTGGTCGGGGAGGAATCGCGGGAGGTGGAGGGAAGTCTGGTTGCCTACGGCCAGGATCTCGATGATGGAGAGCTCACCCTTTATGGTGCTGGCGAGGTCTGGTTGGTGCAGATGAGCGACGCTGCGCTGGCCGACGGAGGAGAGGTCCGGGATCAGGACAGTCGCGAGCTGCTCGGGGAGTTTACGCTCGAGCGGCAGCCGTCGTCGGACTGAGGCGCAGGGGGCGTGAGAGAGGCAGAGCAAGGGGAGCCCGCACATGCCGGGAGAGCTGGCCAGAGGGCCGGCTTCGATCCCTGAGCGCGGGGCGGAGTGGCGAGGCGGCGGAGGACAGATAAACGGGGGGACGCTGTCGTCGGGATAGCCGCGTGTGCCTGACGCCGGTTTGGGGGGCAGGCCTCAGCGCTTAGGTTTGGAGAGTTGAAGGCAGATGCCCCCACCGGGATTCGAACCCGGACTGGACGGATTTTAAGTCCGCTGCCTCTACCGGTTGGGCTACGGGGGCGGCGACAGGCCCGGGTAGGGGCGCTGTTGCAGTGGCCGCAGGATGTAGCATTGAGCCCGCAGCGGCGCAAGGCCGGCCGCCAGCAGTGCGTTGATGGTGACGCAAAGGGGGAGGGCGATGGCAGAACAATCGAGGAAGGTGGAAGCGAGGCCGCCCACGGGCATGGATGAGCTGGGGCAGAACTTCTCGCGCCTGGTACGCCTGGGGTGGGGCACGGTGCTGGTGCCCTGGCTGGCAATCGCCGCGGTGGATTTCGTCTTCGTGGCGGTAAGTGCAGCGTTGATCTGGGGGCAACAGGCCGGCGATCCGTTGCCGGCCGGGGGCATGCAGGCGATCCTGCTGCAGAGCATCAGCGCGCTGGAGATCGCGGTGGTGCTCACCCTGCGGGTGTTGCTTTTTCGGGTGCTGCGCGACCTGGCGATGCTGGGGCCATCCTCGGTGATGTCGTTGCGCGACGTGGTGCGCGGGATGCTCGCGCGTCTGGGGCCGACCTTTCTGGTCAATATCCTGGTCGGTGCGATCGTGTCGGTGGGGCTGGTGCTCTGTGTGCTTCCCGGGCTTGTGGCGATCTACTTTCTGGCCTTCGCATCCTATCTGGTGGCGGTGGGGCAGTCCGGGGTGTTGGAGGCGTTAACACGATCGGCGACGATGGCCCGGCGTCACGTCGCGATACTCCTGACA
This sequence comes from Lujinxingia vulgaris, assembly GCF_007997015.1. NCBI lineage: Bacteria > Deltaproteobacteria > Bradymonadales > Lujinxingiaceae > Lujinxingia > Lujinxingia vulgaris. The sequence goes on from NZ_VOSM01000001.1 coordinate 401,501, forward strand.
GGCTTTGCGGTTGCGGCGGTCTTTGCCGGGGTGATGGGCTGCTCGCTGGGTGCCAGCGCGGCGGTGATTCAGGGCTCAGCGGGTGTGGCCGGCGGATTGCTGGTGGGGTGGGTGATGAACACCGTGCTGGGATATCTGGCGTGGCTGTGGTGGGGGGCGGTTTATATCACCGCGGAGCAGCGCGACCAGGCCTGGCGCATTCGAAAGAGTGCGGTCTCGGTGAGCGAGCCACCGGTCGGCGCGGAACCCGGGGACGCTCCCGAGGATGTGCCCCCTCCGCAGGTTTGAAGCGACGAGCGCCAGGAGAGGGCGCACCTCGGGCGCACCGCATCTCTCAGTCGTCGGTGGAGGCTTCCGTCTCTGCGTCCGCGGGAGAAGGCGCGGGCGCTTCGTAATAGACGGTGATGACGTGGCGACCCGGCGTCATCTCCAAAATCCGCTCGTCACCGGGGCCGCTGCTGGCCAGGCGAGTGGAGGCGACCTCTTCATCGTCGACGAGCACGCGGCGGATGGGGCGACCGTCGAACTCACGGGGGAACGCGACGCTGGCGATGGCGCCGTCGGGAGCGCTTTGCAGCCGCGCGCCGAGCACATTGACCGAGATCGTGAGCCGCTGCTCCGCCGGCGACCACTGGCTGGTGAGTACGGACTGGCGGCGAGCGATCAGAAAGTCGATGAGGTCGCCGGTGGTGGTGACCCAGTGCTGGTGATCGCGGGCAAGGGCGTGAAGTTTGCGGAAACCCAGGAGGATGCCGGCGGCAGGCTCGCGTGCCATCGCGTCGGCGGGCACGCTCACCGTGAGCGGTTGATGAAAGTAGGTCTCGCTGTTGACGAGCATGCGCTGCAGGCGCGCCGGGTCGATGTTCGCGCCGCTGAGCACGAAGGGCGCCTCAAGAACCGGCAGCGGCAGCCCTCGGGAGTCAATCGGGTAGAAGGGCATCGCGCTACCGAAGAGGTAGCCAAAGCTCTCCGCACTGGTGGGACCGAAGCTGGTGTCGACGCGAAGCCCGGCAGCAGAGATACGCCGGAAGGTGGAGTCCCAGTCATTCTCCCAGAGCGAGGCTTCGGTGCGCATCAGTCGGACCGGGCGCTTGTCGCCCAGGTTTGCCTGCAGCATGGCGCGTTGTTCGGCCAGGGGAAGCTCGCGTAGCCAGGGCTGCAACGCGCCGACGCCGCGACTCTCCGTGAGGGCGGGGCGCTGCTGGCCCAGCACCCATAAGAGGCCGAGCTCGGCGCCGACCTGATCGGCCAGCGCAGCCTGAGAGGCGGTGAAACGATCGGCGGCCGCGAAGATCGTTGCGGCACCTTCATTCTTTCTGGCCCAGTCGGCGTAGCCCAGAGCGGCACGAGGCGACTCGGCGCTGGGGTGAGCGTTGGTCACCGCCCCCATATGATGTCCGGGGAAGGGCCAGAGGCGCGGCACGGGGCGATGCTCCGAGAAGCGATCGAAGAGCGCGCGTTTTAGAAGGTCGGCATAAGGGACATGTGAGCTGAGCAGGCGCTCATGCGCCACGCGTCCCTCGGTGGGCTGCCAGCGTGGGCTGCCGGGAGGGCCGAACTCCATCTGTCGCGTGGGTTTGCCCTGATGCAATGCGGTGAGCGAGCAGGCGTAGTCGAAGAGCAAGGTGAAGACTTGCCCATCACCCAGAGGTTGCACGAGCAGGCCGGGCTGCTCTTCGACCTCAAGGATGACGGGGCCGGCCGGTCGCGGCAGCATCGGCGCAGTGGGCAAGAGCGGGCCGGAGAGGGGCACGTCGACAAGGTGCTCTCGAATCGGTCCGTGGGCGCCCAGCCCGTCAACGGAGGTGACGCGTCGGGCTTGACCGATGGTTCCGGTGGTGGAAACGCCGGTGATCGTCTCCCAGCCCTCACGCGGCAGCTCCACAACGAGCTGGCCACCGTTGCGGGCGAAGTCTTCGAGGGCACCGAGCGCGGCGCGGGGCAATCCCAGGGCCACACGCTCGGGCACGATGACCACGCTACGTCCGGCGAGGATCTGCGGGGAGAGGTTATCGCTCTGGGCGGTGGCAAAGGCGCCGTAATGATGCCAGAGCGCGTTAAACCATCCGTAGCTGCAGTCCAGCGCGCGAAGCTCCGCGGCCTGCGCGGCGGGGGTGGCCGGCAGCAAGAGAAGGACATCACCTTCGGTGCGATCGGGAGGACGTGAGCCGTTGGCCTGAAGCGACTCGGTACGCTGCACGCTCGGCTCTTGAAGGCTTCCCCAGAGCAGGGCCAGGAGTCCCAGCACGATCAACGCGCCGAGATCCCAGGTTAGCGCTCCCAGTATTGTGCGTTGTCGCGCCATAAGCCCTGTCAGTCGTAGTAGAACTCAAAGGTGTTAAAGCCCTGCGAGAGCGGTACCTGCTGCAACTCCAGCCCGATGAGCGAGGTCTCGGTGGTCTCGACTTCGCTGGACATCAACTCCCCGCCGACCCTGCGCGTTCCGCTGCGCGCGCCGATAAACGCTTTGCCGCCGATGCGGGCCGGGACCACCACACTCATGTTGCGCTCTTTGGCTTCGACGCTCAGGCGCATGATGGTGCCACGGCGGGGGCGATCGGCAGACTGCCGGGTATGGGCAGGGAGGTCGGTGTCTTCGATGATGCGGCTGCGGATCGAGCCAGCGCGTCGGGAGCGCTGAAAGGCGTCCAGCCGCAGGGCGTTCATGACGGTGTGTCGGTGGGTCTGGATGGACTCGAATTTGGCGAGCCAGGCCTCAAAGTCGTCGACGTTGGGGTAGTCGGCGAAGGCGGCCGGGTCGGTCAGAACGCTGACGACCTGGTGATGGCCTTCGGCGCTGGCCTGGAGCAACGCGTCGAACTCCGGCCCTTCCATGCGGTCGGGGGGGAAGACCACCGGCAGCTCACGAAGTCCAAGCGGGACGCCATCATTGCTCATGGCCAGAAAGGGAAGTCCGCTGCCAAAGGCGTAGCCGCTCTGACCCGGCACGGTATAGCTCGCGTCGATGCGGATGTTAGCCTCGGCCAGCGCGGTCAGCGGCGAGCTCCAGTCCTCGGACCAGGTGCCTTCGATGGAGCGGGCGGTACGCACGTAGTTGACGGGCAGAACATCTCGGAGTTGCGCGAGCTGCTCTTCGATAGAGACCGGTCGTTCAAAGGGTTGAAAGGCCCCGAACCCATCCGGCGCATAGGTCGCGGTGGAGGGGTGAGGGAAGCGCCAGAGCAGACCCATTTCTCCGCCGCGTGCGTGAATGGCCTCGGCGCCCTCCTTACTCAATCCGGCGTCGACGGTGGTCAGCAGAGTGCTGCTGGCGCGGTGGCTGTTTTCGTATTCGAGCATCCAGGCGCCGCCATCACCCAGGCGCGCGTCTTCGTGGAGGAAGACCACCGCGCCCTGAGCGTCACCGGGGAAGGCCCAGAAGGCCGGGACCGGGGCAAATCGCGTGATCACACCGTGGGCGATGTAGCGCTCGAGGAGATCGGCATAGGGCACGTCGCTGCCGACGAGTTTGGGATCGGCGACAAGGTCGGCGGTGTTGGGCGCGCGTTTGGCGCCCTTGTGACGGACACGGTACGTTTCGTCGGGGCGGCCTTGCTGCAGCGAGACGAGCTGCTCCCCGAAGTCGAAGTCTACGGTCACCACGTGACCTCGACCCACGGGCAGGGCGTAGATGACCGGGGCGCCGTCGATCGACAACAAGGTCTGGGCGCCCTCGCGCGGCGAAGTTGAGCCGACGAACTCGGTGGCGACGGGGCTCTGTCGAAGCTGGGTGAGGTAAGGCTCGGTGAGGCCTTCGGCGTGGGTGAACCGTTGGGCGCGCCGGATGCCGGCGCGTCCGTTGGCCGAGAACATCTCGCGAAGCTCTCCGCGGGGTCTTTCCACCACGATGAGGTTGCCTTCGCGGGCCCGTCGCCTTACTGCATCAAGCGTGCTCGGTGGAAGATCGCCAGAGACGCTCGACGTCAGAATAATAACCCTCGCCTCATCGAGCATGCTCGCGGCTAACGTCTGGGGCGTGGCGATGGCGACCGGCCCAAACTCCTGTTCGACGAGGTTGATCCAGGCCGCGCTGAAGTCGCGCTGGCTAAACGCCGGGCCGCTTTGACGGATGGCGTCGTAGTCCAGTACCACCAGCACATCGGCGCGGGCCTCGCGCGTGATCTCTACCCCTTCGCTGGCGATCAGCTCGGCATCGACGGCCATCGGGTTACGTTGTAGCAGGACCACGGCCGCGATCAGCGCGACCAGGCTCCACAACGCGAGCCGATAGGGCAAGACGTTGACTTGTTTTCGACGTAAGCTGACGACCATAACGAGGTGTCGCGAGAGAGAAAGGCGTCGACGCACAGGGGCCGGGAGGCCGGCGGGCCAACCGACCCGGTGGGCGGTGGCATTCCCGCCCGTCATACACTGATTTGGCTTGATGATTAAGTCGCGTGTGGCTCGCCACGCGTATTTGACGGTGTTTTCAGGAGAGAGATGGCAGACATCATTGTGGCAGCCGAGCGGGAGGGCGCCCTGGAGGTCGGCCGAAGCCGTCTGGGCCAGGCAAGGGCGGCGGTGGGGCGAGCCGCGCTGGCGTTTCCCCTGGTGATGGGGGCGCTGGCGCTGGTGCTTTTACCCGACTATCTGGGGCGTTACCGCGAGGCCGAGCCGGTGGCCGGACTCTACTGGGTGGCGCTGGCGATGATGGCGCTGCTTTTTGCGGCGATCGTGGGTTCGGTGAGTGCGCTTCGGCACGAGCGCTGGATCTTTGATGGTCCGGGGCGCCAGCTGCAGGTGCAGGTTCGTCTGATGGCCAGTGTGCAGGAGGCCGCGGTACCGATGCGCGATGTGGAACGGCTGCATCTTATGCGCGGGGCAGGCCTCAGGCCTTCGCGGCTCGATGTTGTGCTAAAAGAGGGGCGGCGAGAGACGCTGGCGCGAGGTTACTTTGTGGGGGAGCGACTTGAAGAGGTGGGGCAGGTGATTTGCGACTACCTCAGGTCGCATCGCTTCTTCGTCGAGCTGGAGTGTGATTCGCCGGACGAAGGGCGCTGAGGAATGGTCATGGCGAGCGATGAGGTTGGGTCACACGGAGGAGGCACCATGGTCGAGCGGAAATCCAAGGGGAGCAGGCAGATGAGCAAGGTTGGGCGTTGGTGCAAGACTACCACGGCGGCGGCGATAGCCGCATCTACGTTGGCGCTGACGGCGGCGCCGGCTCCGCTCTTTGCGCAGGATTTCGAGGTCACCAGCGGCGATGAGCGGCAGCAGCGCATCGTCGAGCGCTACATGGAGCTGGTGGAATCCAACCCCGCCGAAGATCGTCACCTGCAGAGCCTGCTCTTTCACGTGGGGCGCGGGGCGGGGCTTAACGGATTGATCGAACATTACCGGCAGCGGGTGGAGCGAGCGCCCGAGTCGCTCAACCTCCACCTTGTTCTGGGGCATCTTTTGAGGGCGCGCGGGGATTTTGAGGACGCGCTGGCGGTGTACGAGCGCGCTGTGGAGCTGGGGGTGGAGAGCTCCAATGCCTGGCTGAGCCGCGGCCAGGTGCGCTTGATGATGGGCCAGCGGGCCGGCGCGCTTTCTGACTTTGAGCGCGCGCTGGAGCTGGAGACCAGCCGCACCCGACGCGGAGAGATCCTGCAGAACCTGGCGGAACTCTCCTTCTCCCAGCGAGATTTTGAGCGGGGCATCGACTTTTATAAGCGTCGGATCGCGCTCTCTCCCAACGACGAGTTTGTGCGCCGCGACTTCGCCGCGTTGCTTTTGCAATACCGTCAGTGGGAGGAGGCGCTTGAGCAGTACGACGCGCTGCTCGGCATGGTCGGGCGCGATACGGCGCGGCGCGCGGAGTTCCTCTCGGAGCGCGCGGAGATCTTTGCGTCGATGGGCCAGAACGATCGCGCGTTGGAGAGCCTGCAACAGGCCATTGGATTGCTGCGCGCCGACAACTGGAGGGTCGGCGAGATGCGCGCGCGCATGGTGGACATCTACCGCCAGTCCGGTGAACTCGGCGCTTTTCTGGAGCGTTACGGCCGCGCCTGGTCACGCGGCAGCTACGACCAGCAGATGTTGGTGGCCGATGTCTACGCCGAGACCGGGGAGCTTGAAGATGCGTTGAGCCTGTACCGGCGCGCGGCGTCTCGCGATCGTCGCGCGGAGGAGCCGCGTCAGAAGATCATTCGCATCTATGAGAGGATGGGGCGAGAGCAGGATCTTCCGGCGGCGTACCGCGATTTGATGCGTGCAGCGCCGCAGCGCCACGGCTTCGGGCTGGAGCTTGCGCGTCATTACATGCGCATGGGGCAGCGCGACCAGGCGCTCGACGTGTTGCGCGAGCTGGAGCGGCGCTTCAACGACGACAGTTACGTGCTCCTTGAGATCGCCGATCATTACGCACGATGGGATATGGAAGATCGGGCCGAGGCGACCTTCGCCCGCGTCGAGCGGCTCGATCCGGAGGACGAGGTCGTCATCCTCGCGCTGGCCGAGTTTTATTTTGCCCGTGGCGAGCGTCAGCGCGCCATCGAGACCTGGCAGCGCCTGCCCGAGTCGCGGTTGGGACGTATTGAGGGACTCGCGCGCATGGGCGAGGTGATGGTGGATCGCGGCCTCACCGACCTCGGCGTGGGCGCGTACCTCCGCGCGCTGGAAGAGGCTCCGGAGAACGTCGGCGTGCGGCGCGGGCTGGCCAACGCGCTGGAGCGTGCGCGTCGTTGGGAGGAGGCCGCCGAAGCCTGGGCCCAGGTGTACGCGCAGGCCGAGCAGGAGCAATGGCGTCAGGAGGCGCGCTCGCGCATCGTGGAACTCTACCGCCGTCAGCAAACGCTGCGCGCACAGATGCAGACCTGGGTCGCCGAGCTGGCCTCCGAGTCCGATGTGCAGGCGGGCTTCTTTCTGGCCGAGGCGCACCTGCGATTCCGGGAGTTTGACCAGGGCGCCGAGGTACTTGAGAGGGTTATCGACTCGCTCGCTGCGGAAGATCCCGAGATGGTCAGTGCGCTCACCCTGCTGGAGCGTGCGCATGTCCAGGCCGGTCGCTACGACCGCGCCATCGAAGCCCTGGAGCGACTCACCGAGCTGCGTCCGGAGCTCGCCGGCGATCTTCTGGCGAGAATGTCGGAGTACGCGTTGGAAGGTTCGTCGGAGGCTCAGGCGGTGGACTTTGCCGTGCGCTCGCTGGAGGTCAATCCCGACGATGCGCGCGCCCAGGCTCGCGTGGCCGGCATCTACGAAGAGGCCGGGGCGTTGGAGGAGGCCGTGCGTCATTACCGGGCGGCCACCGAGATCGATCCTCAAGCCTACGATCTTCGTCTGGCCCTGGGGCGAGCGTTGTTTGCGTTGGGACGCGCGGCCGAGGGGGAGGATGCGTTGTGGGAGGTGGTGCGCGACGCGACCGAAGACGCCATGATCATGGAGGCCGGTGAGGAGTTGTTGCGCCGCGCCGCACGCACCGGGCGCCTCGAAGCGCTGGAGGCCCGCTGGTATCCGCTGGCGTTTCGTTTGCCGGTTCGCGAAGCCCACGGCCGACTGCTGCTGCAGCTTTACAGTCGTCTGAGCAGCCCGATGCTGGTCGCTGCGCACCATGGTGATGACGCCGCCCGGGCGCGCGCCACTGCGGAGCTTCGAGATCTGGGAGGGCGCGCGGCGTCGCTTCTGCTCGATATGTTGCAACGCGACGATGTGGGCCAGCGCGCACGCGCGCTGCGTCTTATCGCCGAGATGGAGGTGGAGCTTGCCGTGCCGATGCTCACGCGGATGGTCGCCGATCGTGGTGAAGCCACCCGCGTCGCAGCGATCGTGGCCGCAGCTCGTCTCAGCGACGCTCGTCTCGTGGGGCCGCTGGTCGATGCGGCCGCAGATACCGATCCTACTGTGCGTCAGAGCGCGCTCTGGGCGTTGGGTTTTATGCCCTCACAGCGCGCCACGATCGACACCCTGCGTGAGGTGGTAGGGCAGGGGGGCGGACAGAGCGACGATGAACTTCTCGCGCTGGCCTCGCTGGGACGTCTGGGGGGGGCGAGGGCGCAATCGATTATCGCCGAGCGGTTGGAAGCGATCAGCGCGACGGGTTCCTCGCGTAGCTCCCGTCATGTCATGGCGGCAGCCGCACGCGTCTTTGAGGATACGAGTCCGGATGCTCTGATCGCGCTGATGCGCGACGCATCCAGCCCCCATAGTCGCGATGCGGCAGAGGTGTTGGGGGCGATCGCGTCGCCCGAGGCCATCGAGGCGTTGTGGAGCCGGTACACGGAGGGCGAACGTGCCGGCGTGGCCGCTGCTGAGGCGGGGCTTCGCGTGGCCCTGGGCGGAGCGCGAACCCAGCCCACGCTTGCGCAGCTGTGGCAGGATGAATCGCAGGCCTTTGACTGGCGACGCAACGCGTGGCGCATCTCTGATCTTCTGGTCGCGCAAACACCCTCGTTGACCCGGGGCGTTGCGCAGGCGTCGTCTACCTCCGCACAGGTGCGTGAGGGACTACTTCGGGTGTTGGGGCAAGATGTTGCCCGCTGGGAGCGTCTCGCGACGGACCTGCTGGGCGACGTCGCGCAGGAGCGCTCCGCAGCGCTGGGCACCTTTGCGCCGATGCGGCACCTGGCCGCTGACATCCGCGACGAAGGCGAACTTCCCGAGGGCAGCGCCGCCGCGCTCCTGTGGGGAGCCTACATCGACGCGATCGAGCTTGGGGCGCTGGTCGACGCTGCCGAACGCGATGTTCTGACAGACGCGCAGGCGCTGCTCGCGATGGCCGCTCTTGCGCCGAAGTCGTCTGTCGAAGGCGACGAGCGTTTCGCGCGCTGGCTCAGCCCTCATCTGCAAAGCCCGGACGCCGAGCTCCGGCTGCAAGCACTTCAGGTCGTGGCACGCCACGCCCCAGACACCGCCGAGCTGGTCGCCACGGTACGCGATCGCCTCAACGCGCAGGCCCCCGGCGAGGTGATCGCCGCCGCCCACGCGCTGGCGGCCCTGGGAGCCGTCGACGCTCTGGATACCATGCGTGAGCTTGAGGCCGGCGCCACCCCGGCGGTGCGCCGCGCGCTTCGCGAGGCTCGCTACGCGCTGGAGCGCACGGACACGCCAGGCGATGCGCCCCGTGGCTCTTGATCCTTTAGCCCCCACCTCTTACGCTTCGCACCGCTGATCCGATGATGTCGACTAGCCGTGAGCCCCGCTGTGGGGAGCGCGGCGTCTGTGGAGGTTTTGAGCATGTCCAGCGCCCGCCTATGCGCCAACTGCAAAGCTGTTGTCCCCGAAGAGCACTTCTACTGTGGTCGTTGCGGCGCCAGCTACAATGAAGACGGCCGCCAGCAGGCCAATGAGACGCTCTTCTTCGGCGCGATGCAGGCCCCCGGGCGCGCCAAGATCATCCTGATCAGCGGTCAGGGGCTGGAGGGCTTGAGCTACCACCTCAACTCCACCACCCATGTGGCCGGCCGCTCCAACGGGGTGATTCTTTTTCCCGATGATCCCTTTCTCTCCGAGAAGCACGCCAGCTTCTTTTATAAGGCCAACAAGCTCTACCTGCGCGACGAGGGCAGCCTCAACGGCACCTTCAAGCGCATCAAGGAGCCCCGGGCGCTTGCCGATGGCGAGGAGTTTCTGGTCGGGCAGCAGCGCTTTCGCCTGGAGCTGCTCGATCTCAAGAGCGAGTACCCCATGCGCGAAGACACGCTGATGTACGTCAGCCCGCCGCGGCCTTATACCTTCCGCATCGTACACGTGGTCGATGGCGGCCGCCCCGGGGCGGCCTACTGCAACGCCGAGAACTCCCTGACAATCGGCCGGGAAGGCACCGACGTGATCTTCCCCGATGACCGGCATATCTCCAAAAGTCACGCCCGCGTCAGCTGGCGAGAAGGGCAGGCCTGGCTGGAAGACCTCGGCTCCAAGAATGGCACGTACGCCCCGGTCAGCGGTGAGGCGGAGCTCGCGCATGGCGATTATGTCTTTCTGGGAAGCGAGCTGATGCGCGTGGAGATCAACGCCTGAGCGCTCCTCAATCTCTTCACGCAGAGTCGAAAAGCCCCACCCGGGTCAACGGGTGGGGCTTTTTATTGCGAGATGGGGTTGCTCCTGGAGTTCTGGCTAGCACCTTTAAGGGATGGGGCCGGTCAGGGCGCGGTGCCTGGACGCAGTGGAGCCCGGACGCAAAAGAGCGCGGGCAGCACCCCTGGCTGCCCGCGCTCTGTATGTGCTCTCAGGCTGACCTCGCGTCAGCCTTCAGCCGTCTCACATCGAGTAGTCGTGCTCGTGGCTGCGCAGCACCCGCGCCGCATGCAAGCCCTTGGGTCCACGCCGAAGTTCAAACTCCACGACCTCGCCCTGCTTCAAGGTCTTAAAGCCCTCGCCCTCAATCTGGCTGTAGTGGACGAAGATGTCGTCTTCTCCTCCCTGAGTGATGAATCCGAAACCTTTGGCGTTGTTGAACCATTTCACAGAACCCGTTGCCATACTAATCCTCCCTCAAACAACAAAGATGTACGTTATGACGCTTCGCTCCACCTCCCTGGTGAGCGACTTCGGCCGCTGCCACGGCCCGCGATGGGTAATGTTCATCCGTCCTTAGATGTCCACGCCCACAGCATCACGATACGAGGAGTATAATGTTAACGCTTTGTATGTGGTCAAGCGGGTTTTGATGTTATTTTTTAAGGTTAAATTTATGCCATATGTGCAATTTGTGTATAATTACAGTGTCGCCAAATCATGTTTATTATTACAGTGAGGGTAGACGTGGTTCATTTTTCCGATGAGGCTGGAACCGGGGCTCACCGACGACCGGTGCCCGGACCGACCTGGAAGAAGGTGGGCGCAACCCTTGAAAATGCGGGCGCATATCGCAGGGGCACACAAAAAAGCCCCCGGAGCCCGATGGGCTCCAGGGGCCTGCAAATCCCCTGTCGTGTCTTCTTCAGCGCCGCCGCAGGCGGTTGGCCTGGTTGCGTGCCCGGGTGGCGTAGGGGCCCTCCGGGGCGAGCTCCAGGTAGCGCTCAAACGCGCGCGCGGCCTCCTCGTTCTCTCCCAGGGTCGCCAGAATAAAGCCCTGATTGAAGTAGGCCGGCGCGTAGTTCGGATCGAGTGCGCGAACCTCGTTATAATGCTCTAGCGCCTCGTCGGGTTTCTCTTCGCTGAAGGCCAGAATCCCCAGGCTGTGCACGGGGCGCGGGTCGTCGGGCGCGAGCTCCGCAGCCTTCTCCAGGGCCTGGCGCGACTGCGGGTAGGCGCGCAAGAACATGTAGGCCGCCCCGATGTTGAGCAGGGTGTCCACATCGAGCCGGTCGCCGTCGACGGCCATCGAGGCCCGGTAGGCCGTCACCGCGTTCTGGTAGAGGCCGCGCTCCTGGTAAATGTTGCCCAGGTTGAAGTACACCTGCGGCTCGTCCTGGCCGCCGGCGGCCAGCGCGTCGCCAATGGCGGCGATGGCGTCGTCGTAGCGCAGCGCAAAGGTCAGGGCGATGGCGCGGTTCATGTGCACATCCCAGCGCTGCTGATCGACGGCCAGCGCCTCATCGTAGGCCGCGATCGCCTCATCCCACTGGCGAGCGTCCAGGGCCTCATTGCCGCGAAGGACCAGCTCCTGGACCGAGATCGAGGGCGCCTCGACGCGCTCCTCGGTGGGAAGCTCGTCGCTTTTTGCGGCGTTGGACGAAGAGCAGCCCGGCGCGCACATCAAAAACGCACCGCCGATCAGTAGAGCGCGCAAACGTTGAGAAGGCATCAATGAGACTCCAGAATCATCGGGTTCAGAACACGTCGTCGCCCCAGATTAGGGCGACGCCAGCAGGTCATCAACGCGCACGACGGTATCGCCTATTGAATCGGGGGGCAAGATGGCCCCTGGTCGCCCTGGCGACGATGCTGGCGCTGACGGTGGGGTGCGCCGCGGGGCAGGCATCCACCTCCTCCGCCGAGTCCGCTGCGGACGCCTCCCAAAAGCTCTCGGCGGCCGAGGTGCTCTTTGAGGCGCTCAAAGAGAGCGTGGAGGCCAACAGCCCAGGGGTTGACGTCAGCTCCCGGGAGCAGCTCCTGGTGGTGAGCCACTACGAAGACCTCAGCGAGCATCGGCGGCGTCGTCTGGTGGCACGCGTGGTGCCGGTGGGACGCGGGGTAGGGGTGCGTGTCGTCGCAGAATATCAGGGGCGCGCCGAAGACGAGGATGGCGCGCAGCGCTGGGAGCCGGAAGTTCGCGCCCGGCACGCCGAAGACGCACAGCGCTGGGAGCTGAGCGTGGCGCGCGACGCCGAGCGGCGCTTTCATCGCCGGCGCTAGTTGCGGCGCCGGCGCTGCCCGATGAGAATCGCGAGCGCAGCCATCGCGAACCCCCCTGGGTGGGAGGGTGCGCCCGGGCCGCTGCTGCAGCCTCCGCCCTCTGTGTTTGGGGTCAGGGGCGGCGCCTCCGGGTCGGGGCCGGGGTCGGCCTGACCGGGCTCAAAACGGCCCAGCGACTCGACTTCGATGGTGTCGGCGTCTTCACCGGCGGTGATTGAAAAGGGGGCCGCGCTCCCGATGAGCCGGGCCTGACCACGGACATTCTCCGCCACCATCTGCGCGCACCACGGCCCGATAAAAAGGGGGGCGGTGTTGGCTTCCCCGCTGAGCAGAAGCTCCTGCTGAGGTTGCAGGGTGGGCTCCAGGTACATCCACAGGCGCACCTCCTCCTGCCAGCGCTCGGCGCTCCATCCCTCGGTGCTTGCGCAGGTCCCGGGAGCTGCGAGAAGTTCAAAGGCGCGCACGAAGGTCGCCGCCTCGGCCTCGTTACGCACCCCCAGGCTGAGCCCCAGCGGAGCGCCGGGGGGCACCGCGTCGCTGGCAAGTGTCAGATCGTCGTAGACCGCCAGCGCGCTCAAGTCGCTGAGCGTTGCATCTCCGCGAGCGGCCTCATAGCCGAAGGTGCGCGTCGCGCCGTGGCCTGTCGCAAGCTCGATGGCCAGCGGCGCGCCGTCCAGCGGCGAGCTCACCGAGAGGGGCGTTGTATCCCCGGCAGTATCGTAGACCAGCAGCCGATGGTTCGGGTGCGGCGAAGTCCACAGCCCGGGCTGGTACGTGGAGACGATGGCAAAGCGCTCGGAGAGAAAGCTCAACGCCAGAAACTCTCCGCCCACGCCCGCATCGGCCAGCGGCGCCTGCCACATCACCTCACCCTCGGCGCTCAACCTCAGGATCGCGCTGGATGTCGCTACGAGAAGCTCTCCGGAGGGGAGCGCCATCATGTCGCGAAGAAGGGAAAGTTCAGGCACCACGCGGCTATCCGACCGGTCGGGGTGCTCGGCCGAGAGCAGCGTCAAAGCCGGCGTGTTGCGATCGTCGCGATCAAAAATAAGCAGCCCCGAAAGCTCGGCGGCCGGCCAGTTTACCGCAAGCGCAAAGCGCTCCCCGGGAAGCACCGCCGTGGCCGCGACCCGGGCCGAGGCGTTGGAAAGCCCCAGGGGCGTCGACCAGATGTAGCGCCCCTCCACCGTGTCATAGACATGTGCACGACCCACCGAGTTATCCCCCATCAAAAGCTCGCCGGGGGTGTTATCGTCGAGCAGCGACACCACCGAGAGCCCCGGTGAGCTGACCCACTGGCCCGGGGGGCTCAGCGACTCAACCTCGTCGCCGCGCGCATCAAAGCGCACCGCGCCTCGCCCCGCACCGTCGCCCAGCAGAAGATGGCCGCCGGGCATCTTCAGCGCGGCGGTGTAGCTGGCCAGGCTCCCATCTTCGAGGTTGATCGGGTTGTCGGCGCGTCGGGTGATCTGGGCGCTCTCGGGGGAGGCCTGCACCTGGTAGCTCCACAGCACCCGGGTGCCGCCGGTGGGCAGCACCCACACCTGTGTGCTTACGGACTGGGCCTGCGCCACGGGAGCCGCACCCAGCTGCAGCGAAACTCCCAGCGCCGTGGCCAAAAGCACTCGTGCCAGCGCCGCGGCGCGTGATACCTTATTGCGATGTTGCTTCACGTGGGGTCTCCCGATCTTCTTTGCTACAGCGGGCGGGCGCATCAAGCGTGTCGACCTTAGAGCAGGCGCGGCCTGCTGGCCAATCCTCCTCGCTTTCAGGATGTCTCTATGACTCATGATGACGCAATCTGCGCCGCCGGACGATTTCAGATCTCGGAGCAGACCAGGGAGGTCATCGCGTTTCATCTGCAGAGCATGCTCAATGTCTGGCTGCGCTACTTCAACATCGAGGAGGTGTTGGTCTGCCCGGGCTTTGAGCACTCCTCGGTGAGCCTTGGCGCCTATGCGGTGCGGCAGGACTCCTGCCAGCCCAGCGACGAGGTGGTCTGGGACTTTCACGAACTTTTGCAGACCTGGCGCTACGGCAACCCGCGCCTGGTGTGGAAGTCGGCCGAGCATCGCCTGATGCCTGTCACCGAGGGCACGCAGGAGGGCGAGGAGGTGATCCTGGGCTTTGTGCTGGTGCGCGCCGACCGCGTGGTGCCCGACCTGGCTTTTGAGGATCTTCCCGCGATGGTCGCCGAGGCGCTGCGCTCGTGCCGTCGAAATGGGGTGCGCCTCTTCTTTGAAGAGCGCAGCGACCTTGCGGTTAAGGCGCAGCTCTACCAGCTGATGAGCAGCTTTTCGGAGTGGCTGGGCTGCGATCACTCCGCCTCGATCCTGCTCAGCCGGCAACCGCTGGATCTTGGTCAGGGCCTCAAACCCACCGCTACGGTCGATGTCCTGGCCGAGCGCCTCTTTTTCGACGGCGATCCGGCTCAGGCGTCCGACGATGAGACCTCGGCAAACGACGCGTGCCGCGAGGGCGCGCGACGCCTGGTCGGCATGGTCCTCAACGTGGAGGAGGGCGCGCCCGCCTCGCTGCTAAGCGAGGCGCTCGTCAGGCAGCTCGCAAGGCCCGAGGCCTGCTGCCACGTCTTTGAGCGCCGTGAGCACGAGGGCGGTGTGGGGGGTGATCTTTCACCCTGGACACACCGCGAGGCACCCGAACAAGCGCTGGATGCGTGGCATACCTTAAAGGATCGCCCGGTGGCGCGAGCCTGCTGGATGGTGCCCATGATCAGCCACACCCAGGGCTCGCCGGAGCTGCTGGGATTTGTGGCCTTTAACTTTGCGCAGCCGCAGGCGCCGGCGCCCCACGCCCTGGCGTTGATCACCGAGATCGCCGCACAGTTGGCCCGGGTGCTTCGCCACTCCTCCATCTATGTGCTCGCTGCAAGCAAACTGCGGATCGTCCAGCAGATACGCCACATCGCCGAGGATGCGATCCGCTCCGGTGAGACTGGCGAGGAGGTCGTCAACGCGTACATCGCGCAGGTCACAGAGCTTATCGCCCGGCAGGTCGAGGTGCCCTCGGTGGCCATCGCCTACGTGGTCGATCGCGCTGGCGAGCGTTGGTTGCGCTACGCGCACCCCCATGGCTGGACGCGTTTTGATCAGCTGGAGATCCCGGTCGATGTGGCCGTGGAGCAGCGGGCCGACTCGGGGATCTCCGCGCTTGCTGTTCGGCTGGGCCGGGCGATCACGCTGGCCGGCGGACACGGCAGCGGCGACAACCTGCGCTTTAAAAACGAACTTTTTATCGATGAGGAGAGCGGGGCGCTGCTCGACGCGCGCAGCCCGGCCTGGTCGACGATCGACGAGCGCTCACGCTGGAGCAGGCTCAGCGACTACTACAAGCCCGCGCGAAGCAGCGCGTACGCCACGCTGGCCTTTCCGGTGCTCTACGCCGATCGCGCGCTGGGCGTGCTCACCGTGGAGGTGGAGCGCTCCACCGACTGGGTGTGGTGGTCGGGGCTGGGCGGACAGCTCTTCTGGGAGCTCGTGGCAGCAGAGCTCGCCTTTGGCTTTGCAGCCCTGGGCGGGCCCCAGTGGCACGCGCTCAACCCCGGTTAAGAT
Organism: Lujinxingia vulgaris; assembly: GCF_007997015.1. Taxonomy (NCBI): domain Bacteria; class Deltaproteobacteria; order Bradymonadales; family Lujinxingiaceae; genus Lujinxingia; species Lujinxingia vulgaris. The sequence goes on from NZ_VOSM01000001.1 coordinate 417,292, forward strand.
CCTGCACCCGGCGCAGCAGCACCGGCAGCACCTCGCCGGTCCTCCCGCGGATGACGATATCGCTGATGTCGGAGAGGGCGCTCAAATGAGGGTTCACCTCAATGAGGGTGGCGCCGTGGCGGCGGGCGGTCTCGGGCAGCGCGGCGGCCGGATAGACAAGTCCGCTGGTGCCGAGGATCAGGCAGACCTCGGCGTTGCGCGCCACCTCCATGCTCTTCTCCAGTGCGTCTTCGGGAAGGGTCTCCCCGAACCACACCACCCCCGGGCGCAGCGGTCCGCCGCACTTCGGGCAGCCGGGCTGCTCGCCAAGGTCGAGGTGAAGATCCTCCACCTCGTAGTCGCACACGTGGCAGCGCACGCTGAGCAGTGAGCCGTGCAGATGGTAGATGCTCGGGCGAAAGCCCGCCGCGTCGCTGGCCGCTTCGAGCAGGTGGTCGACGTTCTGTGTGGAGACGGTGTAGTCGCCGGTCTGCGCCAGACCGATGAGCGCCTCATGCCCCGGGTTGGGGTGGATGCTGTGCAGCTGCTCGCGCCGCTCCTGATACCAGCGGAGCATGTGCTCTCGGTCCGTCTCAAAGGTGTCGACGTGGGTCAGGTGCGCGATCTCCTCGTCGCTGTAGATGCCGCCCGGCCCGCGGAAGGTCGGAACGCCACTCTCCGCAGAGAGGCCGCTTCCCACGCACACCAGCACGCGGGGTTTGCCTTTAAGAACGTGCGCGGCGCGATCGATGGCGGGCAGGTTCATGCGCTGGCTCCTCAGGCGGGGGTCAAGCATGGGCGGCACAAGATCGGCGGCGCGGTCAATGACCTTGCGCACCACGGCGCGGGCGATGGACTTTAACAACTCGGAGCTCGCTCGTAGGAGAAGGCCAGGCCGCAGCGCAGCCGGCGTCTCTCCCTTAGTTCCAGCGGAAGTTAATGGGCGCTGCGCCGGCCGGCTCAAAAGGCGCTCGCGCCGGCGTAAACCCGCTGTAGAAGGGGTTGGAGGTGTTGTTGCGGATCAGCACCCGGGTGTGGCGTCCGTCGGCCTCCAACTCCACCGAAAACTGCGGCGCCACATCGGGGTGGCCCAGGTTGAGCCGCGCGTAGGTCTGACCAAGCTCCATGCCGATCACACGAAGTTGCTTCACTTCGGTATGCGGCACCGCGCCAGGGTCGACCTCTACAAACTCGGTCCGTTGCAGATACGCGCTCTCCACAAAGGTGCGCACCTCGCTGAACGGAATGTCGTAGATATGCTCAAAGTCGATGCGACCCTCGCGCCCAACTTCCCGCGCGGAGATGCGCTCCCAGGGGAAGTTCAATGGGGAGCGCGTAAACTGCGTGGTCACCAGAAGCTCACTCAGCGGTGCCATCTTCGGGGAGTACGACTCGCCATCAGCGAGCGGCGTCTGGGCAAAGCTCAGCGTGCTGGCGAGCGCGACCGAAGTCAGCGTCAGGCAAAACAGAAGGCGTCGAGGCACAAGTCTACTCGCGTGTACAGGAAAAGGTGGGCGCAGCGGGCTCTACAGACATCCGTGCGGCCCGTGATTGTAGCGCGAGAGCGAGCCCTGTCCACCCCGCGCGAGCGACTACCTCGTGACTCGCTCTCTTCGGGGCATTGGCACGGCGCGCGCACTGTCAAGAGATGCAAAGGAGAAACTTGACCCTCGATCCTCTCTTTTGTTAGCGTCCGCACCGATGTTTCGCATCAATGACGAGGCTGGCCCTGATTTCAGCCATGGTAACACCCCGGCCATGATCTCTTTTGGAGAGATCTGGCGAGAGGACACCCCCCCGGAGGCAGTAGATGAAGCTGAACGACACCCTGAAACTTTTGATGGTCCTTCTTATGAGCGCCGGTATGGCGACCACCACCCTGACCGCGTGTGGGGGAGACGACACCGGTGAGACCGACGTTGAGACCGACGCCGGCGACGAAGAAGATTCCGGTGGTGATGAGAACGACGGTGGCGAGGAAGATGCCGGTGACGCCGCCGATGTTGAGCCCGAGCCAGCCGACCCCATCGACCTGGTCCCCCCGCCCGCGCGCTGTGGTGAAGAAGGCGCCTCGGAGCGCTGCGCCGAAGATGCGGAGACCTTCGAGTTCGGCACCGCCTCCAAGATCAGCGCCCTGCAGATCGCCGGCGCTGACTGCTGTTTCGACCTCGATGGCGACGGCCTGGAAGACAACAGCCTCTCGCTTGCGGCCTCGATGGCCAACCAGTCGCTGACCGATGCCATTGCTGACGATAGCCTCAGCCTGATCCTTGAGCATGACGGTCTGGAAGCTCTGGAAGTCGGTCAGGAGTTCGACGTCAACTTCCTGCTCGGCGCCGAGTCCACCGTCGACGGTGAGCTCATCGATCCGGCGAGCTTCGATAGCGGCGTCGCTCCGCAGGCGCTCCTGCCCAACGCGACCATCATCGATGATGGCGGTGTTTCGGTGGTCGAAGCCGGCCCGGGCACCGTGGTGATCGTGCTGGAACTCTTCGGCCTGGAGCTCTCCCTCTCGGTGCGTAACGCCGTGATCTCGGCCGACGTCGTCGCCGAAGAGAGCGCCATGGAGACCGGTGTGACCCTGGAGAACGGCCGCCTCGGTGGTCTGGTGCTCTTCCAGGAGCTGGTGGACACCGTCAACGACGTCACCGCTACCTGTGAGTGCCTGGGTAGTCCTGAGAAGCTCATCGACATGGAAGCCGAAGACGCCTGCATCGAGTACACCGACGTTGAGCTGGCTGGTTGCGTCGACGATGAGTCCATCTGCGCCGACATCGCCAAGAACTGCGGCGGGATCATGGCGCTGGCTCCGGTCATCGTCGCTCACGACGTGGATGGCGATGGCGAGAAAGATGCCATCTCGGTCGGCATGACCTTCGAAGCCGACGCCGCCGTGATCGCCGGTGTCGAAGCGGCTCCCGCCGAGTAAGGTCTTTCAGATAAGGAGCGACGCCCGGCGTCGCTTCTGAGCTGAACGTTGAAAACGCCTCGATCTTCGGATCGGGGCGTTTTTTGTTCAGGGGTTTTTGGAGACGTCGCACGCCAATACTGGCGATTCATTCACGCGCAGACACGCCTGAGAGCATGGTGAGTGATTCGATGGAGGCGCCTCACCAGAAGCTCAATATTGATTGCGAAGAATTCGTCGCCTTTCTGATTCGAAAACACTCACCGGGTCATCCCGGAGGTATCATCGAAAACGCAAAAAGCCGCACCCCTTTCGGGGTGCGGCTTTTTGAGATGCGGAAGAGAGGACTCGAACCTCCACGGTGTTGCCACCACTGGCACCTGAAGCCAGCGCGTCTACCAATTCCGCCACTTCCGCGTGGCTGTTGTCGGTCGTTGTTGCGACGTCCAACGTGAGAAGGTTTCTATAGCCGGTCGGTCATTGTGTCAACGCTAAAAATGCAAAAAAATCACCCTCGGTGTCACTTTGATAATTCGAGGTCCCGGGCATAGAGTCAGCGCGTCGCAGCGCCCTTCAATGAGGGGGCTGATCACGACGACGATTCGGTATGTGAGCGAGGAGCGATGATGATGGCCACAGATCCCCTGGCGAGGCTTGAGCGGGCGATAGAAGTTGGGGGGCAGCGCCCCACACTCCGCTGGGAAGAGGTCCCGGAGAGCGATCCCATCGCCCGGCTCCAGGAGCTGATACGGCGCGGTGACGCCAAACGCGATGAGCCTCCTGTCGAGAGCCTTCAGGAGCTGTTCGCCAGCGCGCGTGAGCTCCCCGAGCCCGAACCCTGGACGAGCGGGCAGGGCGATCCGCTGGAGCGCCTGCGTGCGCTCTGGCGCGAGCCCGCCGCGCCGGCGACCGATACGCGCTCCGAGATGCCGGTGCCAGAAGATGCGAGGAACACCGGCCCGACGGCGTCTTCAGCGTCGCAACCCGGAACTTCGACCTCTGCTCCGTCTTCCCAAAACACATCCGTCTCCACACTGGTCGACGCGCTGGGCGCTCAGGTCTACCGCTCGCTGCGCGAGCGCCCCCTCCCCGGTGAGGTTCGCGCGGAGCTCGCCGCGCGCATCGCCGCGCTCCTGGACGCTCGCCAGGACGATCCCGAACTTCGCGACCTCCTCGATCTCGTGATCTTCGGGCGTTGAACACCACGCCCTTCGCTCGCCGGACTTGATGCGGGGCGATCGGCGTTTACGTTCTCGCTGTGGCGATGCGAGGCCCCCCGCTTCCATTCGTCGCGAGAGCGTCGGCCCGATGTCGACGCGCGTCTCACATCCAATCAGGGTTTGAGGCGTCTGGAGTCGACCCCGAATCGATCAGGAGGACGACATGATTGAGTGGATTGTCATGGCATTCTTTATCGGCGTTCCCGTGCTTTTGCTTGTGGGTGCCGGTGTGGCAATGGTTCGCCAGCGACGCGAGACCTTTAAGCTGGCAGATGCGGAGACCTCGGCAGGTGACCTGCCCGGCTCCTCGACCCCCTGACGGCCAGACGCAACCCGGGGGCGATTCAGCGACGATGATCGCGAGGGGGGCTTAAAAGGCGTGAAGATCATGAGCGTCTGAGACGCGTCGAAAACTCGCCAGAAAAAAAGCCCGACGGAATCTTCCGTCGGGCTTTTTTTGTTTTTCAATCTTAAAAATCGACGTTCTTCGCGCCACGCGCCGGGAGCGCCGGTGGGCTTTTAACGTTTGAGGATCTCGGCCAGCAGGAGATCGTCGAGGCCCTTAAGCTCGCGCAGACGCGCGGCGAGTGTGGGCTCGGCGAAGATACGGATCTTTTTGACGACGGCGATGAAGTCGTCCTGGATGCCCGCCACCACCTGCGAGAGCTCATGCAGGGGGTAATGGCGGCGGCCGCGCACCTCGGGGTAGACCACCTCGATGGTGTCGATGCGATCCTTGTCGCGCGGGGGGATGTCGATGATCAAAGCCGCCGGGTGCAGGGGCATGTTGAGCGCCGAGCCCAGTCGCGCGCTCAGGCGCGCCGTCAGATCGAAGAGCTGCGCGCGCTCCATGGCATAGATCGTCTCATAGGCGCGCTGCTTATCGCGCTCGGCGTAGATACGGCTGAACGTGGCCACCCGCTTGTAGAGCCGCCGGCGTGTGGTCTGCAGCCCGCCGAGCAGAAAGCGCGGCGCGCTGGGATCGGGGGATTGATCGAAGATCCACCCCAGAAGCTGCTCATCGTCGCAGCGGAGCAGGGTGCCCAGAAAATCCTCCGGGTCGAGCTGCGCGCGGCTATGAAAAGCCGCAATGGCGTTCTCCACCATCGCGCTGGCCGCGCGCACGGTATGATGCCAGTACACCTCGCTAAACATCGTGTAGCGGCTGAACACAAACATCTCGGCGGGAACTTTACCTTTGGCCGCGATCGCCAGCCCGTCCTCGTTGGCGTTGAGCGTGAGGTTGGCCAGCAGGCGCTCCCGATCGTAGGTGCGCCCGTAAGGCACTCCGATATGGTGGGAGTCCCGCTCCAGGTAGTCCATTTTGTCGGCGTCGATGGTGCCGCTGATGATCGAGTTCAAAAGCCGGTCGACCTGTGAGGGCTTCTCGCCAAGCGCCCCGGTGCAAAGCCCGATGACCCGCTCGGGGTCGACGCCCCAGTCGCGGCGTAAGATCTCGGCGATGGTGCGCTGGCCGCGCAGCCCCTCAAACTCCCCCATAATGATGCGACCGCCGACCTCTTCATGGCGCGGGGTGTCTTCGCCCTTGAGGTGCAGCGCCTCCAGGCTGTGCGCGAAGGGGTAATGCCCGATGTCGTGGAGCAGCCCGGCGGCGAGCACGCTCAGCAGATCTTCTTCGCTCAGCGAGCTCGCCAGCTGCGGAAGCCGCCCCAGAGACTGCAAGAACCAGCGCGTGCAGCCGTAGACCCCCAGCGAATGCTCAAAGCGGGTGTGCACCGCACCCGGATACACAAGGTGGGTGGGGCCGAGCATGCGAATGCGCCGCAGGCGTTGAAACGCGGGGTGATCGAGGATCGCTTCCACGCGAGAGGTCAACGCGACGTTGCGCAACTCGGGTACGCGAACAGTGGTGGCGAACGCATCGGCGCGCAACTCGGGGAGGCTGGAAAAGGGGTTGGCCTGGGGCATGCAAAAAGTCCGGTGAAGCTGGCCAGCCCGCTGAACTGGCGCTATGTGGAGGGGATAATACGATGCGCATCAAGCTCCCCTGTGAGGATCGCCTATGTCCTATGAATTATTCATCAGCCGCGCCAGCCCCTATTCGATGAAGATCGCCGCGATGCTGGCCTACCTCGGCGTGGAACATCGGCTGGTCATTCAGAATGCCGTCAACCGCTTCTCGGTGATCCGAAGGCTCTCCGGCCGCACGATGGTGCCGATGCTGCGCCGCGAGGACTGGGCGATCAATGACTCCACCGCGATCGCGCGCTACGCGATGCGTCTTCCCGAGCTTCGCCGCACTCTGTGGATGCCGCCGGGCATCGACACGCTGAGCTTTCTCCTGGAAGACTTCACCGACGAATGGATGGTGCGATGGGCCATGCACTCCCGTTGGATGCATGACGCCGACCGTCGCCACATCGAACGCCTCATAGAAAAGGAACTCACCGGGGGGATCCCCGGAGTGGGGCGGCTGGTGGGAAGCACCATCCGAAGCTCGTTGAGGGGCTGGGGCATCATCGAAGAAAACAGCGCAACGCTGGAGGCCAGCGCGCGCCGCACCCTCGACGCCCTGGCCCTGGCGCTGGACGATGGTCGCCTCTACCTCTTCGGCGATCGACCCTCCCTGGCCGATTTCGGCGTCTTCGGGCCGCTCGGGCAATACGCCAGCGATCCTTCCGGTGCAAAGACGCTGGGCTCGTCGGACTTTAAGAAACTTCGCGCCTATGAGGCACGTATCCGCGCCATGCTTGATGGCGAGGTTGTGGAGGGGCAGGCCACCGACACGGCGCTGACGGCGCTGGAGCCCTTGATGGCCGAGGCGCTCGGGACCTACTGGGAGGTGATGGTGGCCAACCTCGATGCCCTGGATATGAAGAAACGCCCGGTCTCCACCAGCGCGCGCCTGCTCGACGGGGCGGCGTTTGAGTTTGCGCCCTCGCGGCACCTGCGCGGGTTGTTAGAGCAGTGGCTGGAGTTGGTCGAAGACGCCTACCGAAGCCGTCAGGAGCTCTTCGGTTCAGAGGGCGCGGTGCTGGAGCGCGCGCTCATCAACCGCATCGAAGAGCTTGCGCGTCGGCCTTCTGGGCGCGACCTGGTAGCAGCCCATCCCGGGCTTGGATTGCGATAAGCAGCGGGGCGATCGGCAAGGCGCCTTGCTTGTTTAGGGTGCCGTGCAAAAACGATCGGTTGACCCTGAACCCGATTCATCCGATAAGGTCACGTCTTTTTGCCGGAGACGCTAAGGCCCCGGCACGACACGCAAAGCGCGTCACGTGACGCTGGCGACGTCAATCGCTGGCATGCCTCTTGTATGCATGCCTTCGAGGTGATTGACACCCGATCTGCCGCTCCACTAAGGTGCGCAGTCCTGCAACGAGTCAAATTTTGCCCATCGCCGGGCATCGCATGGAGGTTCTATGAGTAAGTCGGTAACACAACTTTGGGCGTTGCTCGGCGTCGCTCTCATCGCGCTGATGGTTTCAGCGTGCGGAGACAGCGACGTATGTGTGAGCAACGATGAATGCGGCGCCGGACAGGCCTGCTTTGATGGCGAGTGCATTCTGCAGGTGGTGGACTGCTACGACGACCTGGATTGCGGTGAGAGCTACCAGCAGTGCCTCGCCGGTCAGTGTGTCAACAACACCAGCTGTGACGTGACCGCCGACTGCGCCCCCGGTCAGGCCTGCGACTCCGCCGGCGCCTGTGTGGAACGCCAGTGCTCGCGCAGCAGCGACTGCCCCGGCAGCTACCTCTGTGACGAAGGCATCTGCACCACCACCCCGCGCCAGTGCCGCAACGTCGGCGAAGAGTGCGTGCCCGGTGAGCCGACCCGCTCTGGTTTTGCGTGTGAAGACCTCGGCGACGGACCGACCTGCTACGAGACCTGCACCGAGTACCGCGTCTGCGGTGCCAACGGTAGCGCAACCTCCGCGTTTGACTGCGGCGGTGGCCAGGCGTGTGTGACCGCCACCGAACTGCAGAACCGCCCGGTTTGCCGTCCCTCGCAGTGCGCTGGCATCGCCACCGCAGAAGAAGACTGCGCCGAGATCGTTGCTGCCAATCCGGAGCTTTTCGCCGCCGGCGTCAACTGCGGCATGCAGAATGGCGTTCGCACCTGCCTTCCGGCCGGTGGCGGCGACGAGAACGACGCCTGCACCGACGCCAGCGATTGCTCCGAAGGGCTTGTGTGCGTGACCGGTATCGATGCGCTCGTGGACCCCAACTCGAACACCAGCGCGTCTTTCGTCGACGGCTTCTGCGCGCGTCCCTGCTCCGAAGACGGGCAGTGCGGCGGCGAGCAGGCCTGCATCGGTGAGACCAGCGGCGCGGTGATGGGCAGCGGCTTCTGCGGCGATCGCTGTGACCCCTTCGCGCACACTGGCAACCAGTGTGGCGAAGCTCTGGCCTGCGCCCCGGTCGACGGCGTCGACGGCCTCTGCGGTCGTGAAAGCGACAACGAGCTTGAACTCTATGAGAGCTGCTCCGGCAGCGACTCGTGCCCTGATAGCTCGGCCTGCATCCAGATTGAGCAAGGCGTGCGCAAGTGCCTGCCGCTGTGTGACCCGACCCTGCGCACCACCGCGCAGCGCGACGCTACCTGCCCCTCGGCCGACACCAGCGCGTACATTCAGGTCGCGCACTTCGGCGCCGATCTTCCCGCTGTGGACATCGCTGTTGATGGCGAGCCCACCATCGAAGGCCTGGCCTTCGGTAGCATCGCTGGCGAAGACACCTTCCTTTCGCTTCCCTCCGGCGAACGTCAGATCACCGTGACGAGCGCCGGCGCAAGCCCCACGGTGCTCTACGATGAGACCCTCACCCTGGAAAGCGGTGCCGCGCTGCTGATCGGCGCGGTTGCAGATTCGACCGCCACCAACGGTCTCGCGGTGCTGGTCTCGGAGCTGACGCGTGGCGAAGAAGTTGCCGCTGCTGAAGCCCGCGTGCGTCTCGTGCACGGTATCAACCTTCCGTCGGCCGTGGACGTGGTCTTCGCCGAAGCCGGCGCGGATGTGAGCGAAGCGGCCAACCGTATCTACGCTCTTGAAAATGCGCTCTTCGGCGATGTCGGCAGCTACATGAACCTGGCCGAAGGTGATTACGACGTCTACGTCTTTGATCCCGGCGCCTTTGATTCGGAAGACGCCCTCGCCACGCTGAGCTTCACCGCTACCGGTGGCGCGATCAGCACCGAGTTCATCATCGACGAGAACGCTCCGACCCTTATCGGCGCGGCGTACGACTCGGCTCCGATGGGTCGCGTGCTGGGCGGTACCTGCATCAACCTCTCGCAGGGTGCCGCTCAGATCGGTCTGGGCTTCTGCCTTGAGTCCTGCGCCAACTCCGACCAGTGGGGCGTGGGTGCCTGCAGTGGCGAGAATGATCGCTGCAACGACTTCGGCGACGGCACGGGCATCTGCCTGGGCTCCGGTGGTACGGCCATCGGCGAGACCTGCGAAGACGACAGCGACTGCGTCGACGGTGCCCACTGCGACATGAACGGCACCGGCGAAGGCGTCTGCCGCTCCTACTGCCAGCCCGAAGAGCAGACCAACGACGCGCTCGCCTGCGGCAGCGGCGAGATCTGCGTGGCGTCTGCGGGCACCGATAACTTCGGTAAGTGCCGCATCGCCTGCAACCCGGGTCCGGACAGCACCGACCCGAACTGCCCGGCCGACCAGAAGGGCTGCTTCGGCCCCGAAGGTCAGAGCTTCTGCCAGCCCTCCGGTGATCTCACCGAAGGCGCGAGCTGCGGTAACCCCGAGACGCAGAACTGCCAGCCGGGCCTTGTCTGTGCCCGCCAGGCCAACACCCTGGGCGGCTTCCTGCAGAGCCCCTTCACCGCGCCCGAGTCGCTCGGTGCCCCGGGTGGTACCTGCACCCAGGTCTGTGAGCCCTTCAAGGCGGAGAGTGGTTGCCCCGACGGGTTCGCCTGCTCGCCGATCACCCCCGATGGCGCCAGCGTGACCCTGGGTCACTGCGTGGAGCGCACCGCGGCTCCGATTCGCTCGCTTGAGTCCTGCGATCTGGCCGACACCGGTAAGATGTGCGATGAGAACTCCTTCTGTATCGAAGAAGCGCTCAACGCCTGCGCCGAGCCTCAGGCCATCTGCGTGCAGCTCTGCGACTTCTTCGGCGGTGGCGGCTGCACCGACGGCACCGTCTGTGAGGCCTGGTCCGATGATGGACCTCTCTTCGGCCTCTACGGCATCTGCCGCTAAGCTGACATGACCCCCCGGGCGATGACGCCCGGGAGTCAGGTGGTTTTAAAAAGAACCGCGGGCTTCGGCCCGCGGTTTTTTTTGTTCGGTCTCTGTCTGTGTGTCCGGCGACGCTTTTCGACGCCTCGGGCGTTCAATACGCGCGGTGAGACGAGTCACGAATTCGCCGGCTGCGTGGCTCGATGCTCGCACGCGATGCGTGCAAAGTCCGCGCTCGAAGGAGGTTCTTCGAGGAGGCTCTCAACCCTTACGCCGGGCGATCGCGCAAAGGGCTGTGAGGTGCTCTTAAAAGGCCATATCGGAGCCTCAACGGCGACGTGCTGGCATGCGCGAGGTGGCGAGAACTGGCCCTGAGACGAGGTTTGCGATCGTGTGCAGGATTTTTGATAGAACCTGTTGACAGGGTAGGGGGGCGGTGTTAATTAAGCTGCCCACCGGGTCGGAGGAACATTCCCGACAGCGGTAGCGGCGGCGAAGTTAGCCAACGCACTGGGGTGTAGCCAAGTGGTAAGGCACCTGGTTTTGGTCCAGGCATTCCTAGGTTCGAATCCTAGCACCCCAGCTTCAAGCCAGCTCAGCGCGACGCTTTGAAAGCGCGCAACGACAACGAGCTGACGAGAACGACAATCGCGCTGGGCCTCTCTGGCGAGTACGAATGAGAGGTCAGCGCGTTTTTTTCGGAACGCGGGCGGCATCACAGGCCGACTACGCATCAATCGCGCCCTCGCGCTGGTAAGCAAGTTAAGCCAGCACGTCCAGGGGACCATTGGAGGATGTCATGGCTTCGAAGAATAAACCTACCCTGAACGCGACGGTTCGCGCCGAGTCCGGGAAGGGCGTCGCGCGCAAACTGCGCGCGCAAGGCTTGATCCCGGCCATCTGCTACGGGACGAACACCGAGAACATCTCGCTGGCGATGGACCCGGCGGAGTTCGATAAGATCATGGACACCAAGCGTCAGATCAACTCGGTGTTCAACATCGCGCTCGACAACGGCACCACCGTTGAGAGCGTGATGCTTCGCGACTATCAGTTCGACCCGATCCGTCGCGTGGTCATTCACGCCGACCTGGTCGTCGTCGACATGGACAAGCCCGTGCAGGTCAGCGTGCCGATCGAACCGACCGGCCGCGCCAAGGGTGTTCGTATGGGTGGTCGCCTTCGCGTCATCCAGCCGGTGGTCAAGATCGCCGCGCGTCCCGACGATATCCCCGAGGAGATCGTGGTCGACGTCACCGAGCTTGCTCCCGACGGCGCCATCATGGCCAGCGAGCTGACCTACCCCGAAGGGGTTGAGCCGGCGTACAAGATGGACTACGCGCTGCTGCGTATCCAGATGCCGCGCAAGAAGGTCACCAAAGAAGAAGACGCCAAGGCGAAGAAGGCCAAGAAGGCCGGCTGAGCTTAAGCGCAGGTTGTGTACGACCTTTGAAAGACCGAGAGCCTTTGCTGCTCTCGGTCTTTTGAGTTTTTGAGCAGGAGTTTTCAGGTGTTCGAGTGGATTCGCCGGCTTCTGGCTCCGAAGGAGGATGGGGTGAGTCGAACGCTGATCGTGGGCCTGGGCAATCCGGGGCCAAAGTATGAGGGGACCCGCCACAACATCGGCTTTGCCGCGGTGGATGCCCTGGCGCAGCGCTACCGGATGACCGTGACGCAGTCGAAGTTTCACGGGGTCTACACCACCGGCATCATCGCCGGTCATGATGTGGCGCTCTTAAAGCCGCTGACCTTCATGAACCTCTCCGGCAAGTCGGTGGCCCCGGCGATGAACTTCTTCAACGTGACCCCCGATCGCCTCATCGTGCTGCACGACGAGCTCGATGTGGAGCTGGGGCAGATGAAGATCAAAGAAGGCGGCGGCCACGGCGGCCATAATGGCCTGCGCGACATCGTAGCCAAGACGGGCACCCGCGAGTTTATTCGCCTGCGTTTAGGGATCGGTCGCCCCGAGCACGGCGACGTGACCAACCACGTGCTGGGGCGCTTTCGCCCGGATGAGACCGTGGCCGTCGATCGCCTGCTCGAAGATGCCTGCGATGCGGTCGAGATGGTGCTTGGCGAGGGCGTCGCCCCCGCCCAGAACCGTTTTCACGGGCGTTAAGTCGGTCGCTGGTAATTTCCGCTGGAAAATCTGCGCGAGCAGGTGTATGGGTTCCCCCCCCTTGATGGGTGTCTGGCGACGACGCGCCAACAGGCACCACCCTGGAGTGTGATGATGACGATTGCTGCTACCATCCGCCGCGCCTGCGCGGCCCTTCTCAGCCTGATGGTGATTGTGGCCGCCGCCCCGGCGATGGCCCACCATACCGGCGACGATGAAGGTGGCGACGAGATCGCCCATCACACCGACGACGATGGGGAAGCAGAAGTAGACGCGCGGCTTGCGCACCACACCGATGATGATGGTGAGGCCGAAGCCGCCTGAACGATGGTGTTCAACAGGATTGCGCCGCACCTCGCAAGAGGCCGGCACGAACCTCGCTCCGCCGCATGTTGAGGCGGGGCTTTACCCGAGAGGTTATTTCATGGCTGTAGAGAGACTACGCGAATACGAGACGATCTACATCGTGCGTCCCGACGCCGGCGAAGAGGAGTTCGCCCGGCTTCGTGAGCGCGTTGAAGGGATCATTGAGAACGAAGGCGGCCACCTGCTTAAGTTCGACGACTGGGGCCAGCGCAAGCTCGCCTACGAGATTCACGACAAGTCGGAATCCCGTCGTTTTGAGCGCGGCAACTACCAGTACTACCGCTACCTGGTCGGCGGAAACACGGTTGCGGAGATCGAGCGCAACCTGCAGCTGATCGACTCGGTGTTGAAGTTTTTGACCGTCAAGCTGGAAGACGATCTCATCGCTGAGGAGCGCCTGGCGCGCCCCGAAGAAGAAGAGATCGAAGAGGTCATCCCGGCTCAGGACGACGACGAATAGGAGGCTGTGATGGAAGTCATTCTGACCGAAGATGTGCCCAATCTCGGCGAGATGGGCGAGATCGTGAAGGTTGCTCCGGGCTACGGCCGGAACTTCCTTATCCCCAAAGGTCTGGCGCTGCCGGCCAGCGCCAACGAAAAGAAGGCGCTTGAGCACAAGAAGCGCCAGATCGAGCTCCGCAAGGAGCGCGAGCGCGAAGCGGCTCTGGGCATTCAGTCCAAGCTCGACGGCGTGCGTGTCACCATCGCCAAGCGCGTCGCCGAAGGCGACTCGCTCTACGGCTCGGTGACCCCGCGTGAGATCGCCGACGTGCTCAAGCAGGAAGGCTTCGAGGTGGAGCACCGCTTCATCGAAGTCGGCCGCGGCATCGACGAGCTGGGCATCTACAAGGTGCCGGTCAAGCTCGCCAGCGGTGTCTACGCCCACATCATCCTGTGGATTGTGGCGATGTGAGTTGGCTTTGCCTGCGGGCATAAGCGATAAAGAGCCCACGATGAGCGCATCGTGGGCTCTTTTTTTGTTCGTTTTTGAGGTGGCGCCGCCTCCGTACCATCAAGGCGCATCAGGAGAGAGATGGCGATCGATGTTAGCCGTGCGCCGCAGGCGCTTGAGTCGTTGGCCGGGGAGCTCGAAGGGGAGCTGCGCCTCGATGATCTGCACCGCTCGCTCTACGCGCAGGATGCCTCGGTGTACCAGTCTGAGCCGGTGGGGGTGGTCTTCCCGCGCACGGTCGAAGACGTGCAGGCCATCGTGCGCACCGCCGACGCGCTGGGGCTGGGGCTTGTGCCCCGGGCGGCCGGCACGAGCCTGGCGGGCCAATGCGTGGGTGAGGGACTGGTGGTCGATGTGGGCCGCCACATGAACCAGATTCTTGAGCTCAACGTCGAGGAGCGCTGGGTGCGCGTGCAGCCCGGGGTGGTGCTCGATGAGCTCAACCGTTTTCTGGCGCCGCACGGGCTCTTTTTCGGGCCGGATACCTCCACGTCGAACCGCTGCATGATTGGCGGGATGATCGGCAATAACTCCTGCGGCAGCCACTCGATCCTCTACGGAAACACCATGGCGCATGTGCTGGAGCTCGGCGTGGTCTTTGCCGACGCGAGCTTCGAGCGGGTGGGGCCCTGGAGTGAGGCGCAGCTTAAGGCGCGCATGCAGCGCACCGACAGGCTCGGGGAGTCGCTGCGCACTCTCGATCGCATCATGCGCGAGCATGGCGAGCTCATCGAAGAGCGCTATCCTCGCCGCGACGTTGTGCGTCGCAACACGGGCTTTCCGCTCGACGACATCCTCTGGCGCGCGCCCTATGAGGAGGGCGGTGAGCCCTTCTCGCTGGCGCGTTTCTTGTGCGGCACGGAGGGGACGCTGGGGCTTGTGACCGAGGCCAAACTCAACCTGGTGGAGAAGCCGCGCGAGAAGTGCGTGGTCTGCGTGCACTTCGACTCGCTGGAGTCCTCGCTGCGCGCGACCGTCGCGGCGGTGCGCCACGATCCGGCGGCTGTGGAGCTCATTGACCGGCGCGTGCTCGAGCAGACCCGTCAGAATATTGAGCAGGCGCGCAATCGCTTCTGGGTCGAGGGTGATCCGGACGCGGTGCTGGTGGTGGAGTTCTTTCGCGAGAGCCACGACGCGCTGGAGGAGGCCTGCCAGAAGCTCATCGCCGAGTTCAAAGAGCTGGGGATGGGCTACGCCTACCCGATCTTGCGTGCGCCGCAGGATAAGGCGGTCTGGGAACTTCGTAAGGCGGGCCTGGGGCTGCTCATGGGCATTGAGGGCGATGTGAAGCCGGTCACCGTCGTGGAAGATACGGCGGTGGCGGTCGATGTGTTGCCCGACTATGTGCGCGACTTCGCGGCGATCATGGACGCCTACAACACCGCGTGTGTGTATTACGCGCACGCCTCGGTGGGAGAGCTGCACCTGCGGCCAGAGCTCAACCTCAAAGACCCGGAAGATGTGGAGCGTTTTAAGGGCATCGCCACCGATGTGGCCGACCTGGTGCGTCGCTACCGGGGCGCTATCAGCGGGGAGCACGGCGACGGGCGCGTGCGCTCACCACTGCTGGAGCGTTTTTACGGCCCGGAGATCATGGCGCTGCACCGTCAGGTGAAAGAGGCTTTTGATCCCCGGGGGATCTTTAATCCCCGAAATATCGTGGATCCCAGGCCCATCGACGCGGATTTTCGCTTTGTGCCGGGCAAGCCCACGCCCGAGCTGCGCACCTATTTTAAGTGGGAGGCGGAGCGGGGGCTTGTGCGCGCCACCGAGCTCTGCAACGGCGCCGGCGTCTGCCGCAAAAGCCCGGCGGCCGGTGGCACGATGTGCCCCAGCTACATGGCCACCGGCGATGAAAAAGACACGACCCGCGGTCGTGCCAATGTCTTCCGCACGCTTTTAACCGGTGCGGAGCCGGAGGCCGCTTTTGAGAGTGAGGCGCTCTCCGAGGCGCTCGACCTCTGCCTCTCCTGCAAGGGGTGCAAGAGCGAGTGTCCGGCCAACGTGGACATGGCGCGTATGAAGGCGGAGTTTTTGCAGCAGCGCTACGACCGCCAGGGGACCCCGGCGCGCGCGCTGCTCTTCGGGCATTATGGAAAGCTCAGCCGGCTGGGCTCCTGGCTCCCCTGGCTTGCGAATTTTACGCTGACCTTTGCGCTGACGCGCTGGTTCTTCAACGCCTTCTTCAAGCTCGCGCCCCAGCGTCAGCTGCCCTTGATGGCGCCCAAAAGCTTCGATAGCGCCCTTAAAAACGCCCGCCGCTCTGGCGCGCTGGCCGCGCCGCCGGCGGGGGAGGGAGCGCCGTCGAAAGAGGTCTGGCTCTACGTCGATCCCTTCACCGACTACACCGAGCCCGAGCTGGGGCTTGCGGCGGTGGAGGTGCTTGAGGCGGCCGGCTACCGCGTCGAGCGCTTTGGCATGCGCGATGACGGGCGCACCTACCTCTCCAAAGGCATGGTGCGCGCGGCCCGCGAGCTGATGGAACGCGGCCTTCGTGAGGTGCAAGACGACCTCAAAGCTCACCCGGAGCGTGCGGTGGTGGGGCTTGAGCCCAGCGCGCTTTTGACCTTCCGCGATGAGCTCGGTGAGCTGGTCGATGAGGCGCTGCGAGGGGCGGCCGATGATCTGGCGGGGCGCTCTTTTTTGCTCGAAGAGTTTATCGTGCGCGAGGTCGAGGCGGGGCGCTGGCCCGAGGGGCTTTTTGAGACCGAGGAGGCCAGGCCCGCGCTCTTGCACGGGCATTGCCATCAGAAGGCCATCTGCGGCACCACGGCCACCGAGGTGGCGCTGGGGCTTGCGGGCTATGAGGTGGAGACGCTTAAGACGGGCTGCTGCGGCATGGCCGGCTCTTTCGGGTATGAGGCCGAGCACTATGAGGTGTCGATGAAGGTCGGCGAGCTTGTGCTTTTGCCCAGGGCCCGGGCGATGGAAGAGGGGCAGGTGCTGATCGCGCCGGGCACCTCCTGTCGCCATCAGATCAAGGATGGCGCCGCGCGCGACGCGATCCATCCGGCGCTGGCCCTGAAGATGCGCCTGAGAGCGCGCCAGGGCTAAGCCTCGCCACCCGGCCGGGTGGCGAGGGGCTAAGGGGCCGTGTCGCCATTGTCGGGCCAGGTGAGCTCCAGGCGCTCCCAGGTGCCGGAGTCGGTGTCGTGCTTCCAGATGGCCGGGGCGTGGGTGTCGCAGACCCAGAGGACGCCGTCGGCGCTGGCCAGCGCCGTGGGGAAATCGAGTTTCGGGGCGTCGAGGGTGTCGAGCTCCTCGCGTTCCGGATCGAAGCAGCGCAGCGCGCAGTTCAGGGAGTCGGCGACGTAGATGTTGCCCTTATGCAGGGCGATGCCACGGGGATGTTGCATCAAGGCGGTGCGCGAGGGCCCGTCGACCTGGCCGTGCTCAAAGAGGCTCTTGCCGATGAGGGTGTGCACGCGGTTGGAGCGCAGGTTGAGGCAGCGCAGCGCAGACGAGGTGCTGTCGATGACGTGGAGGCGTTCGTTGTTGGACGCCAGATCGGTGGGCTGGGCGAAGGCTGCGGTGGTGCGGTGGCCGTCGATGCGATCCTCATCGCCGCAGCCGGCATAGTGCTCAATGCTGGTGCCGTCGGCGCTCATGCGCAGGATGGTGTGGGTGCCGGCGCAGGCCACAAAGATCCAGGGGCCCTGGCGTATCAGAGACCAGGGGGCGTGGATGCGGCCCTGCGCATCGGGGGGCATGATGGCCAGGGTGTCGGTGTGGCCGCTGAGCGGGTCGATGACGCGGATGGCGTGGTTGGTGGTGTCGGCCACCAGGATTTGATTCTCGACAAGAGCCAGCCCGTGGGGGCTGAAGAAACGCGCGCGATCGGGGGGGCCGTCTTCAAAGCCTGGCTCCGGACCTCCGAAGCAATGGATGACCTCTCCGCTGGTGTCGGTCAGGATGATGCGGTGATGGCCGGTGTCAGCGATGGCCAGGCGATCGTCTTGCGCGCTGAGGCCGGCCGGAAAACGCAGGGCGTCCGGGGAGGGCTGCGCGGGCATCGGGGTGGGATGGGGGCGGCGCGCGGCGTCGGTGAGCCCGAGCAGGCCTTCGAGCGCGTCGATGAGCTGAAGGGGCTCGGGCACCCCTCGGAGCACGCGGCAGACGTAGCCGCGCGGATCGATGAGCGCGATGGTGGGGAACTCACGCACGTTGAAGGTCCGCGAGATGCGATGCTCGTTATCGGCAGCCACCGCAAAGGGCACCCCCACGCGGCCCACGGCGCTGCGCACGTAATCCAGGTCGTGCTCTCCCACAAAGCGGGGGCTGTGCACGGCGATGATCTGCAGGGGGCGGCCTTCAAAGCGTTGGAGGGCGCGGTACATCGCCGGGAGGCCCTCCTGGCAGCGGATGCAGCTGGAGCTCCAGAAGCCCAGCATCACCACCTGGCCCAGCAGATCTTCGAGGCGCAGCGGGGCGTCGACGTTGATCCAGGGCAGCTCGGGAAACTCCGGCGGGCGAATGCCGTGGGTGCAGGGGGACAGACGCATCGGGGGGCTCCGGGCTGGCGAGTGTGATCGTGGTGGCGCGCGATCACGGCTCAAAGAGCGCCTCAGTCCTCCCCCGGTGGGGTGTGGCAGGTGCTTGAATTAATTGAGGAATTCAAGCAGGGCGTCGCGGAAAGCATCGGGGCGCTCAATGGGAATGGTGTGGCCACAGCGTTCCACACAAATGTGCTCCCCACCCAGCAGGTCGGCCAGAACTTTTGCGCCCTCGCTGGTCACAAGCAGGTCCTGGTCGGCGGAGATCACCAGGGCCTCCACGTTGAGATCGGCGGCCAGTTCGGCGACCGGGGGAAAGGCCATCAGCCCTTCGAGTAGAAGGCGCACGCCTTGCTCGGAGTTTCGTTGCACGGAGGCTTTGATGACGTTGTCGAGAAACTTCTGGTGCGAGGCCAGAAAGTCGTCGCCCAGGATGGTGGGGAGCGAGGCCCAGGCCATCGCTTCGAGGCCGCCTGTGACGAGCACCTGGTGCCAGGCGCGCACGATGGTGTCGGCCAGGGCGGTGGGGCGGGCGGTGGCGCTGCAGAGGACGAGCCGGTCGAGGCGCTCGGGGAAGTCGTTGGCAAACCCTAAGGCGACGCGCGCCCCGTGGCTGAAACCGGCCAGGTGAGCGTGCTCAATGCCCAGGTGATCGAAGAGTTCGGCGAGGTCGGCGGCGTGTTGGGCGAGCGTGGGCGGGGCTTCGGGGGCGTCGCTCCCACCCTGACCGCGGGCGTCGTAGAGGAGCACGCGGAAATGCTCGCGCAGCGCGCGCGCCTGGCTTCCCCAGTGCTGTGTGGACTGGGTCATGCCGTTGAGCAGCACAAGCCAGGGGCCCTGGCTGTGGTCATCATGGGTTTCGAAGTGGAGTTTTTTGCCATCGGAGAGCTCAAAGGTGCTCACGGGGGCCTCGTGCGTGGGGGAGAAATTTTGACAGGGGGGAGGTGGGCCTCAACAATCGCCGGGAATGTCGGGACGTCCTTTTGACCAAGCGATACCATGCGCAGAGAGCTCATTCTAGCCGCGGCCACCCTGGGGGGAATCTTGCTTGCGATGCCGGCGATGGGCGGCACGCCGGTGCGTCCGGTCGAGGATGGGGCCAAGCATGCCACGCCGCGCGAATCGGCCGATGAGGCTAAGCACGCCGAGGCTGAGTCGAAGGCCGAGGGCGATCTGAGCGAGGATGGGGCGTCGCCGGCCGGCGCGGAGTCCGATGAGGATCGGGAGTGGACCGTGGCGGTGCTCTCCGACTTTAATGGCGCTTACGGATCGACCGAGTACGGCGATGAGGTGCACCGGGCGGTGGCCTGGCTCAGCGATGAGGTGCGCCCCGATGTGGTCATCAGCCCCGGTGATATGGTGGCCGGGCAGCGCGCCGGGCTTGATCATCGGGCGATGTGGGCATCTTTTCATGAGGTTGTGACACGGCCGCTGGCCCGCGCGGGCATTCCCTTTGCCATCTCGCCAGGCAACCACGACGCCTCCGGCTCGCCGGCGTTCTGGGAAGAGCGCGTGCATTTTGCGCGGGAGTGGCAGGATCGCCCCCCGCAGGTCGAGATGGTCGAGACGAGCGGGTATCCCTTTTATTACGCGTTTAAGGTGGGTCCGGCGCTCTTTGTCTCGCTGGATGCGACGACGGTGGGGCCTATCGATGAGGCGCAGAGGTTGTGGCTGGACGCGGTGCTCAAGGCGCACGCCGAGCTGAGCACGAAGATCGTCTTCGGGCATCTTCCGCTGCATCCGGTGGCGCAGAGTAAAGAGGATGAGACGCTGGCCGATGAGGCGCTGGAGGCGTTGCTATTGCGCCACGGGGTGGATCTTTATGTGGCCGGGCATCATCACGCCTATTACCCGGGAAAGCGCGGGGAGCTTGGGCTTTTGCACAGCGCGTGCATCGGGGCCGGGCCGCGTAAGCTGCTGGGGGAGGAGCGGGTCAGCGATCGTTCGGTGGCGCTTGTGCGCTACGGGAGCGACGGGGTGCGCTCGGTGGAGGCGTACCGCGGGGAGGGGTTTGAGGAGGCGGTGCCACGTGCGGAGCTGCCGCGTTCGGTGGGGGAGGGGCGGCGCAAGATCTGGCGCGACGATGTGCAGCCGAACGAGGCCGATGTGCAGGCGAAGCGCCGGGTGTGGGGTGGCTTAGAAGGCGGCGCCTAAGAGCAGGTAGAGATCCGTGATGCCCTCGGGGCCAAGCCCTCGGGCGTAGCCCAGGCGCAGGCTGTTGCTGGCGTAGTAGCCCAGGATGGCGTCGAGCTGCAGCTCGGCACCGATGCCCGTAAGAAGATCGGCGTCGGCCAGGTAGCCGTTGTAGGCGGTGCCGGTGTCGACAAAGACCTGGCCTTTGAGCTGACGAAAAAAGAGGGGAAGAGTGGAGAAGCCGCGATCGAGATCGAGGATCGGAAAGCGGTACTCGAACTTCGCGAGCTGGTACTGCTCCCCGCGCTGAACCCCCGGGGCAAAGCCGCGGATGGGGTAGCCGACGCGCGGCTCCTGGAAGATCACCGCGCTTAAGATCTCCTGGGGGCTCAGCCCCCCGATGGCGTACTGGCGCTGCGGGCCGCTGGCGCTGCGGGTGAGCGCGCCTCGAAGTTGCAACGCGAAGACATGGCGATCGATGAGCGGGTTGGGGTGAAAGGCGCTCAGCGCGTACCCAAAGGTCAGCGCGTTGTTTGTGTGGCCCAGCGCAGGGTGCTGCACACCCACAGACGCGCTCATGGAGACGCCGCGCTCCACCGAGATGGAGCGCGCGTAGCGGTAGAGTCGGCTGTAGGAGAGCCCGAACGAGAGCTCATTGAACCAGCCCAGAAGAGGCTCCCGCGGGCGGATGTCGCCGGGCTCCGGGGTAATTCGGGGCCTTTCTTTGAAGGTGGTGTATTCGGCGCGGTAGTTGGTCGTAAAACTGACCCTCTCCGAGAGGACGCGCAGCGGAAAGGAGAGCCCGAGCTGCCCGACGTATTGGCGCTCCAAAAAGGGCACGTAGCGGCTCTCGGCGATGAGCGCGCGGGCGCGCGGGTAATCCGAAAAACGCCCCAGCAGCGTGAGGTTAAAGGGCAGCCCTCCGTAGCGGTAGACAAAGCCCAGGTTGGCGCTCGGATCTTCAAATCCCTCGGCGGTGGTGACCCCGCCACTGAGCGTGTAGCTGTGAAGCTCCAGCGGGTCGTAGCCCTCGATGGTCGCGCCGAGGCCCGCGCCTGAGCGCAGCACGCCCGCATCTGGCATCAGAGTCAGCGGCGCTATCCAACGCCCGGCCTGATAAGGCTCGGGTTGAAGATCGAGCTCCGGCTCCGGATAGGCCATGGGGGGGCGCGCACGCACGCTCTCGGCGGGCATATGCTGGCGTGTGCGCGGGTGGGGAAGGCGCGCGATCTCAAAGCCGCGCGCGGTGTAAAGGCTCACGTAGATGAAGTCGCCATCCGGCGTTACGACCGGCGAAAACGCGCCGGTGATGACGTTGCTCACCTGCCAGCGCTCCAGCGTCTCAAGGTCCAGCGCGAAGATGTTGAACACCCCGCGGGTATCCGCCGCGTAGTAGAGATGGCCCTCGGGACCCACGTGCGGATCGAGCTCATGGGCGGCGGTGTCGGTGAGTTGTCTCAGCGCGCCGTCGCTTAAGTTCACCTCCCAGAGGTCGCGCTGGCGCCGGTCGAGACGCCACCAGCTGAAGATGATCGTGTCGCCCCCGGGGCCAAACACAGGCCGCGAGATCTGCTGCCAGTGGGCATCGTCTTCGGGAGGATGGTGCAGGCCCGAGACCACGACGCGCTCCTCCGATGGCGCGTCGAGCGGACGCACCACAAGCTCCATGGTGCCCCGGCGGTTTCGCACGTGCGCCACGAGCTCGCCATCTGGCGAGACGGCCGGCTCGCGGGCGCGATCGCCCCGGGTGAGTCGGCGAGTCTGGTGGGTGCGGACGTCGTAGGCGAAAAGATCCTGGAAGGAGTACACGCTCTCAAAGGTGTCGGAGCGCGAGTAGATGAGCACATTGCCGTCGGGTGTCCAGGCCGAGGGGCCGGCGGCACCCTCGGCCTGGCGCAGCGGACGTGGGGAGAGCCCCCCGGCGTTCACGCTGGCGAAGACCGGGTGGGCCGACTCGGCGGAGGCGTAATAGGTGATCTCCGGGCGCTCTCCCGGGCGCAGCGTCGGGTACTGGTGGCGGCCGCCGCCCCGGGTCACAAAATCAACCGGGCTCACCCCCTGCGCGCGGGTCAGCGCCTGACGCGCCCAGGCCTTGGCCTGGGCCTCGGCCATAAAGCCCGCCCAGAGCTCGTCGAAGTCTTCACCGCTGATCTGCCGGGCGCTGCGGTTGAGCGCGTACGGAAGCACGCGGCGACCGTATATGTGGTTGAAATCCTTGATGAAATCTTCGCCGTGGCGGCGCGCGATGTAGTCGGCAAAGAAGCCGCCGTAGAGGTAGGCTGCGCTCCCCGAGGGCCAGGCCACCGGCAGGCCCGTGGATTGCCCCAGGGTAAAGAGGGTGTCCTCCAGCGACGCGGTGCGCAGCCACATCGAAAAGAGCGGACTATCCACTCGCCCCGTGCCCGCGCGCGTGGTCTCAAAGTAGGTGGCGATGCCCTCGGTGTACCAGCGGGGCAGGGTGGCGTTGGGGTGAAACTGTTTGCCAAAGACGCGGTTGACCAGCTGGGGCAGGCCCGGGTTGGTGTCGATATGCAGGGTGTGGACGTACTCGTGGTAGACGAGCACGCGCAGCCAGTCGTCGAAATAGCCGAGCACGCTGTCGGCCTCGGGCGGCATCCCGTAGATCGTAACAAAGTTGCGACCGAAGGTGCGGGCAAAGCCGTTGGCCGAGTCGATCCGGTCGGTGACCACCACGTGGGTACGCAGTCGGGGCGTCCAGTCGAGCGTGGGCGCAAGGATCAGGTGCGCCTCCTCAAAGGCCACCGCGGCGCGGCGGGCCAGCGCTTCGGTCTGGTCGTCGTAGTGGATGTAGAAGTGGGGGGTGGTCAGCGTGAAATAGTCACGCTCCGGATCGTCCAGGGCGTGGGCGGTCTGAGCGCCAGACGTCGCCACACATGCCCCTATGAGGATGGCGAACATCCAGAATCGCAGCATCACTGACAAAATGTGGCGGGGGCGCTCGGGCGCATGGAAAGGGCGTAAGAGCATAGCCCGCAGGTTGTAGCAGCGCGCCGGGCGCGATGAAAGCACACAGCGCGCCTCACCAGTACGTCACGCGCTCATCGAGCGGTGCCGATGCCACGGCGGGAGCGGCGCCCGGGTTCGTCTGGACGCTGGCCACGCGGCTCTCCAGAAGTTTTGCCAGGGTGATCGCGTCGTCGACATAACCCTTGAGAAGGTCAGCGTCGAGCACCCGCTTTTTATGCTCGATGAAGAGCGTGCCGTTGAAGATCTTGAGGTCTCCCGCCTTCGTGCTCGTCTTCAGCAGGGCTTCTCGCACCTCCGGGTCGGCGAAGATGCGCCGCATTACGCCCTTGTCTTCGAGGTGGATGCTCAGCTCGTCATCGAATCGATTAGGTGAAAGCGCGCTGAAGATGCCCGGGGCGTTGTCTTCATGAAGCGTTGCCGGCTTCTTTTTATGAACGCGACCGAAGTGCTGCCAGGCCGGGCTCAATGCCACGTTGACACCGACAAAGTAGGCCCGAACGGTTCTCGAGGAGTTATGTGTTCGAACCGTCTCGCTCTCATGGCGCGCCACGATCTGGAGCGCAACGCCCTGGTGGGTTCCTTCGAGCCGATAATTCTTCAGGGAGTCGCCGCTCAGCTTGAGTCCCATCGCCTCACCAGCGTTGGTCCAGGCTGATTTGGCCATATGCTCGATGATCAGCGCGAAGAGGACGACGACGGCGCACATCAGCAAAATGAAAAGGATCAAAAAGACCTGAATGCTGTTCAGGCCGAAGGTTTCCATGAAGACGTCTAACATCGCGCGCTCCGAGCAGGGGGAAGGCGCAAATCTGGCATAACGCGGCGGCGCAGCGCAACGCTCGTCGTGATGTCAGATAGGCCCGGGTGCGCAATCCTTACGAAGTTCGCGCCAGCGGCCGCGGCGCCTGAGCGGGCAGGGCGCTCTGGCAGCCGTGGCGCGTGCTGCTATGCACCGACCTACCGGGCGCCGATCCAACCCTCGGGGCGAATGGTCACATAGAAGTTAGCCCGGCCCTGGCCGCCGACTTCGTCGGCGGGAAGCTCCCAGCCCAACAGCGCCTCTTGCATGCACTGGAGCGCCTCGCCGGAGGGATGCTCGGGGCCGGTCTCATTGCTCAGGGTGAGGTCAATGGCCGAGGGGCGCGCGGGGCCATCGGTCGGGGTGGTGGGCCAGCGCATCTCGACCTCGGCCACGATCAGATCGAGGGGAAGTTGCGAGCGAAGCTGCTCGGCGCAGACGCCCAGCGCGCCGGCCTGGCGGGCAAGCGGGGCGGGAAGCGAGGTCTCCGCGCCGGCGGGGCTACCCTGCCAGCGGAAACCCTCGATGAGCACGGGGGAGGCCGGCTCGCGTTTGGTTTCGGTGGCCACGAGCTCAAAGTCCAGTCGGTAGCTCAGCGTGTAGACCGGAGCTTCGGGCTGGCTTAAGTCGGGCTCAGCGGGGAGCTCAAAACTCACGTTCCAGAGTCGTTTGAGCATGCAACGCGCGTCGGTGGTGGCCATCTCTTTAGGCGTGCCGTGCACCGCCAGCGGGTGGCCATCTGCGGAGACGCGCAGCTCAACCAGCATCGCCGGCTCGGGGCGGTAGGAGCGGGGATTGAGGCAGGCGCTCATCGCTTTGAGATCGCCGGAAAGTTGGCGCTGCAGGCGGTCGGGAGCGACAGGGAGCGTGGTGACGAGCGCGTCGACGCGCGGACGCCAGCGCCAGGGGATCACGGACACATTCACAGGCGCTGAGGATGGGGCCGAGGTCGCAGGGCGGGCCATCGCGCTGCCCTCGGGCGTCGAGGATGGGATGGGCTCAATAAGACCTTCGGCGCCGGTGCAGACGCGTTCGCCCTCGGCCACGCCCTGCGCCTCACAGTTCTCGGTGCAGGTAAAGCAGCGCAGCTCGCCGGGCTCCGGAGCGGTGGCGTCATCGGCACTGGCCTGTGCATCGTCAGGGGGGGACTGGGCCTGGGCGTGGCTGACGCCGGCAAGCAGGAGCCAGGTCAGGGCGATGATCATCCAGCCAATCAGTCGTCGTCTCTCCTGCGGCCCCAGCCCCTCGGGTTCTTCATGCATCGCATACCTCGCCGTCGCGTGGTTCACCGTTCGGGATCGGCGCGTTCACCGTCCCCCCCCAATCGTCTCGGGTGTTTCAACAGGGGCGAGCAAGCCGGCGTCAGGTGCCCGCGCTCGCAGTGCCCCCATGCCCCTCCAACGAAAGGTAAACACGCCGACGCAGCATCCGAAGTCAGTGCATGACGCGAAGATCGTTGCGAGAGGTTCTTAAAAAGAGGTCAGCGCACCACGTGGATCTGAAGAAACTCCAGGTTTGTCGCGGTGATCCGCGCCTTCTCGTCGGTGTAGCGGTGCACGAGATCCTGGGCCTGGCGGATGCGTCGAACATAGCTGGTGGGAGGCGCCTGATCGGAGCGAAAACGCACGGTGGCCTGCTGGTTGGCCAGCGCTCGCTCCAGGCGAAAGCCCGCGCCCTGGTACATCTGCGCCATGGAGCGGGTCAGGTCGACGACCTCCTCGCTCTGCACCTGGGTGCAAGAGGTCGTGGCCGGCGAGGGCATCAGGCAGGGGGTGGGCTCAAGCGTTGAGGTGGCGAAGTCGGAGTGGCGCGCTCCCAGCATCGACCACCAGGTCTCGGCGCTGGCCTGGAGTGCGGCCTCAGAGAGGCTCTGCAGGCTGCTTCGGGTGCGCGCTCGTACGCGCTCCTGCTCATCTTTTCCGGGCTGGGCGGCGATGAAGCGCTCAAAGAGGTTGCGCACCCTCTGCGCGATCGCCTCGGCGTCGGCGGCGCGCACACGACCGCCGGCGTCGACGCGCAGCGTGGGCACAAGACAGCCCAGGCGCTCAACGCGCTCGGGGAAAAGCACCGGATCGAGCACCGGCTCAAAGAGCGCATCGTCGTGTTGTGGACGAAGGATGAGCCCGCGCGCGTCGACCTCCACCTCAAAACTGACCTCGCAGACGCGCAGATGATCCTCGCCACCGCGACCCTCGACGCGCGTCTCCACCAGGCGACGCACCTCCAGACGCTCGATGGGCTGCCAGGCATCGAGCCAGCTGGCGGGGGCCTGCGCTGCGGCCGGAGCGCTGATAAGCAGGGCGGCGAAGAAGGTCAGTGTGGCGTGCATGCGGGGCCAGGTGCCACGACGTGATGACGGCTGTGCAGCGGGCAGGTGTGAAGGGTGCATTTTCACGGCATCACCCAGGTGCCCGGATAGGCCGGCGCAGCCTTGAGAAAACACGCCACGGGTTGGTCCCGATCGCCGGCGAGCAGGGCCCAGGTGGGGTCGGAGTAAAGATCGTCGAAGGTGGCCGGGTGGTGGTCGGGGCGAATCACCGCGGCGTTGATGTTTTCCTGCTGCGCGACGCCCCGCAAAATCGGCTGCTCGCGCGCGAGCTCATAGAGCTTCATGGAGGTCTCGGTGCTCAGGTCGCGCGTGTCGGTGTAGAGGATGGGCTCAATGCGCTCGGGCCGCCACAGCGCATAGGCCAGATAGCCGGCCAGGGTGGGATCGTTGAAGACGCGCAGCTCTTTTCCGGCGCGGCGCAACAGCTCACCGCAGGCCAGCGGCGTGGTGTCGGGGACGACGCCGCGCATCGGGATGGCCTGGCGAGCGTCAGCGTGAACGCGGGTGGTCAGGTCGGCGTGCCAGGGCAGCGCGGGCTGGGTGAGCACGGCGGCAGCGAGCAGCACGAGCGAGGCGAGCAGCGCGAGCGTCGGACGACGAAGTTCAAAACGCTCGGGCGGCACGATGGCCGGCGCGAGCAAGAGCACCAGCGCCAGATGTTGCAGCGGCATCATCGCCGGCATCAGGCTCGCCCACAGCGTCAGCAAAAAGGCCGGGATGGCGAGTGCCGCGGCTTGAGCAAAGAGCATCTGTGTGGCGCGGGCGTGGCGCGCCCACAACGCCAGCCCCACCGCCCCGGTGCTCAGCGACAGGGTCACGCTGAGCGGCCCTGGCAGCCGGGTAGGCAGCGCGGGACTTTTAGAAAGATGCACCAGCACCCCAAAGCCCAGCGGGCTTGCCAGCGGCGCAACAAGCGCGCCGGCGAAAGCCACCGCCGCGCCGAGCTTCGCGCCGGTGCGCAAGGCATAGGCACCCACCGCAAGGGAGGTGGCCATCATCACCAAAGCTGCCGGGAGCGCGAGGTTGACCAGCGCGAAGGCGCTCGCGCTCATCACGATCGTGGCCAGCAGGCCGGGGCGGGGTGAGGTCAACGCGCGTGTGGCGGCGATGAGCCCGAGCGTGGCGATCGGTAGCGCCAGAGATTCGGGCCCCACCGCCGAGAAAAACACCGCCGCCGGCACCCCCAGCCACGCCACGTTGAGAAACGTTTTGGGGCGTGGGCTGCGTTCGGCTGCGGCCCACCCCACCATCGCCACCGCGAGCGCCACCAGCGCACTGCGGGTGACCATCGCCGCCTCAATGCCGCCTAAGTCCACCAGCCGGAAGATCGCCACGCTGGCCAGCCAGCTCGTATCCAGCCAGCCCGCACCATCGGGGGCGGTGAACACCAGAAGCTCTTTGTCGGGGATGCGCCCAAAGGCCGAAATCAACCGCCCGTAGGCCACCCGCCACCAGGTGGCGTCGTGGCGCATCAGGCTTAGTCCCAGCAGCGCCAGAGTGAGCGCGGCGGGAAAGAGCGCTGCGGCCAGCTTGATGCGGGCCGGCGTCTGGCGAGGGGGCGTGCTCATGGGGTGTCCGTACTGCGTAAGAAGATCGTTAGAAGCGCGCGCGCAACGAGCCTGCGCCGGCCTTAAGCGCGATCACAGGCGTAAACGCCGCAATCACAATGCCCAGCACCGCAAATGCCCACAGCCCGAAGCTGATCGTCCCAAAACGCTCGGGTTGGGTGATGGCCATGGAGGGATAGAACCACATCCCCAGCAGCATCAAGGTCAAAAAGATGCACGAGATCATAAAGATCACCGCCCCGAAGCTCGACGCGATCTTCGCCGCGTTCGGGTTATGAAACTGCGGGTAGAGCGCGCCCATCCCCACGGCCACCGCCGCGCAGATCACCGTGATGACCAGGATCTGAATCCCGCTCAAAACACACGTCAGCAGAGGCGTGCCCACCAGCAGGTTTGATGACCAGATCAAGAGCTGTCCGATGATCACAATCGGCGCCAGACTGCCGAGCCACTTGCCCACCAGAAAACGCTCCAATGAGATCGGCGCCTGCAAGATCAGCCAGAAGCTGCGCCCCTCCACGCTGACCGCCGGAAAGAGAAAACGCCCGCAGAGCGTCACCGTCACAAAGCTGCACGCAGCGAGGTTGAAGAAGGAGAGCCCCACATCGCCCAGCAGCGCCTCGTTGGCGGCGATCTCAAAATACTTAAAGTTCACCAGGTAGATGACGATGATCGCCACCACGATCAAGAGCTGCGACCACTGGCTGGCGTCCCGCATAAAGACGGCCTGGTCTTTATGAATCAACGCCCTGAGCGACGAGAGGGGCTGCTCACCCAGCGCACGCAACTTCGCCATACGCTCGGCATAATCGCCGCCGGCACGCCGGGAGCGCTCCACCGCCCAGTTGCGCGCGATCGTCATCAGCCCGCCCCCGTGACGCCCCTCCTGGGTCTTGGTGTAACCCCGAAAGTAGAGCGGGCGGTGCAGCCAGGCCGAGATGAAGTAGAGCGCCAGCGGCGTAAGCCCCAGAAAGGTCGCCGACCACATCCACTGACCGCGCGTGCCAAAGAGCATCGGCGCGAGCATGTTGATGACCCAGTCGCTCGGCAAATACGACGTCGTCGGCACCGAGAGGAGCCGCATCAACTCGCCAATGGAGTCAAAACTCTCCGGGTTGAGCAGGCGCTCGGGCTGCACCGAGCGAATGACCACAAAGAGCGTGGCAAAGCCCACAAGCCCGAAGAAGAGCGCGGCATCACGGGTGCGGTTGGCCGCCAGGATGTTGGTCACCAGTAGCGCCAGAATCGACGCCAGCCCGGTAGGGATGGCCACAAAGGGGATCAGCACCAGCACCAGGTAGGGGTAGAACGTCCAATGCGCCCCCATCCCGTAGCCAATCGCCGAGAAGAGCGGCACCCCGAAGAGAATGATCACCCAGCTCGACTGCAGCATCGCCTCCAGAAAACGCGAGGTGAACATCGCGTCTCTGGGGATCGGCTGGGCCATCAAGAACTCGAGATCGTCGGCCAGATAAAAGGAGCTAAAGGAGGTGACGATGTTGCTGAAGACCAGCAGCCCGAAAAACACCAGCAGCGTGATCGCCAGCAGGCGCTGGACCAGGAGCTCGCCAACAGGCTCCAGCATCAACGACTGCGTCACGATGAAATAGCCGGAGCGAAAGAGCGCTGCGGCAAACATCAGGCTCAAGATCGCAAAGAAAGGCCCGCGCAGCCGGCCCTCATCGGAGCGCAGCGTGCCGCGCACCATGCGGAGTTTGATGCCGATAAGATCGAGAATCACGACCGCTCCCCCGGCTCATGCCCGAAGCGCTCGGCGACGGCCTGGTCGCGCTCGGCCTGCGACTCTTCGGTGATGCGCAAAAAGACCTGCTCGAGGTTGCCGTCGGTCTGCCCCGACTCCAGGCGAAGTTCGCCCAGCGAGCCGCGCGCCACGATGCGCCCGTGGTTGATGATCACGATGCGGTCGCAGACCTCCTCGGCTACTTCAAGCGTGTGGGTGGAGAGCAGAATCGACATCTTCTTGTCGGCCACGAGCTCCCGAAAGAGGCTCTTAATCAGGCGATGGCCGCGCGGGTCGAGCCCGACCATCGGCTCATCGACCACCAGCACCGAAGGCTCCGGAAGCAGCGCACCGCAGAAGACCAGGCGCTGCTTCATGCCGTGCGAAAAGCTCTCAATGAGGCTGTCAGCCCACTCTTTGAGCCCGAAAAGCGTGAGGAGCTCATCGATGCGATCGGCCACGTGGTTGGCCTTCATCTTGTAGAGCCCGCCGATAAAGCGCAGGTACTCCAGCGTCGTGAGCTTGTCGTAGACGTAGGGGCGGTCGGGGATAAAGCCCGTCACCCGACGCGCGTTGACCGGCTCGCGGCCAAGGTCATGGCCGTCGATCACAACATCGCCACGGTCCGGGGCGATGAGGCCCGTGATCATGCGCAGCGTGGTGGTCTTGCCCGCACCGTTTGGGCCCAGCACCCCGAAGACCTCGCCACGGGGAACATCCAGGTCAATGTGGTCGACGGCGGTGAAGTCGCCGTATTTTTTGTGCAGCCCGCGCACCCGCACGATCGTGTCGTCTGGCGAGCTTTCAGGGATGGTCGAGGCTGCTGCTGGATCGGTGCTCATGAGGCTCTCGCAAAGAAGTCGCACAGGGGAAAACACAGAAGAGGGCAGGCTCAGCCGCCGGCCACCTCGGCCTGCTCAAAGAGGGTGAAGAGGCGCGTCACATCGAGCGTGGGGCTTAAGAAAATCTGCAGGTGGTCGGCGCCGAGGGGGCCGGCGCGAAGCGGGTCGATCTCATAGCGGGTGCCATCTTCGCGGATGGCCACCAGCCAGACGCGCGGCCCCAGAAAACCCTCGGTGCCGAAGTTGAGCCCGTGGGCCAGGCGCACGTCATGGCCGGCGCTCTTTGCGGCCAGGTGCACAGCCGCCAGGCAGTCCTGAGGCTGCGTGGCCGGCAGCGCTGCGTCAGCGGCCAGCAGCCTGTTCTGACGATCTTCCAGAGATGGCGCGTTTTGCGCGTCATCACCCGCCTTGGGCCAGGCCACCGAGCGCGCGCCGTCGCGCAGCGTGCAGAGCCCGGCCAGCGCTCGGCGGTGTTGCTCTCTATCGTCGGTAGCGAGGGCCTGCGCCATCGCCTCAATCGCGGCGGGAAGGGTGTCAAAAAGCGCCACCTCCGGCGCTTCGCTCCACGCCTCGCCAGCCCAATGCGGGTTTAAGGGCCCGACCTGAATGACGAGCTCCTCGTCGGTCTCCAGCATCACCCGCTGTCGGGGCGACTCCAGGTCAAGCTCACTGCGATCATCGAGGCCCCGCAGGCCAACTTCGCGCAGGTTGAGCTCCGAGGTCGTCTCCGCGCCGGTGAGCGCCTCGACCTGACCGCCGCCCAGATAACTCGCCATCGTGAGCAGGTCGCCCGTGTCGATGCCCTTGAGAAAGTCCGGCCGCTCTTTGGGCGCCTCTTCAAACGCCTCCTGAGCGCGCCGGTAGTAGGTCGTCGCCAGCGCCTCCGGTAGACGGCTTCCGCGAATGCGGAAGGGGAAGCCCTGCTGCACCACTTCGCCACGCCCGTCCACCAGCACATCGAGGTACTGCGAGCCAATCGCCTGCACAAAACGATGCACCTCCACCTCCTCGCCAAAGTGGCGAATGGTCTCCTCGCCAACATAGCGCAGCGAGAGATCGGTGGGGGCCAGCGTCATCGGGTCGATGAAGTCCTGCGCATACGTCGCGCCCGGCTCAAGCTCGCCACTGGCCAGCAGGCGCGGGATGGCGTGGCCCACAAGCTCCGGCGGCTTTTCCAGCGGGATCGTAAAGCGCTCCTGTTCCCCATCGAGGTAAAGCGTCACATCAAAGGCTTCGCCGGTGTACTGCGCCAGCGCGCGCAGGTGCATCCCAAACGCCTCCACCTCGCCAGAGGCCGAGCGCAGGCGAAGATCGTCGTCGAGTGAGACCTTCGAGTCGAGGTGCACCCCCTGAAGTTGGCCCATGATCGCGAAGGTCGCGTACGCGCTCGTCTCCACAAGCCAGCCTTCGACCAGGCGAGTGCGCTCTTCGCGAATCACGCCGCGGTCATCGTCGCCCTGTTGGAGGGTGATGAATGTGACGCCTTCTTCCAGATCAAACGCGCCCGAGCCGATGGCCTGGGCCTCCTCGGAGGCGCCCAGCGCAAAGACCGCCGTCGCCGCAAGCCAGGCGACCACGACCACGCCTCCGATGATGTCAAAGCTACGCAAGGCTGCACTCCGGGCGGGGGAAAGGAGGGGTGAGGCTTAACGCAACGAAGTGTAGACGATCCCCCGAAGTGCGCCAACCGCGCAGCCCACCGACCTCTCTTCGGGAGCGCCACCCACGCGCGGGGGGTTGATCCCGGCGGCCGCGCGGGGCATCATCGCCGTGGAGCCCCCTCAACTGCAGCCCCCGACGCAAGGCCAGCGCGCATGTCGAAGAGCGACACGACCCACTTTCATTTTGACTTTGGCGGCATCACCCTGGAGCTCAGCGGCGAACGCGAGTTTGTGGAGAAGATGTACAAGCAGGTCATGCGCGATGTGGCCGAAGCCCGCAGCGGCGCGCATAACGCCTCGCGCGCCGCGTCGGCAGGGAAGGGCGCAGTTCAGGGGGCAGTGGCCAAACGCCGTTCGGTCTGGGTGCACCGCTGCAGCGACCTGATGCGCAAAATCTACATGGCCACCCCCGCGGACGTAAGCGCCTCGATTCTGGGGCGCGCCATCGACTCCGAGCCCATCGGCGTGATCTACATCGATAAGGGGGCCTTCAACGGCATCTTCCCCGAGATGGACGGTGGCCAGACCATGTGGGCGGAGTTCACCGCCGCCGGCAAGGCCAAGCTCGCCGAGGCCACGCGCCCGGCGATGCAGGCCCTCTCGCCAGACGTGCTCAAGAAGTCGTCCGGGCAGCCCTGATCCCCCCGAATTTAGCGAACTTCGGCCTCAGTCAGCCGGCCAGTTGTAGACGCGGCAGGCGTTCTCAAAGGTGGCCTCGGCCAGCTCGTTGAGCGCGATGCCGCGGGCCTCGGCGATCACCTCGGCGGTGTGGCGCACGTAACCCGGCTGGTTGCTCTTGCCCCGGTAGGGCACCGGCGCCAGGTAGGGCGAGTCGGTCTCGATGAGCAGTCGATCCAGAGGGACGTTTTTGACGACGTCGAGCAGGTTGCGCGCGCTCTTAAAGGTCACAATCCCCGAAAACGAGACGTAGAAGTCGCGCTCCAGCACCTCGTCGGCCATCTTCTGCGAGCCGGTGAAGCAGTGCAGGATGCCGCCGGTGGTGTCGGTCTCGCGCAGCAGGCGCACGGTGTCTTCCTCGGCGTCGCGGCTGTGAATGACGATGGGTTTTTCAACCTCGTTGGCGAGCTCCAGGAAGCGTCGGAAGACGTCGATCTGCACCTCGCGCGGGGCCTTGTCGTAATAATAATCCAGCCCGCTCTCGCCAATGGCCACGACCTCGGGAAGACGCGCGAGCTCGGTGGCGATGGTCTCAAAGACCTCGTCGGTGCACATCGCCGCGTCGTGGGGGTGGATGCCGGCGGTGCAGCGGATGAAGTCGTAGCGGCGCGCGATCTCCAGCGCCCGGAAGTTCGAGCCGAGCCCGCGGCTCGCCCCGATCGAGACCACCCGCTGAAGACCCAGCTCGCGGCCCCTGGCAAGGATCTCGTCGAGGT
The DNA here is from genome assembly GCF_007997015.1 of Lujinxingia vulgaris. NCBI lineage: Bacteria > Deltaproteobacteria > Bradymonadales > Lujinxingiaceae > Lujinxingia > Lujinxingia vulgaris. Next base: position 450,948 of record NZ_VOSM01000001.1, read on the forward strand.
TCTCGAAGATGGCCGGGAAGTCCAGGTGGGCGTGGGTATCAAAGAGTCTGGGCGTATCCATAAAAAGTCTCACAGGGGAGGTTCAGGGCGCGCCGTCGACGTCGGCGTCGGGCCGGGCGTGTCGAGGGGCGATGGGTTCAGGGGAGTGGCCAAGTTCAAGCCCGGCGCGGGCAAGCTCGCGAAGTTCGGCATCGGCGTGGTGCTGCGCAACCTCGCGCAGCGCCTCGGTGGCGGCCTCGCCGCCGAAGTCGGCCAGGGCTAAAACAGCGGTGTCGGCGTGATAATCCGAGGTCTTCGCAAGCTGCAGCAGGTGATCGAGGTGCTGCCCCAGGCGTTTGACGCCCACCAGACGCAGCGCGTAGCCGCGCACGTCATTGCGGCGCGCGTTTAACGATGCTGCAAGGTGCGCCTCACCGCGCGCATCACCCAGCTCAATGAGGGCTGCGGCCGCGTCGAGCTTGAGCAGGGGGTGGGCAAACCAGCGCGCGATCACCGCGTGCAAAGCCTCGCGGGCGGCCTGGCCATCAAGCATCGCCAGGGCGCGGGAGGCCTGGGCTATCCAGGCTTCATCGCGAAGCATCGAGGTGAGTTCCTCGACCACCGCGCTCCGGCTGGCCTCGGGCAAAGACTCCGGGCTTAGCTCGCTGGCATCGACCAGCTCGGCGACGGCCACCGCCAGCGCCTGTCGCGCCGGCCCACGCGCGCCCTGCCAGCTCTGCAGAAGCGCCGGCAACATCTCGGCGCGCCTCAACTCCACGGCGATCTGCGCGGCGCTGGACGCGAGCTCGGCGTCCGGATCAGAGAGCAGCGCTTCGAGTTTTTCCTCAATCGCCGGGTGCTCGGGCGCGAGGCGGTAGAGGGTCAGAAGCGCCTGGAAACGCACATCGTCGCGCGCATCATCGAGCAGCTCGGCGGCCACCGCCGCGCTCCGATCGACCTGTGGGGTAAATCGCAACGCAGCGAGCGCGGCGACCGCAGCGCGCGCGCTCTGCCAGTCCAGCGCGCCATCCGGCAGCGCCAGCGAGGCAAGGGTTTGGGGAGGTGGGGCCTGCCCGCGCGCAAGGTGGACCAGCACCTCGATGACCTCCTCGCTCATCAGCGCACCCAGCCCGCGCGCCGCGTCCTGGCGCACGGGCGGGTAGGGATCATCGAGGCAGATCAGCAAGAGCGCGCGCCGATCGGCCGGCGAGCCCTGCTCCTGCTCCAGAATACGCAGAAGCTCGCGGTGGCGAGCCTCTGAGTTGGCGATATGGGCCAGTGTGGGCGTCAAAGCGCCTCCCTTTGTTGCAAACAACGCGCCTTAGCTGATGCGCGTGCCCACCTCAACGCGCTCGTCGTAACGCGCCAGCGCGAGTTTGCCGTCGGTGGTCTTCGCCGCCAGGATCATCGCCTCGCTCTTGATGCCAAAGAGTTTGGCGGGCTTGAGGTTGGTGACCATCGCCACGCGCAGCCCCACGAGCTCTTCCGGCGCAAAGGATTTGGCGATGCCCGCCACAATGGTGCGCGGGGTCTCTTCGCCGACGTTGGCGCTGAGCTTCAACAACTTATCCGCACCCTCGACCTTCTCCGCTGTGAGGACCTCGCCGACGCGAATCTCCACTTTGGTGAAGTCGCCAAACTCGATCAGGCCGGTGCTTTCGCTGTCGTCGCTTTTCTTGCTCTTTTCCACCTTTTTTTCGTCTTTTTTGGCCTTTTTGGCCGATTTTTGATCCTGCGGGGCACTTTTCTCGCTGTTTTCCTCCTCTTCGACCGGCGCTTCGAGCTTCTCGAAGAGCACGCCCGGAGCTTCAAGAGGGGTGCCGGCGGGGAGGTTCGCCCAGGTCTTCAAGGTATCAAAGCTCAGGTGCGCCTCGGTGGTCTGACCGAATCCGGCCAGGATCTTACGCGAGGCGTCCGGGGTGAAGGGCGCAGCCAGAAGCGCGATCCAGCGGATCGACTCCAGCGCGTTGTAGAGGGTCTGCTCCAGACGCTCGGTGTTGCCAGCCTTGTTGAGCGCCCAGGGCTGGGTGCGCTGGATGTAGTTGTTGACCTCACTGGAGAAGGCCATCAGGTGCTCAAGCGCGCGGTGCAGCTCGCGATCTTCAAAGGCTTTGTCGATGGCGTCGCGCGCTGCATAGGCCGCGTCGCGCAGCGCCACATCTTCCGACTCGGTGATGTCGCGCGGCGCCGGGACGCTGCCGCCGATGAACTTGCCGGCCATCGCGAAGGTGCGGTTGACGAGGTTGCCGATGTTGTCGGCAAGCTCCGCGTTGTTGCGCTCCACCACACGCGCGTCGCTGAAGTTGCCGTCGTTGCCAATCGGGATTTCGCGCAGGAGGTAGTAGCGCAGCACATCGAGGTCGTAGCGCTCGGCCAGCTCAAAGGCGTCGATGACGTTGCCCAGGCTCTTGCTCATCTTGATGCCGTCGTTGGTCCACCAACCGTGGGCCACGATCTGTTTTGGCAGCTCAAGGCCCGCGCTCATCAAAAACGCCGGCCAGTACACCGCATGAAAGCGCAGGATGTCTTTGCCGATAAAGTGGATGTCGGCCGGCCAGAAGGCCTCAAAACGCTCGGTGTCATCAAAGGCGCCCACCGCGGTGATGTAGTTGGTCAGCGCGTCGACCCACACGTAGAGCACATGCTCGGGGTGCTCCGGCATGGGGATGCCCCAGGAGAAGGTCGTGCGGCTGATCGAAAGATCGCGAAGCCCGCCCTCCACAAAAGACGCCACCTCATTGCGGCGCCCCGAAGGGGTGATGGCGTTCGGGTTGGAGCGGTACCACTCGAGCAGGGGCTCGGCGTATTTGCTCAACTTAAAGAAGTAGCTCTCTTCTTCGACCCACTCCACCGAGGCGCCGGTGGCGACGGCTTTGCCGTCGGCGATCTCCGACTCGTCGTAGTAGGCCTCGTCGGCCGCGGCGTACCAGCCCTCGTACTTGTCGAGGTAGATGTCGCCGGAGGCCTTCATACGTGCGACCATCTCGGCGACCGTCTTCTTGTGGTCGGCGTCGGTGGTGCGGATGAAGCGGTCGTGGGTGAGGCGCAGCTGCTCAAAGAGCTCGCGAAAGCGCGCGGAGTTCTCGTCGACCATCTGCTGGGGGCTGATGCCGCGATCTTCGGCGGCGCGCTGGATCTTAAGTCCGTGCTCGTCGGTGCCGGTCAGAAAGAAGACCTCGTCGCCTTTCTGGCGGCGGTAACGCGCAAAGGCGTCGGCGATGATCGTGGTGTAGGCGTGGCCGATATGCGGCGCGCCGTTGACGTAATAGATGGGCGTGGTCAGGTAGAAATTCGACATGGGAGAAGTCTCAACGCAGTTGGGAAAACATCAGCTCAAATCTCGCCACGCGCCCATCAAGGGGCGCGCGGAGATAGCAGGGCAGGGTGAACCAGAAGTTGGCGTCGCTGGCAAGGCTCAGTCGCCTTTGGGCTTGGGCGACTCGGTGGCACCTTCGGTGCGGGGGGGCTTATCGCCGCCCTTTTTGTTGCGACCGCGCCGACGGCTGGAGCGGCGCTTGCTCGAGGAGCGCTCGCCAGTGGCCTTCTCGGCGCCGGGATTGCCGCCGGCTTTGGTGGCGTCTTTGCCGGAGGCGTCTTTGCCGGAGGCGTTGTTGGCCCGGGCGTTGCCACCGTCCTGGGCGCGTTGCTCACGCGAGGGGCTCTCGGAGCGGGAGCCTTTCGAGCGTTGCGAGCGGGAGCGGCCGGAGCGCCGGCGGCCGGAGCGCCGCTTCTTGGAGCGGCCCGAGTCGTTGCCCTTGCCGCTCTCGTTGCTCTGCGACGCGTTGGCGGAGGCGGTCGCGGCGCTCTCTTCCGAAGGTTTCTGCTCGGAGCGTTGCGAGTTTCGGCGCCGATTGCGGCCGGAGCGCGAAGATTTGGAGCCCGAACGCGACGACTTCGAGCCGCGCGAGCGTCGGCTGGAGCGCGACGACTTCGAGCGACGCCGGCTGCTGGAGCCCCGGCGCTTGCGACCGCCCCCACGCGCTGACTCGTCCTCCTGAGCTCCGTCGACCCCACGGTCGATGACGTTGGGATCGATGAGCTCGATCTCGGTGACCGGCAACATCTTGCGGTTGTTGTCGGCAAAGCTCACCATCACGCGCCGGTTGATGACGTCGACCTCCAGGATCTTCGCCTCCCCGAGCTCGGTGCGAACCATCTTGCCCGCGCGCGGAAGTTTGGTGCGCATGCGCCGGTAGAGCTGCTGCTCGTAGACCAGGCAGCACATCAGTCGCCCGCACATCCCCGAGACCTTTTTGGGGTTGAGCGTCAGCCCCTGATCTTTGGCCATGCGAATCGAGACCGGCTCGAAGTTATCCAGAAAGGTGCTGCAGCAGAGCTCGCGCCCGCAGGGCCCGATGCCGCCGAGCATGCGCGCGCCGTCGCGCACGCCAATCTGGTGCATCTCGATGCGCGTGCGAAACTTATGGGCCAGATCTTTGACCAGATCCCGAAAGTCGATGCGGCCATCGGCGCTGAAGTAGAAGACCAGCTTGGAGCCGTCGTGCATGTACTGCGCGCGGATCAGCTTCATCTGCAGCTTGCGCGAGCGAATGCGCCCGATGGCAAAGCGGTAGGCCTGCTCCTCAAAGCCGGCGTGTTTGTCGGCCTGGGCGATGTCGGCCTCAGTGGCCTTGCGCAGCACCCTGGGGAGACTGTCGGCGGGCAGCACCTTGCGCGAGACCACCCCGCAGATCTCGGCCAGGGTGGGGCCGCGTTCGGTGTCGACGATGACGTGGTCGCCTTCGCGAAGTTGCAGCTCGCGGGCGTCGGCCTCATGGCGGGTCTGGCTGATGCGAAATCGCACCAGCACCACGTTGTAGAGTTTCTTCTTTCCGCCGAAGGGGCGCGCCTGCTTTTTGGCAGGCTTAAAAAGCGTTGTGGTCATGGAAGTCGTCTATCGTTGCGCGGGTGGGCGCTTTCGCGCGCCTTCGTCCCGGGACACATGCGGTTAGGAGGGCTGACGGATCTGGTCGAGGACACCCTCGACGATCAGCTGGGCGTTGACGTTACGTTTAAGACGCCCGCGGGCCTCGGTCAGCGTATCGAGGATGCGTAGGGTGGCATCGAGCGAGAAGCGCTCCACGCCTTTGTCGATGGTGGCCATCAGGTCGGCGTTGATCACGCGCCCTCGATCGGCGCGCCCGGCCAACATCAGGTCGCGAAAATACACGATGAGCACATCGAGCTGGGCCTCCAGATCGGAGTTGCCTCGCCCGAAGCGCTCGGCCGTCTCCAGCCACTGGTTGGCGCGGTCGGCAGGCACCGCGAGAAATGCCTCCAGAAGCTCCTCGCGCTGCTCAAGCATGCCCGACTCCAGGACCTCGTAGGCCCGACCCAGGCTGCCTTCACCGTAGCCGGCAGCGACTTTGAGCAGCGCCTCATCGACCGGAGCTTCCAGCACGTCGGGCAGGGCCCGGGCGACCTCCTCGTCGCTGAGCGCGCCAAAACGCAGACGCTGACAGCGGCTGATGATCGTGTCGAGCAGGCGATGAGGTTGGTCGGTGATCAAAAAGAGCAGGGTGCGCGCGCTGGGCTCTTCGAGCGTCTTGAGCAGGGCGTTGGCACCCTCCTCGGTCATGGCGTGCGCCTGGTCAATGATCACCGCGCGGTAGCGCGCCTCATAAGGCGGCGAGAGCGCGGCTTTCTGGATGGCGCGGATCTGGTCGATCTTGATGAAGTTGCCGCTCGGCGCGATCTCCAGCACATCCGGATGCTGGCCTGCCTCAATGCGTTTGCAGGCCGTGCAGCGCCCGCAGGCGTCTTCGAGAACCTCGCCAGAGCGCTCCAGGCAGTTGAGGCTGGCCGCAAAACTCAGCGCGGTGGTGTATTTGCCCACACCGGTCGGGCCGCTGAAGAGGTAGGCGTGGTGCATACGGCCAGCGGTGACGGCCTGGGTTAAGACCTGTCGCGTTCTTGAATTTCCTAAAAGTTCCGACCACTTACGCAAAGGAGGGCTCCGGGGGGAGGGGGCCTGCACTGAGGGCGGCGCATGTTAGGGAGCGGGCCGCTCAGGTGTCAATGATCGCCGGGGGAAAGCTCATCGCTCAAAGGCCAGGTACACCGAGCGACCGCGGCGGATGATTTTGAGACGCACCACATCGCCCGCACTCAGCTCGGCGACGGCCTGCTCAAAGCTCTCCTGGGAGTCGATGGAGGTGGTGCCCACCTCGACAATCACATCGCGGTTACGCAGGCCACCCTGGCGCGCTGGCGAGTCGTCGCTCATGCCGGTGACGAGCACGCCACGCTCGTCGGGCGCGCGCACCTGGCGGGCCAGGCGCGCGGTCATAGGGGCCACCTCCACCCCGAAGCGTCTGGGGCTGGTCGGGTCGGCCGGCAGGCTCGCCGGCGCCCCGGGCAGGCTGGGGCGCTCCTGGTCGGGGATGGCCTGCATCTGCACCTCGACATTCTGGAGCTGGCCGGCGCGCATGATCTCGACCTCCACGCTGCTTCCGGCCGGGGTGGTGGAGACGTACCAGGGAAGATCATCGCTGGTGAGAATGGTGCGGCCGGCGAAGCGGGTGATGACATCGCCCTCTTGAAGCTCGGCTTGCGCGGCGGGGCTCATCTCAACGACCTCGGTGATGAGCGCGCCGGCGGCGCTCTCCAGCCGGAAGCTCGTCGCGAGCATCGGCTCTAAATCTTGCACGCGCACCCCCAGCCAGCTGCGCTCGACAAAGCCGCGGTCCTGAAGCTGCGGCAGCAGCGTCTTCACCATGTTGATCGGAATCGCAAAGCTGATGCCCTGGCCCTGCCGGTTGATGGCGGTGTTAATGCCAATCACCTCGCCAGTCATGCTCACCAGCGGACCGCCGGAGTTGCCCGGGTTGATGGGCGCGTCGGTCTGAATGAAGTCACCCTGCTGCTCGCGCCCCTCCACCGGCAGGTTTCGCCGCCCGAGCGCGCTGACAATGCCCGCGCTCACCGAATGGTTGAGCCCCAGGGGGTTGCCGATCGCCAGCACGTACTCCCCCACCTTCAAGGCGTCGCTATCGCCCAGGGGGGCCACCGGGAGCGTCCCATCATGACCTTCGAGCTTCAAGAGCGCGAGGTCCGTGGGTTGGTCCACGCCCACCACCTGCGCCGACATCTCGCGCCGATCGCTAAAACGCACATCGACGCTCGACGCGTTGTCGATCACGTGGAAGTTGGTCAACACGTAACCTTCTTCGTGGATCACAAAGCCGGAGCCCTGGGCCAGGGCCGGCCCCGAGCTTAAGTCGCGCAGGTGGGAGGGGCCGGTGCCCGGCGCATAACTCACCATCACGCTGACCACCGCCGGCCCCACCTCTTCGACAAGCTCCACAAAGGGGGAGTGGTCCACGCCGCGCACACCTCGACCCTCGGTCCACAACACGCGCTCGGCGCCCTGGGCTGCCGCCGGTGTGCTGCCCACGCTGAGCAGCAGGAGCAGCGCACAGAGCGCGGCCGACAGGCGGCCGAGGAAGGGACGAGTGGCCAGGCGCAGAGGTCTCATGATCGCTCGTGGGGCATGGGTTGTCGCGGCGCGCGGAAGTAGTGCATCGGCGAGTAATGCACCAGGTTCTCCACGCGACTCATATAGATGCAGGCGTACACCTCGATCTGCTCGCCGAGGATGGTGTTCTCGTTGCCCATCTTAAAGAGTAAGCCCCAGTAGCGATTAAACTCCCCTTCCAGCTGGCGCTCGACCTGCCAGAGCTCCTGGAGGATGGCCTGGCGACGGGCACGAAGTTGGCTCTGGGTGCGCTTGATCTCGGCGAAGGCCTCCTGCACCTCGGCGTCGCAATCGGGCACATCGAGCTCGTGGAGCCGACGGGCGAGCCCGAGCTCAAAGGCGATCTCTTCGTTGATACGCACCAGCTCATGCTCAATGGCGTCGAGGCGCGCGCGCTCCTCGCGCAGCTCATCGGTGCGCAAAAGCTCGCCCTCGATCTCCTGCACCACCATCGCGGTGCGCCAGGCCGTCGACTTCTTGCTGCGCACGATGTCGCCGTAGATATGGTCGCCGACATAAAGCACGCGGTCGGGGCGGAACCCGGTCATGCGATGAAAGTCGATGAGGTTGCCCCCCTGGTACATCTGCCCGGGCTCAAAATGGCCGAACTCCTCCCCGCTGACTTCTTCGCTGGCGTCGACGCGCAAAAAGGGCTGACGGTCGGTGAAAAAGCCCGGCTTGGACGCGCCTGTGATCACGATGTCGAAGTAGTCCTGCCAGCGCGGAAGCTGCGGCAGCAGCCCGTCGAGCAGGTAGCTCATCACGTGTTCGGTGAAGCGGGCGTAGCTGTTGGTGAGCACGAAGAGCTTTTTGCCGGCGCTGCGCAGGCGCTGCAGCGTGTGGGCAAGGTCCAGGTTGCGGGTGAGGTACTGCTCCATATTCGCGATGATCTCATCTTTGATGGAGTCGTCGCGGTGGGCCAGGTCAATGCTGTAGCGGATGTCTTCGTAGAGGCGACGCCAGTCGTGGCGCTGCCCGGGGCGCGTGCGCTCCAGGTAGTCGACGAGCGTGGCGTAGAGGGCGGCCTCCGGCAGCGCAAAGAGCGTGTCGACGAGCGCGTAGCGCGAGGTCGTCATGCTCATCGCCTGAGTGTGGTACTCGATGATGTCGTCGCCGTGCAGCTCTTTAAAGCCGTGGTAGACGCGCCCCACAAAGCGGTGGCTGTCGAGCTTGAAGATGTTTCCGCGCACCGTGTCGACGACCAACCCTCGGATGGCGAAGTCGGTGGGGACCTTCAAATCGAGGATCTCGCGCGGGTAGCCGCGCTCCAACACCAGCCGCTCCAGCGTTTTTTCCACGCTTAAGCGCTCGATGGCGTCCTGGTGGTAATGCGCCAGGGTGTAGTCCATATCAAAGCCCACCGCCTCAACCTCAGCCAGGTTGAGGTCGCGGTTGCAAAAGACCTGGTGGACCGGAGCGAGCGAAGGCGAATGACCCTTGCGCAGGGTCTGGAGCAGCGAGAGGGGCTGCTCGGAGTCAGGGGGGTTAACCAAGGTTCTCTCGAAGCATAGGTCGTTGTCGTGTGGGCCCCGGGTGTGTTGGGTCGTGGGGCGGCATCATCGCGTTACTATACAGCGGGTGGGCGCCGCAGACGACGCCCACATTTCATGCGTGAGGGCGGGGCAACCAGGAGCCCTGAGGCCGCGATTACCCCTTTCTACAACATGGCGAGGCCAGCTGGGATTCCACCGAAGTCTCGCGCTTCTCGGCCGCGAATCACAGCCTGGGACGTGCCCCCTGAGTGAGCGCTTACAAAGGCCAACATCGAATCACTGGAATCGCGTCCGGGGCTGTGATAGAGCCTCGCCAGTGTTGAGCTTGCCCCGGCAGCCCGCGCAGGAGAGGTCTCGCCGGCAGGTGCCCGTGAGGCCCCGGGGCAACAATGTAGTCACTATTTTGACGGAGTAACACCATGTCCAGGAAGTTGTTTGCAATGCTGCTGGTCGGTCTGTTGACCGCCTCGGTTTCCGCCTGCGGCGGCGACGATACGCCGGTCGATACCCCCGACACCGATGTGGAGACCGATGCCGGTGATGACACCGATGTCGATCCCAACGAGCCGCACCCCTTCGAAGACGAAGTTGACGTGTGGCTTGGCGACGCCAACGACGCTGAAACCCCCCAGGCGATTGAAGTTGGCGAGACCATCGGCGGCCAGCTCAATGGCGCGGCTCAGTACTTTGAGCTGACCCTGGAAGCGGGCACCGCCCTTAAGGTGACCGTGGACGCGGTCGACGGTGACCTCACCGGCGAAGACACCTTCGGTGTCACGCTGCAGACCGTGGCCGATGAGTCCAACCGCGCGCTCTTCTACGCCGAAGGTGCGACCAGCCGTGAGTTCTTCATCTACGCCGATGGCAGCCACCTGCTTGTGCCGACCACCGGTGAAGAGTTCAGCGGCGCCTACAAGATCACCACCGAAGTGGTTGAGCTCGATCCGCAAGAGCCGACCCTCCCCGGTGTGACCGAAGGCGACATGAGCGACGGCTCCATCCAGGTCTACGAGGTTGTGGCTGACCTCGACGGCACCCTGGCCGCCGAGACCTCCGCCCAGCGCCTCGCGCCCGAAGGCGGCGTCGACACCTTCCTGCACGTCTGGGACGTGGCCGCTGAAGCCCGCATCGCCCAGAACGACGATATTGATTTCGACGGTGGGAACTACGACTCGCGCGTCTTCACCAACATCACCAGCGGTAGCACCTACTACGTCATCGTCGACGCCTACAGCAACGACGCCGACGGGCTCTTCGAACTGACGATGGAGACCTACGAAGGCGGCAGCACCGAGCCCGTGGTCATAGCCGATGGCGCCGAAGAGACCGGCAACATCGAAGCTCGCCTGGTGGGCACCGACATCAAGGCCTACTCCCTGACGGTGGAGCCCGGCGAGAACTTCCGCGTGCTCGTGGAAGCCGACGATGCCCTGACCCCGGCGATCGTGGCCGTCTCCGGCCCGGCTGGCGAAGAGCAGCAGGCCGGTAGCTCGCTTCCCGTCGAAGGCCGCGCCGGTATGTACGTTGGCGTCGGCGCCGACGAAGAAGAAGGTCAGACCTTCACCCTTTACGTCTCCGATGAGCGCAACCTCAGCGAAGAGGCCGAGCCGGTCGGTGGTGAGGGCTTCGGTTACACCCTGACCGTCGAAGCCGCGACCCGCAACGCGGTGTCGCTTGAAGACACCACCTCCTCGGCGCAAGTGCTTGCTGATGTCGGTAACGTGACCTGGTTCGACGTGGTCGTTCCGGCCAAGACCATCGTGAGCCTGGCCGTGGAGACCGAAGTCGCCGAAGACGACTTCACCCCGCTGGTTGTCAGCGCCGACTTCTGGACCTTCTCGCCGGCCTTCGGTTCGGAAGCCGTCCTTTATAACGACGCCGACGAAGCCGTGACGATGCCGGTGCTGGTGCGCGACTCCGCCTTCCGCGGCGCGGCCGCCACCACCTACACCCTCAACGCGACCTTCGTGGACGGTACCCTTCCCGAAAGCCCCACCACCTACACCTTCACCGACCCGCTGCTGACCAGCGCCGACGCTGAAGTCATCGAGCTTCCCGCCCAGGTCTTCGGCATGCTCGACTCGGAGGCGGCCGCCGCCATCGATGAAGCGGCGACTCCGGTCCAGTTCTTCTCCATCGACCTGGTGGCCGGTGACGTGCTCGTGGCTCGCACCCAGCGTGGTGCCGAAGCTCCGGCCGACGAGGAAGAGGACGATCCCTCCACCACCGACACCGTCCTGCGCCTCTTTGAAGGTGACGGCACCACCCAGATCCTCGAAGCGGACTATTACGTCGGTCAGGCCGACGCGGAGACCTTCTTCTCGGCCTTCTCCTACGAAGTGGAAGAAGATGGCACCTACTTCCTGAGCGTTCAGCCTTACTGCCAGAACATTCTTGGAATGAACTTCTGCTCCGACGGTGAGTACCGCCTCGACGTGTTCACCCAGACGCCGGTCGTTGAATAAGGCGAAGGTCTGTCGGTGATCTTCGGATCGCCGGCGGCCAGCCCTGCGACTAGAATGCGGGCGCCTCCGAGTTTCGGAGGCGCCCGTTTTGTTTCTTGAACATGGCACCTCAAAGCGAGCGTGGACGCCGGGAGCATTGACACCCTGCAGGCCCGTGGCTACGTCTAAGGGCGAAAATTCGCACTGAAATGAACCAACCTGGAGGTTGATGCATGAAGCTGGCAACGCTACGCAACGGTACTCGTGATGGCGCGCTCGTGGTGGTGGGCAAAAACAACACGGTCTACACCTCGGCGTCCGAGATCGCCCCGACGATGCAGGCCGCGCTCGATCAGTGGGACGAGGTCGAGCCGAAGTTGCGCGCGCTGGCCGAGAAGCTCGAGCGTGGCGACGTGGAATCGACCCCGGTCGACGCCTCGAAGATGATGGCGCCGCTTCCCCGCGCCTACGAGTGGATCGATGGCTCGGCCTATATCAACCACATTGTGCTGGTGCGTAAGGCCCGCGGCGCCGAGCCGCCCGAGACCCTCGAGACCGACCCGCTCGTCTACCAGGGCGGCTCGGGCGTGTTGCTGGGCGCCCATGACCCCATCGAAGTCCCCAACGTCGAGTGGGGCGCCGATTTTGAGGCCGAGGTCGGCGTGATCCTCGGCGACACCCCCCGCGGTGTGAAGGCGGCCGACGCCTCGAAGTACATCAAGCTCATCGTCATCCTCAACGACGTGACCTTCCGAAACCTCATCCCGGCGGAGCTGGCCAAGTCCTTTGGCTTCTTCCAGTCCAAGCCGGCCACCGCCTTTGCGCCCTTCGCCGTCACCCCGGAAGAGCTCGGCGACGCCTGGAAGGAGGGGCGCATCCACCTGCCGCTCAACACCTACTACAACGGCGAAAAATTCGGCGATCCCGAAGCCGGCCCCGAGATGCACTTCTCGTTCAACGATCTTCTGCAGCACCTCTGCAAGACCCGCGCGTACACCGCCGGCACGATCGTGGGCAGCGGCACCGTCTCCAACGAAGACCGCAGCCGCGGCTCCTCCTGCCTTGCCGAAAAGCGCATGCTCGAGAAGATCGACACTGGCGAGTTCACCACGCCCTTTATGAAGCCCGGCGACACGGTGAAGATCGAGATGCTCGATAAGAGCGGCAACAACATCTTCGGCACCATCGACCAAAAAGTCGTCGACGCCGACTGAGCAACACGCAGCGAGCTGTTGAGGAGCGCGCCGCCGGCCTTTTGTGCCGGCGGCGCGTATTGGTCTGAAGCATACATCGGAAGCACAGGCCTGACGGGCGGACATTTTACAAAGGCGGCGAGTGATGATTCTTCACGGATACTGGCGAAGTTCCTCAAGCTGGCGGGTGCGTATCGGCTTTGCGCTCAAAGAGCTCGACTACGAATACCGCGCCGTGCACCTGGTCGAAGGCGGCGGAAAGCAGCACAGCGCCCAGTACCGCGCCAAAAACCCCATGCGCCAGGTGCCGATGCTGGAGTGGGAGGAGAATGGCGAGGAGATCTACCTCACCCAGTCCCTGGCCATCCTGGAGTTTCTCGATGAGCTGCGGCCCTCGCCGGCCATCCTGCCCGCAAACCGCGTGCACCGGGCCTGGGCCCGCGAGATGGCCGAGATCATCAACGCCGGCACCCAGCCCCTGCAGAATCTGGCGGTGATTCAGAAGATCAAAGCCGAGACCGATCTCGACGCAAAAGCCTGGTGCCGCGACTGGATCGAGCGCGGCCTGACCGCCTACGAGCTGCTCGCGGAGCGCCGCGCCGGCGCCTACTCGGTGGGTGATGAGGTCAGCCTGGCCGATATTTGTCTGATCCCCCAGCTCTACAACGCGCGGCGTTTTGATGTGGATCTGGAGGCTTTTCCGACCATCCTGGCTATTGAGGAGCGCTGCAACGCGCTGGAGGCCTTTCAGGTCTCGCACCCCGATCAGCAGCCCGACGCGCAATGAGGTTGTGACGTGCAGAAGTACGCGCTGAACGCGCAGATCAAAACCTTCGAGGAGCTCTCCAAGATGGAGCTCTACGAGGTGATGGTGCTGCGCAACGAGGTTTTTGTGGTGGGCCAGAAGATCACCGCCGAGCCCGAGGTCGACGGCCTGGATGTCGAGTGCGCCCATGTGCTTTTGCGCGCCGACGGGCGGCTGGTGGGCACCGCGCGCGTCTTCCACAAGGCGTCGCCGATGGTCGTCGGGCGCGTGGCGGTGCACCCCGAGTGTCAGCGGCAGGGGCTGGGCACGCAGGTGATGGAGGCGGTGCAGCGCTACCTTGGCGAGCGCCCCGCCGAGCTGCACGCCCAGGCGCATCTGGAGCGCTGGTACACGACTCTGGGCTGGGAGCGTTTCGGGGAGCCCTTTGTCGAGGCGGAGATTCCCCACGTGATGATGCGCTGGCCTTCGGGCCGCTCGCGTTAAGACTCTGCGGCGCGGCGTCCCGACCTATGCCGAGGCGAGGGCCTTTTCGGGAAATGAAACTCGCCGGCGATCGTGTTCGGTCGGTGCTGCATCAAGTGAAGTTGCAAACCACGACGTAGACCTATGAGGAGGCATCCATGGCGTTGGCAGGCGTAAAAGTACAGTGGCTGGGGCATTCGACCTTTGTGATCACCACCCCCGAGGGCAAGAACATCCTGGTGGACCCCTGGGTGCGCTCGAACCCCAAATGCCCCGCAGAGGCGCATGATATCAGCCCCGACGCCATCCTGATCACCCACGGCCATAACGACCATATCGGCGATGTCTTTGAGGTGGCCGATCGCTGCTCGGGCCCCATCGTGGGCATCTTCGATCTGACCACCTGGCTCGGGAGCCGCGGCGTGGCCTCCGACAAGCTTGTGGGCATGAACAAGGGCGGTACCGTCGAGCTCGAAGCGCTCGATGTGCGCGTTTCGATGACCGACGCGCGCCATAGCTCCTCGTTCACAGACGAGGACGGCACGGTCATCTACCTTGGCGAGCCGGCCGGTTTTGTCGTGGAGTTCTCCAGTGGCGAGTCGCTCTACATCGCCGGCGACACCGCGCTCTTTGGCGATATGGCCTGGATCGCCGAGATCTACGGCCCCACCGTGGGTATTCTGCCCATCGGCGACCACTTCACCATGGATCCCCTCCAGGCGGCGCTGGCCGCCGATCTCCTGGAGCTTGAGGCGGTGATCCCCTGCCACTACGGCACCTTTGAAGCGCTGACCGGCACCCCGCAAGAACTCGTGGAGTACCTGGAAACCTACGAGCTTGAGGTCGACGTGATCGCGCTGGAGCCGGGGCAGGCGCATAGCTTCTAAGTGGCTCCAGAGTGATGTTTTCTGATTAAAAAAACCGCCGGCCATTGAGGGCCGGCGTTTTTTTTTGTTGAAGCGTCCCGGGTGGCCGCGCGCCCGGAAACGGGCCGATTTTGCTAGGGCCGACCGCGCCGGTCAGGCACACAGCGTCAGAGCCAGCGCAAAGCTCCCCACAGCCCCACCCACCGTCAGGACCACGTACTCCAACGCTCGCCAGCCCGAGCTCGCCAGAAGCTGCCGGGTCTCCACCGCGAAGGTCGAAAAGGTCGTAAACGCCCCGCAGAACCCGAGCCCGGCAAACATCAAGAGGGGGCTCTCGTAAATCGGGATGTCGGCGCTCCGGGCGGAGGCCATCAGCGCGCCCAGCAGGGCGCTGCCCCCCAGGTTGATGAGCAGGGTGTTGAGCGGAAACCCCCGTCGGTTGGAGAATCCCGCCAGCGCGCGCGTGAGGGCAAAACGCATAAGCGCGCCCAACGCCCCGCCCGCACCCACAAGGGCTGCCATCTCCCAGTTCACGCCCCACCTCCGGCGTGTGAAAGGGGCGCGCCGCCCAGACGCGCGCCCAGCGCCGCCAGCGCCAGGCCCCCGGCAAGCGAGAGCGCCACGTAGGTCGCCATAAGCCCCGGCGACGCGTCTGCCACAAGCCAGAACGCCTCCGACGCGAAGGTCGAGGTGGAGGTGAACGACCCCAACAGCCCCACGCCCACGCCCTGCTGCAGCCAGGCCGGCGGTCGGCTCAAGGTCGCGACCTTCGCCGCCACATACCCCAGCAGCAGGCAACCGATGAGGTTTGCCGCAAGCGTGCCCGTGGGCATCGCCCCCATGGCCGGCAGCGCCAGCCCCACGCTAGCGCGCAGCAGCGCGCCGAGCGCGCCGCCCAGGGCGACGAGCCCAAGCGTGGCCAGGTGGGTCGGGGGGGAGGTGGGCATCGTTAAAAAAAACTCGGTGTTTCGATCATGCGCTCCGGGGCGCGGAGCGCGGCGGGCCCGGGAGAGTTAGCATGAGGGCTGGGAGGGCGCCAATTCGGCAGCTCCCGGGTGCGCGACGGTCGCGGTGGGGGCTGCGCGGGTCAAAACGTCTTCGCGCGCGTCGAGAAGGCGGCATTCCGGGCTCAAAACGCGTCATCGGCGGTCGTGGAAGCGATAGAGCCGGAGAACATCCGAAGCTCGACGGTCGTGCGCGCGCTTCACGCTGTTACGAGCGCGAACCCGACGCTCGTGCTCCTGGTGCCGGCCGGCGCAAGCGCGAGTCCGAGGCTCGCGCTCATTCCTTGATCTGGGCCGCCGTGTGCTCGCCAGTTGCGTCGCTCGTTTGGGCTGGCGTGCTCCCCGGTCGTCGGCCGGGGAGGTGCTTTGAGAACTCAAAACGCGTTCCGCGGCGGTCGCAGAGGCGTTTTGAACACTCAAAACGTGAGATCGGCACTCGCGAAGACGATGTGAGGTCGGGCCAGAGAGGTCGCGCCGGTTTGAGCTTCGGGGGGCATTTGCTAGGCTCAGCCGCATACCCGAGTTGTTTTGCCGTACGGGGGCCCGTTTGCGCCTCGTTTCAGGTCTGCGCGCGCGATCGTGCGCTGGCGAGAGGCGCATCATCTGCTTTTGGAGACAGGAGTTTGTGATGAGTAACAAAGTGGGAAAGACGGTAGAGAATCGTGTGAACTGGGGGCGCTGGGTGGTCTCCTCCATTCAGGTCCACGGAGAGAACGTCGCCGCGAAGCTCAAGGGACAGATGGGTTTTGATGCGCCGGATTGGCGGCGCTTCATTGATGGGCAGGGCAAAGACCTGGGCGATCTGACCGAACGCCTCTGGCAGAAGGAGGCCGAGCTGGCCCGGGAGCGTGCCGACGATAGCGAGCACCGCACAGCCCGAGATGAGGCAGCTGCCCGGACCCTGGAGACGCTCTCGCGCGTTCGTTCGCTGCTGGACGTCGGCGGCGCCGGGCTGGTGCGTCGCTTCGGACTCGACGGCTCGTTGCCCCGCGAGCCCAAAGCGCTGGAGTCCTTTGGTCAGAACGTGGCCGACATGTTGCGAGAAGCTGACGTTAACGTCGACGCCTTCGGCACGGGCATCTCGACCCGGGAGCTTGCCGACACGCTTCAGGCCCCGATCGACAGACTGCGCACCAGCCTGAAGAGCCTCAACGAGGAGGAGCGCGAGGCCGAGCGCCTGCTCTCAGAGCGAGACGCCCTGATCGACGCCTGGTCGCGCATCTACCAGGCGGTCGCCGGGATCATGGAGCAGCTCTACCGCCTGGCCGGAGACGATGAGCTCGCCCGACGCGTGCGACCCACGGCCAACCGCACCCTGGGCGCGGTGTCGCCCGTGGAAGATGGCGAGCCCGACACTCCGGCGTCGCCGGCTGCTCCCGGGCTGGAGGATTCGCCAGAGCCGCAGCCCGAGGTGGCGGAGTAAGTTTCAATCCTAAGAATCGCTGAACGTGGCTCGGCCGCCGGAGTGTCTCCGGCGGCCGTTTTTTGTTCAGGGTTCAGGGATACGAGTCGCCCAAAAGGCTGGAAACACGATCGATACTCCGGCACACTGCCCCTCTCCATTCTCATAGATGTTATGGCCTGCAGACACCGAGATATCTCATGCAAAGTATAGTATTCGGCCGGGGCACGAGCACCATCACGCGACGCGCTTCGCTCCTGATCTTCGGGCTCGCTGCCGGGCTGGTTGCGCCGGGCACTGTGCCCCTCGCCATCGCTCTGGACTGTGACGAGCCGCCTGTCTACGCGGAGATCCAGGGGCAGATCGATGAGGTCTGGACGAGCGAGGCGTTCGATTGCCTGGTGGTTCAGCATGAGTTCGCTGTCCATGAGGGCAACAGCTTTGTGAACGTCTCCACAGACCTGGCCAACGCATGTGGAGAAGACCTCTGGGTGAGGGCGGATGCGGACTATCTCTACACCGCCGGTGACCGGATGGACGAGGTGCGGGTGGAGGACGGCGAGCTCGTGACCGTACGCGCTTCGCTTGAGATGCGCCCCCGGGAAGAGGGGCAGGCGGAGCTGATTTTTGAGGTGTTGCCGGACGCCGAGCGCGACGCGATGGAGGCAGACCCTGATGCGTACGTGCCGCTGTCGCGGCTTCAGTATTCGTACTCCGGCAGGCTTTACGACATGGACGACTGGCCGTGCAGCAACGCGACCATGTTCGGGTGTTCGTCGGCCGCGAGCGCGCCGGAAGCGCCGACGCCGGGGCCGCTGAGCTGGATGATGGTGGGGCTGGGGTTGGTGTGGCTGGGGAGGCGTGGGCGGCGCAGCGCACGCGTCTCCTGAAAGCTTTTTATAAAAAAGGGAAGCCACCTCCGGCACACTGCTCGACCTGCCCCATCCGAGTCATCCAAAGCTATTTCATTCGGACATGCCATGCTGCCATCCCATCGCCCCACGCTCATCCCTTTCAAGAAAAGGTCGGCCCTCCTCCTGGTGCTCGCCGCAGGATGTGTCGTTCTGGGAGGGGTGCCTGGGGCGAACGCGGTTTGCATCGCGCCCGATCGCTACGATGAGCTCAATGCCTATATCGACGAGATCTGGTCCACCGAGAGTTACGCATGTCTGGACGTCGAGGCTGACGTTACCACCAACGCGGAGATGGGGGCCGTTTGGCTCGTCACCGACATCGTCAACGGGTGTGAGGAGGGGGTTATGGTCGAGTTCGAGCGCGATGAGGGCATTCCCATGGACTCGCCATCTCCGGATAGCGAGTTCATTTCAGCGGGGGAGGCGGTGACGTTGGAGGTGCAGGTGGAGAGCTACCAGAATGCACCGGAAGGGGACGGCGAGCTGGCGTTTCGCGTGGCCGGCGAGGACGAGCCGATCGTGCGTGTTCTTTATTCTTTTGAAGGGACGCCCCGCGATAACAGCGACTTTGAGTGCAACGACACAGGCTCCGTGGGGTGTGGCGGTTGTGCTGCCTCCAACGCGACTCCGGCCCACGCGCCGCTGAGCTGGGTGATGGTGGGGTTGGGGCTTGTAGGGTTGGGGAGGCGTGTGCGGCGCACCGCGCGCTCCTGAGCTTGACGCTTCGCTCGATGGTTGCGCCGGGCACCACGCTTGAGCGTTGCAGCAAACAAAAAAAGCCGCCGGAGAAGAGTCCGGCGGCCCTTTTGTTTCTTGCCTGTGGGGAGATGCGGGGGGGCGTCAGCGGGTCAGGCCGAAGGCGACCTCGGCGATGCCGGTGACCTGCTCATCGCCGTTGTTTTCGCGGACGGTGATCTGCACGTCGCGCACCCCCTCCACCTGCTCAAACTCATAGACCGCCGCGCTCGCCAGCTCCGGCTCGCCGGCCAGGTCTTCAAGGAGCAGGAGCTGTTCGCCGTTGGCGTCGAGAAACTCCACGTCGAAGCGGGTGATGGCGTAACCGTCGCTGTAGGCCGGGGGCATCGTGGAGCGATGGTGCCAGATGTAGAGGGTGTCCATGGTGGCCGGCCCGTTGAAGCTGTAGGTGGCCCAGGCGCCCTCGACGTCGCCGTCGGAGGTGGTCCAGTGGTTGCTGCCGCCGTAGTCGGCGTGGGTGTCGGCCGGTCCAAAGCCTTCGGGGAGGCCGGAGCCGTTGATGGTGTGCGCCACGCTGTAGGAGTTGGACCACTCCGAGCTGGCCATGGCGTCGTCGGGCTGGAAGAAGGCAGATTCATAGCGCTCTGGCGAGGTGCCATCCTCCGAGACGCAGGCCACACAGAGCGCGAGCAGGGCGAGGAGGGCGAGGGGGCGAGGCGTAAGCAGAGAGATCACGGCAGCTCCTTTTTCATCAAACGGTTCAGACATCACGTTGGGATGCGTTGAACCCTAGGACCTTCCCTGCGGGGGTTCAAGACCCGGGGGTGGGACTTCAACATTCGTTTCAAATCCGCTCCGAGCGGGCGTGCAGGCAGCGCAGCACGCTTCTTTCTGGCAAAGGGGTGGAAAGGCGATGCGCTTTTCGGGCACACTGCCCGCTCCCACCAAAAGGCCAATGAAAGCGAAGCATGGATAGGGCGAGGGCATGATGAGGATGAAGTCTGGCGAAGGCGCAAAAGAGCGGGTGTTGATGGTCACCGCCTGTGGGTTGGGGCTGCTGTTGGGGTGGGGCGCGCTTACGGGCGTGCCGGAAGCCTCGGCCGTCACGGTGTGCTCAGGGCCCTATGCCTACGGGGACCTCGATGTGCAACTCGACGAGGTGCATAGCGAGGCCGCCTTTGATTGCCTCGCTGTGGAGTATGAGATGGGCGAGGACGAGCACTATGGTTTCGTACGCCTGGCGCTCAATGTTGCGAACGCCTGCGGGGAGGACATCGCCATCGCGATGAACATCGACAAGCCCTACGGGGAACCCTACCTGCATGAAGAGATCGTCGCTGAGGGGGAAGCGCTGCGCTTCGGCGGTCCGATCAGGGAGCTTGAGGATGAAGAGCAGGGCGAGGGCATCGCCGAGATTCGCGCGATTCCTGCCGCGGAGCGCACTGGCGAGGAGATGGGGTTTGAGGAGTATCGTGCGATGGCGAGCGTGCATTATTCGTTTTCGGGCACGCCCACCTACGCGGACCCCTACTACAATGAGGGCGCCTGCGGCCCGGGGACCACGTTCGGATGCGCGGTGACGAGTTCGGGGCCGCAAGCGCCTTCGTCCTGGCCGCTGGTGTGGGTGGTGTTGGGGTTGGGGGTGGTGGGGGTGAGGCGGCGAATGCGCGAGGGCAGCTGAGATTCGGCTCCACGAAGGTAGTAGTGCTCGCCGCTTTACAGTGCGCCTATGCGCGTTGACTGGATTGACGCGAGGTCCAACCGCCTCGCCGAGGAGATATGAATGAACGCGATGCTCCATCCACCCAACACATCATCTTCGGGGACCTTGCCTGCTGTACCGGCGGTTCTCGTCGCGCTGGCGGCGCTTGCGACATTGCTGGCACCGATGTCGGCCCACGCGTTGAGCTGCGTGCCGCAGCCGGAGTACCTCGAGCTCGACGCGCAGATCGAGCAGGTGTGGAAAGACGAGCGCTTTGATTGTCTGGTGGTTCAGCCCGAAGTTCGACCCGAAAAGTACAGGGGGAGCGTGGAGGTGTTCGTCGACTTCGCCAACGCCTGCGGTGAGGATGTCTGGGTTCTCCTGGGCGACGAACGCGCCCCCGGAGAGCGCGTCGCCGACGGCGAGCTCCTCACGCTGAGCGCGGAGGTCGACCAGCTCTATGGCGAGTCCGAAGGGGAGGGGGAGCTTCCACTCAGCGTGCTCTTTGGCGAGGGCCAGGTCGTGGAGGAGGTGTGGGCTGATGAATACGAAGGGTTGGCCTTGATTCAGTACTCGTACTCCGGAGTCCCCAACGACCACGACGGGAGCTGCGGGGACGACAGGCCTTTTTATGGATGCGCAGCCTACGGGGGAGGCGGGGAGGGGCAGGGGCCCGCGGGGCTGATGTGGGTGGTGTTGGGGGTGGGGGTTGTGTGGGTGGGGCGGCGCGTGGGAGTGAGGAGAGGGTGAGGGGCACAAAGCAGCTTGATCTGCGCGCCAAGGGGTGCGAAAAAAAGCGTCGCGGCCAGCAATGGCGCGCCCAGACCCCGTAGCTCAGTTGGATAGAGCGACGGATTCCTAATCCGTAGGTCACAGGTTCAATTCCTGTCGGGGTCATTTGTGTAAGGTGTTGAAAGTGTTTGGGAAATTGCCTCTCCGGGTTGGGTTTGGAGGGGCTTTTTTGTCGTTTTTAACATCGCATTCAAGTGTTTGGGGGAGGTGTCAGTGTGGACGCTTCGCCTGACTGTAGAGTGGGAGAGGGGGGCTTGTTTGAGCGTTCTTCGCGCGATGGCGATGGGGCCTTTCGCGGGCAGTTGAAGCGTTTGATGAACACCACCGATTGCCCATCGCCCCCCCTTTCCGCTATGACGCCTTGAAGGTTCAGGAATGTCGCCTTGTGGGCGACTTGACGATGCGCGGTGCGCCGAGGCGTGCTGCACGAGGGCAGGAGCAGCGATGAAGTTGAAGTATGCGTGGATGTGTGCGGTGCTGGGCGCGGGGCTGATGGTGGGGTGCGGGGAGAGCAGCGAGCAGGAAGAGCCGACGGTGATCGAGGCAGACGCCGGCGATGAAGACGTTGAGCAGATTGGCGAGGTCGATGATCGCGACGCGCTGGCGGAGCTCCCCTGTGGGGAGGAGATGCTGGCGGACTGGCCGCTTCAGGAGGAGGTCTCGGATGCCTCGGTGGAGATCACCGAGGAGGGCGGCGTGTTTACGGCGACCCTCGACGCGAGCGCCGGGGGGACCCAGGGCGCAGCGAGCAACCCCTTCGTCTACCTCAACCTTACGACCGGTGAGAAAGCGGAGCTTAACGATGTGGAGGCCGCGCTCAGCGAGGGGTGGCATCTCGGGTTTAAGCGTTTCATCATTCGCAGCAACAGCGGCGATTCGGGCCCGGGTGGGGTCGTGGTGGCGAAGGTGAGCAACACGACCTTTGAGGATGTGGATTCGGTGCCCGGCGACCCGGAGGCCTACCGGACCGACGACACCTACGATGCGAGCTGCACCCCGGAGCTCGACCCGATCGGCACGCCGATGACGGCGTTCAACTACCTCAACCTGGACAACCCGTCGGGCTCGCAGTCCTGGTACAGCTACGGCGGCGGCATCTCGCCAGTGGCGGGCGACGTGTACGTGGTGCGCGATCCGGGGGCCGGGGTGGCCTACAAGCTGGAGATCACCGGGTGGTCCGACGGTGAGTTTGAGCTGCGCTGGGCGGAGTTGAACTGATGCAAGGACACGCGCAGCAGAGGATCGTGGCGGCAGCTCTGGCTGCGGCGGCGTTGGTGGTGGGTGTGAGTGAGGCGCAGGCGCTGCGCCCCACCGACCCCGGGCATCTGCAGAGTTACGGGGTGGAGGCTCGCTACCTGGACAGTGCGGGCGGGCATGTGCGGGTGTGGTACGCCACCGAGGGGGAGCACCGATCGCCGCGAGTCGCCGAAGATGGGGAAACCCCGGAGATCGCCGCGACCGTCGCCGAGGTGGGCGATGACGTCTTTGAGGCGATGGCGACCCACGGCTTTCGGATGCCTCTGGTCGACAGTGAGCTCTATCCGGCCAGCGCCGATGATGGTGGTGATGAGCGCTTTGATATTTACCTGCTCAACTTTGAGGCCGGCGACGGGCAGTTTGTGCCCGAATACTGCACACAGGAGTCGCCCGAGCGGTGTGCGGGTTATGCGATGCTCGACCACGCTTTTGTGCCGCTCTACTACCCCTCGCGGGAGCTTGCGGTGAAGATCGTGGTCAGCCACGAGATCTTTCACGCGGTGCAGTCGGCCTACCGCGCCGATTGGCCGGCGTGGGCCTCCGAGGGGAGCGCGAGCTGGTATGAGGAGCTCGTCTACCCGGATCAGGACGATTTTGAGCGGCTCACCGGCTACTACTTCGAGGACTCGGCGCGCAGCCTCAACGACCGGGCGCGCGGCCCCTCCGATGGGTTTGCGTACGGGGCGGGGATCTTTTTCTACTTTCTCGATGTGGTCTTCGGGCCGGAGATGATCGTGGCGGTGGCGGAGCGTTTTGCGACCACGGAGACGATCGAGGAGGCGCTTCAGGCCGAGCTTTTGGAGAACTTCAGTGAGGCCGACGACGCGCTGGAGCTTTTTGCGATCTACAACCTCTTTACTGGCGAGCTGGCCGGGGAGGGGGAGGGCTACCCGCAGGCAGAGCGTTTTGACGGGGTGGAGGTCGTGGATCTTCCGGGCGATGGCGCGTTTAACTGGGAGCAGAATGTCGACGCGTTCAGCGCGCGTTTTGCGCGCTGGGAGGTGACTGTGCCGATGACGCTTACGCCGGTGGAGGCGGAGGGGTGGCCGGCGGCGAGGCTCGCGCTGATCCGGGGCGGTCAGCAGGAGAGTGATGGCTATGAGAGCCTGGAGGTCGGCGACACGGTGGAGGTCGGGCCGGAGGATTCGCCGGTGTACCTGGTGGCCAGCCAGGGGCTGGAGGAAGACGCGGTGATCAGCGCTCAGGGGCGAGTGTTGCGCGAGGATCCGCAGGTGCCCTCGAATGATGGGCGTGATGAGGAAGGGGGCGGTTGTTCGCAGGCCGGCTCCGGGAGCACGTCGGGCGTGGTCTGGGCGCTTCTGGGACTATGTTTGATGGGGCGGCGCGTGCGTCGCAAGCGATGATGGAGGGGGTGAGCGCGGCGGTCGAGCGTCTGGCCGAGGCGCTCGGCCTGGGGCTTGTGGAGACCACATTGGGGGTGGTGGCGGTGCTGGGGTTTGTAGTGGCCCTTGTGTGGGGGCGTCTGCGCAGGCGTTGGCGCAGCGCGCGGGCACGTCGCCAGGGGAGGTACGCGCGTCGAGCCGAGGTGCGGGCCGGCCGGTGGCTGCAGAAGGAAGGCTTTGAGCTCATTGAGGAGCAGGCCTGGCGCGACTGGGTGGTGCGCGTCAACGACGACGAGGAAGTTGTGCGATTGTCGGCCGACTGGCTTGTCGAGCGCGCCGGCAAGCGCTATGTGGTGGAGGTTAAGACTGGCAAACGCGCTCCATCGGTCCGCAACTCCGCCACGCGGCGGCAGATGCTGGAGTATCTCTGCGCCTATGAGGTCGACGGGGTGATCCTGATGGACATGGAGTCGGGGGAGCTTGTGGAGGTGGAGTTTCCGGTCCGCGTGGTGCGGGAGTAGGTTGTGTAAGTGATTGAAGGATAACGAAGTTTCACACGGAAGAATGGAAGATGCGTGCCCGGGGTGCTGTTGAAGCCTGATGTGTCGGGGAGCGTCAAAGGGGATGGTCAGGTGAATCAGGTCCATGAGGGCAGAGCGATGACGACAGGGCAGATGCAGGCAGTGGGGAGGCAGGAGCAGGAGGCGTCGCAGCGAGCCCATAGCGGGTTGGCGGGGCGTTGCGTGCTGCTGGTTGAGGATGATGAGGCGGTGCGCGAGCTGATCGCGATCTTGCTCAAAGACCTCGGGGTGGAGGTGGTGGAGCTGGGCGATGGTATCGAAGCGCTCAACTATGTGGCCGCCTCGGAGGTGTATCGGCGCTCGGTGCGTCGCCCGGACCTGATCGTGGCGGACATCAACATGCCCAACTTCAGCGGGCTCGATCTTATGATGGGGCTGCGCGAGAGCCGGGTGCGCCCGCCGGTGGTGCTGGTCACCGCCGTCAACGACGAAGACATCCAGGCCGAGGCTCGCCGGCTGGGCGCGGTGAGCATCGTGCAGAAACCCTTTGAGGTCGACGATCTGCTCGGTGAGGTCGCCGGCGCGCTTCTGCGCGCAGAGCAGGTCGACGAAGATCTTGTCGAGAGTTGAGCTGTGAGCTCAGCGGCGGGGGTTAGCGGGTCCAGTCTTCGATGGTCCAGCCGCGGCGCTGCGCCTCGCGCCGAAGGCGCGGGTCGGGGTTGACCACCCGGGGGTGCCCGACCTCCAGGAGCATGGGCAGGTCGGAGTATGAGTCGGTGTAAAAGTAGGAGGCCTTGAGATCGACGCCGGCCTGCTCGGCCCATTTCGTGGCCCAGAAGACTTTGCCTGGGCCGTAGCAGATGGGGCGCTCAAAGGTGCCCCGCAGCGCCCCGTCGGCGTCGATGGGAAACTGGTTGGAGAGCCAGGCGTCGAGCTGCCAGTGGTCCGCGGCAAGTTTGGACATAAAGGGGCTGCTGGCGGTGAGCAGCACCAGGGGGTGGGCCTCAGCGCGGTGACGCTCAAGCGCGGCCTCGGCGCCGGGCTGCACCGTTTTGAGCACATGATCTTCGAAAAATTGGCGGGTGCGCTCGCGCAGTGATTCGGCGGGCTGGCCGCGGTAGTGGCGTACGGCCTCGGCGAAGGCCCGCTCCATATCGACCAGCGAGAGGTGGTAGAGCCCCATCCACGCCGACGCCTTCAAGAATTGCAGCGCCGAGATACGCCCCGCCCGCCGCTCATGGCGCGCGTAGACAAACGCGCTGTTGATGGCGATGAGGGTGCGATCGAGGTCGAAGAAGGCGGCGGGACGCCCGGTGGGTTGGGTCATGAGGATGAACCGGTTCAGAGTCTCAGTGCAGGGTGGAAGAGGCTGCTTCCACCCGGTCGGGGATGCCAGCTTCGAGGACTTCGCGAATCCTGGCAAGTTCGCCGGCGGGTGAGAGTGGCCCCATACGGCCGAGCAGCTCGACCAGGCGCGCGCCGGGTTTTCCGCCCGGGGCGAGTACGCGCAGGTGAAGGTCCACCTCGGTGGCTGCGCCTCCTTCGACGGGCGCAAAGCTCACCCAGCCTTCGTGAAAGAGGTCGGAGGGCTCCACCGCGCGCCATACCAGGAGACGCTCGGGCTGATCGTCAATGATCTCAACCTCACTCTTCACCACCACCTCGCCGGGGCCTTTAAAGCTCCAGATGGAGCGCTCGTCGTCGATGCGGTCGATGTCGTGGATGCGCGGCAGGTAGATGGCCAGGTTTTCGACCTCTCGCCAGAAGGCGTAGACTTCGGCCGGAGCGCGGTTGATGGTGATGGCGCGGTGGATCGGCGCCATCTCGCGGGCAGCGGTGTGCAGCAGGCGGCGATGCCAGCCTTTTTCAAAGAGCTGCTCATCGCGGGCCGCCCGGTAGGCCACGCCGACGCCGATGCCGGTTAAGAAGTAGCCAAAAAATCCGCGGCGCTTGAGCCCGTAAGCGCTCAGCAGCGCGCCGGCGATGAGCGGCAGGGGGTTGATGGCCTCCAGGCCGGCGCCGCTGCGCGCGCCCGGCTCGCGGCTCAGGGCGTTGAGCGCCATCACGGTGTCGGAGCGTTGGTCGCGGGAGCTCATAGACGAACCTCGGAAAGGGGAATAGAAGCCGTGCGCTCAGGTTGTGAGCCGTAGGCCGGCGCTCACGCCAGGCGGCGGCCTGAGATAATGTGTTGTTTTAAAGCCTAAGCACCGGGATCGGGAGGCGCCAGCGCCCAGCGCTTGACCCTGCCCCGGCCACCGACTACTAGCAGGGCGGCGTCGGGCAGGCCCTGACGCGCGTGAACGATCTGTGATTTTGAGTCCCCGGAGACCTTCGATGAGCCAGCGAATCTACCTCGATTGGAATGCCACCGCGCCCGTACTTCCCGAAGTGCGCGAGGCGATGGTGGAGGCGCTCGGTGCGGTGCACGGCAACGCCTCAAGCATTCACCGTGAGGGGCAGGCCGCGCGCGCGGTCGTCGAGCGGGCCCGTCGCGCCGTCGCGCGCGCGGTTGGAGCGCCGGCGCAGGCTGTGGTGCTCACCGCCGGCGCTACCGAGAGCAACAATCAGGTCCTGCGTCAGCACGCCCGCCAGACACCCGATCCTTTTATTGTCTGCACCGCCGTGGAGCATCCCTCGGTGCTGGAGACGGTGCGCGCGCTCGAAAAAGAAGGCGTGCGCGTGGCGCTGTGGCCCGTCGATACGAAGGGGCGACTTCAAGAGGGCTGGCTCGAGGAGCAACTCAACGCCGGCGCCACGCTGGTGAGCGTGATGTGGGCGAACAACGAGATCGGTAACATCTACGACGTGGCTGCCATTGGCGAAAAGGTGCAGGCCGCCGGCGCCACGTTCCACGTCGATGGCACCCAGGCGCTCGGGCGCATCCCGGTGGATTTTTCGTCGAGCCATATCGACTACATGACCCTCTCCTTTCATAAGATGGGCGGGCCCAAGGGCATCGGCGCCATCGTGACGCGTGAGGGGCTCAAGGTGGAGGCGCTGCTCACCGGCGGGCATCAGGAGCGGGGCCGCCGCCCGGGCACCGAGAACGTGCCGGCGGCCGCGGGTCTTGAGGCCGCCGCGCGCGCGCTGAGCACGCAGCTCGACGCCTGGCGCGAGGCCCTTGGCGAGCGCCGCCGCATCTTCATCGACGCGCTGGCATCTCAGATCGAGAATATGGAGCTGCGGGGAGATACCGAACATCAGCTGCTCAACACCCTCAACGTGGCGTTTGACGGGGTCGACGGGGAAGATCTGCTCCTTGCCATCGATCTGGAAGGAATCAGCGCGTCGAGTGGTTCCGCCTGCACGGCGGGCTCGCTTGAGCCCAGCCACGTGGTGCTGGCGATGGGTTTTGATGAGCCCTCCGCGCGGCGTTCGGTGCGCTTGAGCTTCGGGCCGCACACCCCGACCGACGATCTGGAGCGCGCCGCGAGCATCATCGCGGCGGTGGTGGCGAGGCTTCGCGCCATGGGTGCCAACCCGTCAGTTTAACTTTGCTTTTGCACTTTTTTAGCGCAGCGGTTAGCTGTGTCGCCGCGTCAGGTCGTTGAAGACCTGCGGTGGTGAAGAAAGTTCCAGGACAAGACGATGTCGCAGACGATCACAGACATGCAGAGCTGCTCGGTGGATCAGCGCCCCCCGAGCCTTGAAGACGCCGATGACATCGCCAGCGCGGTTCAGGACCGCGTGGTGGTGGCGATGAGCGGTGGGGTCGACAGCTCGGTGACCGCCGGCATTCTCGCTGGCGAGGGCTACGACGCGGTGGGCATCGCGATGCGCCTCTACTCCACGCCGCAGGAGTCCTACACCAAGAGCTGCTGCTCGCCAGACGATCTTTTCGATGCGCGCACGGTGGCCGACTCGCTGTCGATCCCCTTTTACGTGGCCAACTACGAAGATGCGTTTCGCGAGCGGGTGATCGAGTACTTTGTCTCGGAGTACCGCCGCGGCCGCACGCCCAACCCCTGCGTGGCGTGCAACGACCACCTGAAGTTCGACATCCTGCTGCAGCGATCGCTGGCGCTCGGGGCGAGCTACCTGGCGACGGGGCATTTCGCGCGGATCGATCGGAGCGGGGATGTGCCGAAGTTGTTGCGCGGGGTCGATCGTAACAAAGATCAGTCCTACTTCCTCTTCGGGCTTCCGCGCGAAGCGCTCGGGCGCATCCTCTTCCCGCTGGGCGGCATGACCAAAGATGAGGTCCGCGACATCGCCCGCACCATGGGGCTGGAGACGGCCGAGAAGGCCGAGAGCCAGGAGATCTGCTTTGTGGGCGGGGGCGACTACAAGGCTTTTGTGGCCAAACTGCTCTCCGAGCAGGAGCGCACCCCGGGTCGCATTGTGACGACGTCTGGCGAGGTGCTCGGTGAGCATGACGGCATCCATAACTTCACCGTGGGGCAGCGTCGCGGGCTGGGGCTGAGCTACCACGAGCCGCTTTATGTGAAGGCGATTCGCCCCGAAGACGGCACGGTGGTGGTCGGTGGTCGCGATGAGCTGGCCGCCCGCGGGCTTGTGGCCGAGCGCTGCAACTGGCTCTCCTTTGATCGCCCCAACGGGCCGATTGAATGCCAGGTGAAGATCCGCTACGCCGGTGAGCCGGTGCCCTGCCTTTTGACGGTGGGCGCCGACCCGACCACGGCATTTGTGGAATTTGAAGAAACGCAGCGCGCGGTCACACCCGGGCAGGCGGCGGTCTTCTACCAGGGCGAAGAGGTCCTGGGTGGGGGCTGGATCGAAGAGCCCCGGAGCTAAAGATGGGCGCGATGAAGCACAAACGCGACGAGCTTCAATACGAGCACCGCGAGGACCTCGAGACGCTAGAGGAGGCGCTGGGCTACAGCTTTGAGCGGCGCGAGCTTCTGGAGCGCGCGCTCACGCACCGCTCCTACGTCAATGAGACCGCTGGAGTTCAGGGCGATAATCAGCGCCTGGAGTTTCTGGGGGATGCGGTGCTCGGCCTTGTGATCGCGCATCTTCTTTTTGAAGACGATCGCCAGGCGGCCGAGGGCGCGCTTTCCAGCCGCCAATCCGATCTGGTGTGTGAGGCGGCGCTGGTGCAGCGCGCCGATGCGCTCTCCCTTGGTGAGCATCTTCGTCTGGGCCGCGGTGAAGTCCTCACCGGCGGTCGCAAGAAACCGGGACTTCTGGCCGATGCCTACGAAGCGATCCTGGCGGCGGTTTACCTCGATGGTGGGTTTGATGCGGCGCGCGACGTGATCGCGCGTCAGCACGGACGGCTTATCACCGTGGGCGTCCTTACCCAGCCGCTTGCGACGATGGTCGGGGAGGGCGCTCAGAAATCTCCCACCGACTTCAAGAGTTACTTGCAGCGAGAGGTGCAACGCCAGTGCGAGGAACACCCGCGCTACCTCATCGTGGCCGAGGATGGCCCCGACCACGCCCGCACTTTTGTGGCCGAGGTTCACGTGGATCACATCGCGCTGGGGCGTGGCCAGGGCCAGTCCAAGAAACAGGCCCAGCAGGAGGCCGCGCGCCAGGCCATCGATCGTCTGGAAGCCGCCGGCGGTGATTTGTCGCAGCTCAAGCTCGCTGCGTTGCCCCCGGAAGGCAGCGCAGGGTAAAACGCCGGGGTAAGGGCGCGGCTGAGCGCCTCGCCATCTTCACCTTCTACAGCTCGCCAGGAGCTACCTGGCAGTGGTCAACGTCACCACAGTGAGGACCCTATGTTTGGTCTCGGAACCACCGAACTTCTTATCATCGCCTTTATCCTCGTGCTGATCTTCGGCCTGGGCAAACTTCCCCACGCCGCCAAGCAGCTGGGCCTGGGCGTAAAGAACTTCCAGGACTCGGTGCGCGGCAAAGACGAGGAGCAGGCATCGATTGAAGATAAGTCGGCCGAGCGCGCCACCCGCGACGCCGCGGTGACCAGCGATGAGCGCGTCGACACCAAAGCCTGAGCCGAGGACGACCGATGCCGGTCATGAGCATGACGGGGTTTGGGGCGGCGCAGCTTGAGCTTCACGGGCGCAGCGTGCGTGTGGAGTGCAAGAGCGTGAACCACCGCACGCTTGAGGTGCGCGTGCACGCCGCCCGTGAGCTGCGCTGGCTGGAGCCCCACGTGCTGCGCGCGGCCCGCGCGCGCCTGGGCCGCGGGCGCGTCGATGTGCGCCTGGAGCTCGGCGCGGCTGTGGAGCGTCAGGGCGGCTTTGACGCCATCGACGCCGCGCGTTTTGACGAGGTCGCCGGCAGGCTGCGCGAGCTCAGTGAGGCCAGCCTGGGCTCCGGCACCGTGACGCTCTCCGATGTGCTGGCCTATCGAAGCCATTTTGAGCGCGACGACGCCGAGCGTTTTGATGAGAGCGCGCTCGACGCGCTGCTCCCTGCGGTGGAGCAGGCCCTGGATCGACTTCAGGCTGCGCGCCGCAGCGAGGGGGCGGGCATTGATGATGACCTGCGCGGCCATCTTCGTGACCTGGGCGCCCGCATTGAGCAGGTTGACGCCCTCGATGAGGACGAGCGCCCTGCCTACCGAAGCCGCATTGAGACCCGACTTCGCCAGGCCGTCAGCGACTTTGGTGTGGGCCAGCTCGATGAGGAGCGGCTCGCCCAGGAGCTGGCCTATGTGGCCGAGCGCGGCGACATCTCCGAGGAGCTGCAGCGTGCGCGCTCGCATGTGGAGCGTCTCGGGCAGGTGCTCGATGAGGCTGGCGAGGATGGCGTGGGCAAGAAAATCGACTTCTACCTCCAGGAGCTCATCCGCGAGGTCAACACCATGGGCTCCAAGGGCCACCTGGCCGCGCAGAGCGACCTTGTGGTGGAGATGAAGAGCATCATCGAGAAGATGCGCGAGCAGAGCGCCAACGTGGCGTAAGCCGCCGCTGTGGCACCCGACGTTTTACGATTCACGTAGTAGAAGGACTCAAAGATGGCCGAGCAGGGCGTGTTGCTGATCGTATGTGGACCTTCCGGCGTGGGAAAGACCAGCCTGTGCCGGGCGCTGCTGGAGGCGCGTCCGCGGCTTACGCCCAGCGTCAGCTACACCACCCGCGCGCGCCGCGGCCAGGAGGTCGACGGTCAGGCCTACCACTTTGTGGATGTGCCCACCTTTGAAGCCATGATCGAGCGCGAGGAGTTTGCCGAGTGGGCCAAGGTACACGGCAACTACTACGGCACCTCATCGAAGGTGATTGAGGCGGCCTGGGCCCAGGGGCGAGATGTGCTCTTTGATATTGATTACCAGGGGGCGCGCCAGCTGAAGGAGCGCTACCCGCACGCCACCACCGTGCTGGTCGCGCCGCCGGATATGGCGACCCTGGAAGGACGACTTCGGGGCCGGGGCACCGACGCCGAAGAGGTGATCGAGCGACGCCTCAAGGCGGCGCGTCACGAGCTCAATCAGCATGAGCTTTTTGAGTTTTTGCTGGAAAACCGCGACTTCGACGCGGCGCTCGGGGCGCTCAGCGCCATCTACGATTCGGCGCGCCATGCCCGCGCGATGAAGGTGGACTGGCTCAATGCGCTGCTCAAAGAGAGCTGAGCAAACACGCGTTTATCTGCAAAAAAAGAGGCCGCCGGCGCATCAAGCGTCGGCGGCCTCATTGGTTTTCAGTACATCTCGTGGCGCGAGTCACGGACTCAGCTCAGCGCCTTGCGCAGCCGCTTGATATGCAGCGAGAGCTCGGCCAGCCCCTCGTACCACCCGATCTCTTCGGCCAGCGAGCGGGCGCTTCGGAAGTACTCCTTGGCCTGCTCCAACTCGCCGGCCTCCATGGCGGTGATACCGAGGTTGGTGAAGATGCGGCTCTGGTTGAGCAGGTCGCCGGTGGCGCGGGCAAACTGCGCGGCGTTCTCAAAGTACTGCTGGGCGCGTTTGACGTCGCGCACGCTCAAGCTGAGCGCGCCGAAGTTCGACATCACGCGCACCAGGCCACGGAAGTCCTCGATGGCGCGGGCCTGCTGGTAGGCGGTCTGCAAAAACTGCTGGGCACGCTGGTAGTCCTTCTGGCGGATGAAGAGGGTGCCCAGCTGGTTGTAGGCCGTCCAGAAGAGCTTGCGGTCGTCGGGGTCTTGCAGGTCGAGGTCGCCGACCTGCTCGACCTTCTGGGAGACCTGCATCAACAGGTTGGCGGCGTGGGGGAGCTGGTTCTCTTTTTCAAAAAGCTGCGCGAGCGCAAGCAGGGCTTTGATCTCGCGCTTGAGGTCGCCGGCTTCGACGGCCTCGTTGAGGAGCGTCTCCAGGCTGGATTTGCTCTCTTCGATGCCGCCGGCGTCCATGGCGATGAGGCCGCGCTCGTAGAGAAGATCGTGGCGCAGCGCCCCGTCGAGGGCGTCGAGGTCGGGCAGGGCGTCGATGACGCGCTGGGCGTCTTCCAGGCGGCCGGACTCGCGCATCGCCACGAGCTGGCGGGCCAGCGCGGTCAGTCGCGTCTCGTGGGTGGCCTCCACCTTGCCTTCGAGGAGCTCGACGGCTTCCTGGAAGTTGTCGATGGCGCCGGCGTAGTCGTAAAGCTCCAGCAGAAGCTCACCGGCGCGGGTCAGGTAGTAGGCGGCGCCCTCAAAGCCCTCGACGGCGCGGTAGTGGAAGGCCACCATCAGCGGGTACTCGATGGGGTCGACGGCGGCAAAGTCGGGGGCGCCCTCCAGAAACTCGATGATACGCGAGTGCAGCTGGGCGCGCGTAGACTTCGGCAGGCGCTCGTAGGCGACCCGGCGCAGCGCGCGGGGCTGGAAGGCCACGTGAATGCGCTCGAAGCCGTCGAAGCGGGCCTCCAGGAAGTTCAGGGCCACGAGGTCTTGCAGCGCGCCCTGCGGGTCCAGGTGGGCTGGCACGATCTGCATGAAGAAGTCTTCGCGGAAGCTCTCACCGACCACCGAGGCGATCGCGAGCACGTCGCGAAGTTGGTCGGGCAGCGCGTCAACGCGCGCGGCGAGCAGCTCCTGGAGGTTGAGCGGGACGCCGGCGTCGAGGAGTTCTTTTTCGCTGGCGAGCTTGCCGCCGCTCTTCTGCAAGACGGCGCGTACCAGCTCGTAGAGGAACATCGGGTTGCCGCTGGAGCGGGCGTGCACCTGGGCGACGATTTCCGGCGGCGGGGTGTAGCCCAGGACCTGCGCGACGAACTGGCGGGACTCATCTTCGGAGAAGCCGCCGATCTGCAGGATCTCGAAGTTGCCCGGGAGCCCGTGATCGAGCGCGGTCGACTCGATGCGGCGGGTGACCGCGATGAGAATGGGCTGCTTCTGGATGCCGGCCAGGAGGTTGTCGATAAAGTCGATGGTGAAGCGGTCTTCGACCATCACATCATCGATGGCCAGCAGCACCGGGCCCTTCTTCATCGCAAAGCGCAAAAGGCGGTAGAGCAGGGCGGCGGCGAAGTTCGAAAAGCCCTGCGCGTCGCTCCAGGGCACATCGGGGGTGTTGAGGGCGTCTTTTTGCTGGCCGAGAAAGACCTGCAACACCGGGGTAATATGCTTCTTATTGAGCCCGATGGCCTCGCAGGCCTTGGTGATGAGCACGGCCGGGTCTTTGTAGGTCTGGGCGATCTGCCGGATCCAGGAGCGCACCGGCTGCAGCGCAACCTGGGCTGCGCCCAGCTCGGCGTCTTTGACCACGAAGGTCTGCCAGCCAGACTCGCTCAGCGCGCTGGCGTAGCGGTTCAGCAGCAGGGTCTTGCCCGTGCCCAGGTCGCCCAGGATGGCTACGCCGCCGCCGGCGCCTTTGCCCGGCTCGGTGCCGCGGGCGGTGGTGGCGCGGCGCATCAGCTCATCGAAGTAGACCGGGCGCGGGACGTAGACGTCGATCTCGGCCAGGTCGCGGGGGGCCTGGGCTGCCGGGGCTTCGATCCCTAAGACCTCGGCGGCCTCTTCGCCGGCGACGGCGCGCAGGTTGGAGAAGCGCACCTGCTCGCGGGTGGCGTCGATGAGATCTTCGTCGGCGAAGATCTTGGCCTCGCGCACGCCGCGGGCGATCTCGATGGCGCGATCGATGGCCTCGCCATAGGCGTTTCCGCCTTTGCGGTCGCTGACAAAGACTTCCCCGTAAACCAGGCCGATGCCGATGTGGTCGGCGCCCTGCTCCAGCGAGCGGAACTTCTGCTGGAGGGCCACGGCGCATTCGACGGCGCGCACGTTGTCGCCCACGCGGGCTTTGCGGGCGCCGAAGAGCACGGTGTAGGTGCCGCCCAGGTTGGAGTCGATCTCGCCATCGAAGTGGCGCACGACCTCTTCGATGAGTTTTTTCTCCTGGCGGCTGCGTCTGGCGAGCTCTTCGGGGTCGATGCCGGACTTGCGGCGCGAGCGCTGCTGAATGGCGAGCACGGCGACCTTGCGGCGCTCGCCAGCCAGGCTTCCCTCCAGGGCGTCGGCGCTGAAGGTCTGGTCTAAGACCGAAGTGCCCGCGGCGATGCCGGTGGCCAGGCGTTGCGATTGCTCCAGGCCCATCGCGCCGAACCCGCCGGAGCGGGTGTAGAGGCTGCTCAGGCCGGTGCGGCTGGTCGATCCGCTGTCGGGGCCGGGGCCGGTGGCCGGGCGCATGTTGCCCGTGCCCCCGCGCATGTTGCCGGTGCCGCCGCGCACAAGGCCGCTGGCAGCCAGCGAGCCGCTGTAGTTGCCGCTGGCGCTGCCGGTGTCGCCGCTGTAGAGCCCGACGTTGCCGGTGTGGCCGCTCTCCAGCTCGTTGAGGGCGCGCTGCAGGGCGTCGCGCATCTCTTTGGCGGTCTGGTAACGCTTGCGGACGTTGCGCTCCATCGCCCGCATCGTGATGTGTTCGAGCACCGGCGGAATGGGCACGTCCGGGGCGATCTCGGAGGGGGGGCGAATCGGCGACTGCATCACCCGCCCGATGATCGTGACGGCGTCTTTGGCGTGAAAGATGCGCTTACGGGTGAGCATCTCGTAGAGGATGACCCCGACCGACCAGACATCGGCGCGACCGTCGAGGTCGTCTTTGCGCATGATCTGTTCGGGGCTCATGTAGTCGAAGGTGCCCACGATGTTGCCGGCCTGGGTGTAGGGGCCGGCCTCCATGGCGGGGCCTTTGACCTTGGCGATGCCGAAGTCGAGCACTTTGACGAAGTCGGGCTGGCCGGCGACCTTCTCGACCATGATGTTGGCGGGCTTGAGGTCGCAGTGCACGATCTCGGCGTTATGCGCCTGCTCCAGGGCGCTCAGGAGCTGAATGAGGATGCCGCAGATGCGCTTGGGATCGAGGGGAAACTCTTTTTTGATGACGTCTTTGAGCGTCAACCCGGGCAGGTGCTCCATGACCAGGTAGAGCGTGCCGTCATCTTCTTTTCCGTAGTCGACGATGGTGATGATGTTGGGGTGGCGCAGCATATTAATCGCGCGCACCTCCCGCATAAAATAGAACTCGCCGTCGGGGTTGTTTTCGGTGGGTTTGAGGACTTTGACGGCGACCTTGCGCTCCAGGGGGTACTGAATGGCGGAGTAGACGTTGCCCATGCCCCCTTCGCCGATCTTGGAGACGAGCTCGTAGGTGTCTTTGAGGCGCGTGCCGATGAGCGGGTCGACGGCGCGCTGGCGGGCGGGACGCGAGGGCGATGAGCCCACCGCGGAGACGCCGCTGGGAGAGGTCCCCGGGCGGTGCGACTGGGAGATGGAGGCCGGGTCATCGGGGGCGAGCGGTTCGACTTCGACGTCGAGCAGCTCGGGGATGTTTTTGTCGTCGCTCATAGGATCGCGCCATCTTCGCGGGGGTGTCTCGGGGGGCCGGTGCGGGCTGTCCGGTGTTCAGTCGAGCTTGAGGTTCATCAGGTCGGCGATGATCGCCTCGCGCTTCTGGCGTTCTTCGGCGATGAGGTCTTCGACGGTTTTGGAGAGCGCCTCCTCATTGCGGGTGAGCCAGCCGAAGGAGGTGTCCAGGAAGTCGCCGGAGCCGACCAGGTCGATCTGCCACTGCTCGTCTTCGGTCTGGACCATGACGAACTCCTGCTGTCCACGAGTGACGACCAGGGCGGTGGTACCGTCTTCGGAGACGCGGATCTCGCTGACGCCGGAGCCAAAGACGATGGCGTTATCGTCGGGCATCCGGGCCATTGCAAAGACGTGCTCAAAGAGCTCGCGTCCGTTGCCTACCGTCGCGAGCAACTCGACGCCGGACTGGCTTCGGGCCAGGCGGTGGTCGGTCTGGGGCAGGTAGCTCTCGATGAGCTGGTTCATCTGCACCAGGCGATCGTAGCGCTCCTGGAAGTAGGCGCGAGTCTGCGGGTCGAAGCGCTCCCAGACCACGTCGGGCTGACCGGCGAAGAGGGCATCGCGGAAGATCGTGTAGGCGTCGCCCGGATCGGTGGGGTCGAGCTCCGAGGAGCAGGCCATCGCACCGAGTGAGAGGGTGAGCGCCAGCAGGGTGACGAGCAGGTTAGACGCGAGGCGTTTCAAGAGCAGACACCGAGTGCGAGGAGGGGTACAGGCGGGTGAGCGCAGGGCTCAGCCGGGCTTGCGCTTTGAGGCAATAAGCTGGGGAGAGTGTAGCCCCCGGGGGAGCGCCATGTAAAGGTGGGCGCCGGGCCAGGAGGCTCCCTCGAAAGGGTTAAGTGAGTGAACGCTCAGGAGTCGTCGTCGGAGGCGTAGGGGTTGTTGGGCCCGAGCGTGGTCAGGTGCGGCGGCATCGGGGGCAGTCCCATGCGTTGCCAGCGGCGCTCAAACCAGCGGCGCCAGTAGAAGTTGGCGTCATGGCGAGGCCAGCCCAGGCTCTGGGGCTCATTGCCGGAGAGGCGCATCAGGGTGCGCTGAGCGTTGTAGCTCAAGTGGGGATCTTCGGCGACGGCCTGGCAGAGCTCCCAGACGTAGCGCAGGCTGATCTCTTCGACTTGAAAACCTGCGATCTGGAAGCCGCGGGTCAGCCACTGATCGCGGGTGAGGCGGCGGTGCTCCTCGTACCAGGCGCGCCACAGGGCGGCCGGGGAGTCGTCGTCGGGGCGCGTGTCGAGGGCATGGGCGACGGCATTGAGATCGTGGTTGGTGAGGATGCGCAGGGCGTGTTCGATCTGGCGGCGCGTGATGGGGTCGGCCGGGTCCAGCGCCTCGATGAGGTCGGGGACCGGCGCCGGATCGTCGCGTCGGGCCAGGGCCTCGGCGGCGAGTGCAGCCAGAGGAAGTTGGCCTGCAGAGCCGAGATCGACGGCCTCGGGGCGTTTAAGAAGGCCGGCCAGCGCGAGGGTGGCGTCGGGATCGGCGGTGCGGGAGAGGCCGTGAATGATCTCGGCGATGACCCGGGGGTGGGTCTCAAAGTTGAGCCGGGAGCGCAGCGCCGGGAGGTGGCTGCCAAGGTCGGGGAGCGCGCGGGCGACGGCGGCGCGGACCCGGGGAGAGGGATCGTCGAGCAGGGGCAGGACCTTGCCGGCGGCGGAGCGAGCGCCGAGCAGCGCGAGTCGCTCGACGGCGGTCGCCCGGAGCGCGGGGGTGGGGCTGGCGAGGAGGTCGGTTGCGCGGCGCTCAGCCTCGCGGCGCGCGGAGAGGTCGGGGCGAAAGCCCGGGCCGCGTCGGCCGCGCTCCACACACCCGGAGGCCAGATCGAGCGGGGTGCAGTGGATGCGAAGATGAAAGTGATCGTCGTGAGGCAGCGCGCCGCCCGGTTGCACGAGCAGGGTGGCCGCGCGCTGCAGAAGTTCGCGGGGCGCGCCGCGGCGGCGGCCCTCGGCTAAGAGCATCGCGCGCAGCGGGTTGGAGATGAAGATGTATTGAAGCTCGGCTGCCTTTGAGCGCAGCAGGCCTTCGACGAGCGTCCAGTTTCGGGCGACATCGAAGTGCAGCATTTGCGGGGGCTGCGTCTCATCGATGGCGAGCAGGACCTGGCCCTGATCATCGAGGGAGAGAAGATCGTCGAGGAGCGCGGGGTTGCCCGCATCGTCGAGCATGAAGAAAGCGAGGTCGGCGTCGCGGCCGTTGTTGTGGCTCACTGAGTAGGGGATGTCGCCGCCGCCTTTGCGCCCGAAGTTGCCTAAAAAGACCACGCTGCCGGGGTGCTGCGCGGCGACGTGGGTGGCGGCGTTTTCGATGAGCGCGATCATCGGATCGGTGGTGTACATCAGCCCGCGGGTGCGCTGCACCGGGAGCACGGCCAGGTGCGGGTGAGGCAGGGGCAGAGGTCGGGCGTTGATCAGATGTCCGGTCACGACGTCGCCGACCGAGCGTGTGGGGGAGGCGTCTTCGTCGGGAAGATAGGGGAAGTAAGGATCGGAGGCGCCGACCTCGGGCAGCACCCAGAGCTCCGGGCCGGGCTGTGGCGGAGGGATATAAGGCGGCGGCTCGGGAGGTCGGGGCGCGGGCTCCACGACCACCACCGGCTCCGGCGCCGGGGGGCGCGGCGGCGGGGCGCTCTGGCAGGCCGAGAAGATCCACGTGAGACAGACCAGCGCCCCCGACACCCCGGCCGCGCGCAGGCGTCGGCCGGGGCTCCATGAGGAGCGCGAGAAGATGTGGGGGGCGCAGGTCATGTGCTCAGGCGGTGGGGGAGGCGGCGATCACGTCGATCTCGACGAGCACGTCTTTGGGAAGACGCGAGACCTCCACGCAGGCGCGCGCCGGCGGGTTCTCGTCGAAGAAGGCGCCGTAGATGGCGTTAACTTTCTGGAAGTCCTGCATGTTCTTCAAAAAGATCGTCGAGCGCAGCACGTGCGTGAAGTTAAGGCCGGCTGCGGCCAGGACGGCCTCCAGGTTGGCCATGACCTGCCGGGTCTGGATCTCCACGCCGCCCTCCACCAGCTCGCCGGTGGCCGGGTCCAGCGCGATCTGACCGCTGACGAAGTAGAGGCCGTTGTAGCCCACGGCCTGGGAGTAGGGGCCGATGGCCTGGGGGGCGTTTTCGGTGCGGACGATGATCTTCTCAGTCACGGTGACTCCATCTTGAGTTGGGGGGGCGAAAAAAGGAGGGGGCTCCGGCGGTGCTCCGCGCGGCGCAAGCTGGCAGAAGTATTGAGCAAGCTCGGGCCGCCCGCAAGGCCGGGCGATGTGAGTGCGGCGCAAAGGTGCTTTACCATCCTAAGGCGGCGGTGTTAGCTTCGCCCCTACCTGACGTGATTCACCATGAAGAAGTTGTTGAAATCTGTACCGCCCGGAGGCACGAGCAAGGATGAGTCTACCTCTGAGTCGCGAAGTGGGATCTGTCTATCAGCAGGCCCAGAAATTAGCGGAGCATCGTGGGGAGCCGGTCAGCAGCGGGCATGTGCTGCTGGCGCTCTTTGAGGTGCCCAACCAGGCGGCGACCTTTCTGACGGATCGGGCGATCTCGGTCTCACAGATGCGTCTTGCGCTGGAGCATGAGCGGGCTGAGCCGGCCGAGGTCATGTCGCGCGTGGGCGATCGCAGCCAGCGCCTGGCGTTGAGTGGCGGGGCCGAGGCGGTGACGAGTCTTCACCTGCTGGCGGCGCTGATCCGCGAGACGCGTGGGCAGGCCTACGGGCTGCTCTCGGCTTCGGGGGCAAATGTAGGGGCGATCCGCGCGGCGGTGATGAGTTATGCGACCTCCTCGCAGCCGGTGCCGCAGCGTTTTCAGCGAAGCGATGTGTTGCCGGCGTCTCGGCGCGGTGGACGAGAGGCGGCGGCCAGGCCGGTGGAGCAGTCGCTCACGCCGATCGGGCTGCATCCCTTCTTCAGCTCGGGTGGGCGAGGCGCGACCAGCGGTGCTGTGCCGCCGGCACAGATGCAGGTCGAAGAGGCGGAGGCGACGCTCGAAGAGCCCTCTTCACCGCAGCCGACTGCGACGCCGCCGCGAGCGCGCACAAGCCCCCGGGAGCGCGCCCCGCTGCGCGGGCCACGCTCCGGTCGCGGCGCGATCGACGCGCTGCGCGAGACCGGCGGGGGGCTCTCGCTGGATAACCACCCGGGCATCAACCGTGGCGGGAGGCCGCGTCAGGCG
Organism: Lujinxingia vulgaris; assembly: GCF_007997015.1. Classification (NCBI taxonomy): domain Bacteria; class Deltaproteobacteria; order Bradymonadales; family Lujinxingiaceae; genus Lujinxingia; species Lujinxingia vulgaris. Next base: position 491,094 of record NZ_VOSM01000001.1, read on the forward strand.
ACGCGCCCCAACCCGGCGATTCAAGACGAGCAGCCGGAGCTGAAGGGTGACGCGCCTGCGCCGAAGGCTCCCGACGCCGGGGCGCCGGTGGCCGATGCGACCGACGACGCCCGGAAGACCGCACGCAGCCTTGCTGAGAGGCTGCTGGCCCGCGGGGGGCTTGAGCCCGTGGAAGACGCGTCGAGCGAGCCGGCGGAGCCGGCGCGCGAGGTCGTCGATGTCAGCCGCAGCTCGCCATACACCGAGATCGCTCGCCCCGACGAAGATCTTGCGGCACGCTACGCGCTGAGTGAAGACGACTTCCCCAACCTGGTGCGCTACGGCCGCAACCTCACCGAAGAGGCGGCGTTGGCCAACATCGACCCGGTGGTCGGGCGCGACACCGAGATCGCGCAGCTCATCGACATTCTGGGCAAGCGCCGCTCCAACAACCCGCTGCTCGTTGGCGAGCCGGGCGTCGGTAAGACGGCGGTCGTTGAGGGGCTGGCCTGCCGGCTGGCCGAGATGGCCCGCGGCGGCATCGCCTTTGGCGAGCGCGTGATCGTGGAGCTTGAGATGGGCCGGCTTTTGAGCGGCACCCATCTTCGCGGAAGTTTTTCGGAGCGCCTGCTGGGCATCAAAGACGAAGTCGCACGCGCCGGCGGTCAGATCATCGTGTTCCTCGATGAGGTGCATACCTGGATCTCGGCCGGGGCCAGCGGCGACGGCACCGACGCGGCCGGTGAGCTGAAGACGGCGCTGGCGCGCGGGAAGTTCCCGTGCATCGGGGCCACGACCCACGATGAGTACCGCAAGTTCATTGAGAGTGACCCGGCCTTTGAGCGGCGTTTTCAGACGGTGACGGTGGAGGAGCCCGATGAGGCCACCGCGCTGCGCATCATCGAGGGCGTTCGCACCCATTATGAGCGGCATCACGGGGTGACGTTTACGCCCGACGCGCTGGCCGCCGCGGTGGGGCTCTCGGTGCGTTATGTGCATGACCGGCAGCTGCCCGATAAGGCCATCGGCGTGCTCGACCTGGCCGGGAGCCGTGCGGCGCGCCAGGGCATCAGGGAGGTCGATCGCGAAGCGATTGCGCGGGTGGTCGCCGATGTGGCGGGCATCCCCGCCGACCGCCTCACCGGCAGCGACCGCGAGCGCTTTTTGCATATGGAGGCGTTCCTCGCCAGAGGCGTCGTGGGCCATCAGGAGAGCGTGCGCACCATCTCGGAGCTTATTCGCCGCAACTACGCCGGCTTCCGCAGCAAGCGCCCGATCGGCAGCCTGCTCTTCCTGGGGCCGACCGGCGTCGGTAAGACCGAGATGGTCAAGGTGCTGGCGGACTTCCTCTTCCATGACCGCGACGCGATTGTGCGCCTGGATATGTCGGAGTTTATGGAGTCGCACTCGGTGAGCCGCTTTATCGGCGCGCCTCCCGGGTACGTGGGCTACGAGCAGGGCGGCCAGCTTACCGAGGCGGTGCGCCAGCGCCCCTACCAGGTGGTGCTGCTCGATGAGATCGAGAAGGCCCACCCGGACGTGCTCAACCTGCTCTTGCAGCTCTTTGATGAGGGGCGTCTTACCGATGGTCGCGGCCGGCAGGTGGATTTTTCCAACACGCTCGTGATCATGACCAGCAACCTGGGCGCCGACGCCTTTGATGCGGCGCCGCAGGAGAGTCGCGGGGCGCGTATCGGGTTTGGGGCGCGGGCGCTGAGCCCGCGCGAGGAGACGCGCCAGCGCGACGGGCTGCGCGATGAGGTGCTCACCGCGGCCAAGGGGCATTTTACGCCGGAGTTGTGGAACCGCATCGACGAGCGGCTGGTGTTTATGCCGCTGACCCGCGAGGAGGTCGCGCGCATCGCCACCTTGCAGCTGGGCGACAGCCAGCGGCGCCTGTGGGAAGAGAGCGCGATTCGCCTGGAGTTCGACGACGCGGTCGTCGACCACCTCATCGCCAACGGCGGCTACGACGCTCGCCTGGGCGCGCGGCCGATGCGCCAGACGATTCAGCGCCTGGTCGAGGGCGCGGTCGCCCAGGAGATCTTGTCGGGGCGTGTGGTGCGCGGCGGCACGATTCGGGTCGTGGTCGATGGGGAGCGGCTGCGCTGCGAGACGCTGGCAGGATAAACGCACTCGCGGCGCCGGAGAGGCGCCGCAAGTGTGATCTTTTTGATAAAACGAGGGGAGCGCGCTTTTTTCGTCAGTCGTCTTCAGGCGGCTGCATCAAGCGTCGTGCGCGCTCGGTGAGAAGATCGTAGATCGCCAGCAGGTCGCTCTCATCGCCCAGGCTGGCGAGCGCCTGGCGGTGCTGCTCGATGGTGTGTTCATCGCCGCGGGCTACCGGGCCGCTGAGCGCGCGGGCGGGCGGGTTGCGGCTGAGGTTGTCGAGGCTTGAGCCCGCCAGCTCCACGAGCGCGGTGCGGGCGATGTCGGGATCGATGTGGGCCTGGGCGGCGATGTCGATCGAGGCGTCGATGAGGCTGACCAGGAGGTTGGCCGCGGTGACGGCGGCGGCGTGGTAGTAGGGTTTGGTCTGAGGCTCGATGCGCTGGGGGGCGATGCCCGCCGGACGCAGGAGTTCCTGGAGAAGTTCGACGGCGCGGTCGTCGCCCTCGACGCTCCAGAAGGTGCGGTGGAAGCGTTGCACCGCGCGCACAGGCTCGGTGATGGCCTGGAGGGGATGAAGTGAGGCGACGGCGCAGCCGGCCGGGGCCGGTCGGAGCTCGGTGCTGGCGAGGCTGCCGGAGGTGTGCACGAGCACCGAGCCGGGCGCGATGTGGTCGGCCAGCGCGTGGGCGGTGGTGGCGATGGCGTCGTCGACGACGGTCAGCCAGACCAGCGCAGGCTCATTGAGATGCGCCAGGAGCGCTTCGGGCAGGGCGCCGAAGGTGCGGGCACCCGGAGCCGGAGGGGCGGCGTGGGCTGCGGCCTCGGTGCGGTTCCAGGTCGCTTTGACGCGCGCGCCAAGCTGATGGGCGAGCAGGTGCAGAGCCTGCCCCACGCGCCCGTAACCCACGATGATCCAGGGCAAGTCGTCGGAGGTGGAGGTGCTCATGCGCAGTGCGTACCCAGGTAGAGCTGATGATGATCGATGATGTCGAGCACGTCGGCCGGGATCCAGGCGCGCACGCTCTCGTAGTCGCAGCGCGCCAGCGCATCGCGGATGATGGTGGAGCTGATGTCCGGGAGCTCCAGGTCGATCTTATCGGGTGAGGTGCCCATAGCGTGGCCGCGACGGCCCACGACGATGAGGTTGACCATCTCCATCAGCTCGTCCCAGCGCTTCCAGCGGTCAACTTCGCTTAAGATGTCGGCGCCAACCACCAGCGAGAAGCGGGTGTGGGGGTGGCGCTCCTTGAGCGCGCTGACCGTATCGATGGTGCGGCTCTCCCCGCCGAGCTCGCGCTCGATCTCCGAGATGCGAACATCGCGAAAGGGCGCGATCGCCGCCTGGCACATGGCTTTGCGGGCCTCAAAGCTGGCCAGGTCTTTGTTGAAGGCGTGCTGGTAGGTGGGAATCCACCAGACCTCGTCGACGGGCTGGGTCTGCAAGACCCACAGCGTGGCCAGGGTGTGGCAGACGTGCGGCGGGTTGAAGCTGCCGCCGAAGAGCGCGACGTGTTGGGGATCAGTCATGATAGAGCAAACACTCAGTGCGGCGGGACTCGAACTCGGCGCGGGCGGTGCGATTGGCCATGGCGAGTTCGCGAGGATCGACGCCGTCTTCCAGCGCCTTACGCTGGGCCGGGTCGCCCAGCAGAAGGTCGATGGCCAGGCGGTCTTTTACGAACTCGTAGGCCTGCTCGCGCCATTTAAAGTCGGAGCTACCCTGGGCGATGACGCCGGCGATGATCGCGTAGCTCAAGGTCAGGCTGCGCAGGCGACGCCGGTCGGTGATGTGAAGTTGCAGACCGCGGCAGGTCTGGCCGGCGTGTTTTTGAAACATCGGCCGAAAGGCGACCAGCCGGTAGGCGACGCCCTCCAACTTCAGGGATTCGAGGTAGGCTTTTAAGACCGGCGCGTCAACATAGGGAGCCCCTACGAGCTCAAAAGGGCGTGTGGTGCCGCGGGCCTCGCTTAAGTTGGTGCCCTCGATCAGGCACTGGCCCGGGTAGACGGTGGCGGTGTCCAGGGTGGGCATGTTCGGGCTGGGCATCACCCAGGGGAGCCCGGTCTGGTCGAACCACATCGCGCGCTTCCAGCCCCGGAGCTCGACGACCTCGAGCTCACACCGCCAGTCGGTGAAGCGGTTAAAGTAATGCGCGAGCTCGCCGGCGGTCATGGCGTGGCGGGTGGCGATGGGCTGCATGCCCACAAAGGAGTCGTAGCCTTCAAGGACGATGTTGCCCTCGATGTCGACGCCGTTGATGGGGTTGGGGCGGTCGAGCACCGTCACCGGAATCGACGCCTCACCGCAGGCCTGCATCATCAGCCCGATGGTGTAGACGTAGGTGTAGTAGCGCGCGCCGATGTCCTGAATGTCGCAGATGACGCGGTCGAGGCCCTCGAGGTGTTCCTGGCGAGGTTTGAGGCTCTCGAAGGTGTGGCCGTAGAGGCTGATGCAGGGGAGCCCGGAGAGCGGGTCGACGGTCTCTTCGACGACCTCCATATCCTGGGCCTCGGCGCGCACGCCGTGCTCGGGACCGAAGAGGCGCACGATGTTAAGTCCGGCCTCGCGCAGCGCCTCGATGGCGTGGTCAAGCGAGGCGGTGATGCTCGTGGGGTTGACCAGCAGCCCCAGCCGCTGGCCCTTGAGCGCGTTGAGACGCTCGGGCTCGGCCAGAAGACGGTCCAGGCCGGTTTGCACGACGGGGGCAGAGAGGGTCATGACGGAACATCCTCGGTGGGTTTTTCAGGTGCGGCATCGCGAGAGGGTTTGGAGGCGCCTCCCATCATCAGGGGCACGCCCTTGATTTGGGGGGAAGCACCGGAGGCGGAAGCGCCGCCCATATCACTCCAGTCGCCGGGGGAATCGTCATCGTCGGGCATGGCCTTGCCCTGCAAAAAGGCGCTCATCACGTTGAGGTAGTGGGCCAGGCTGGCCGCATCATCGTGGTAGCCTTCGTTGGGGAACTGATAGTCGCGGTTGCCGGAGATGACCTCCTGGACGCCCTGCTCGATTTGAGCGAAGCGACGGGTGTAGAGGTGCAGGCTGAGAAGCAGGAAGATCACACCGACGGCCAGCACACCGAAGCCCACACGAAGCGTCAGCGCCTTGGCGTGCTTCACCGGCGCCAGGGTGGTCTCCATATTGGCCAGGAGCACCATTCCGGAGCGCTCGTTCTGGTCCCTCGCCCGGTTGAAGTGGCGCACCAGGGCGCGGTAGGGCGTCTGGTTGATGGTGACATCGACAAAGCGTTCGAGATCATCGGTGGGCAGGTCATCGTCGGTGAAGAGCTGGTCGGCCAAAGCGCGCTGGTTGTTGGTGCTCAGCGTCGAGCCGTAGATGCGGCCATTGCGGAAGAAGGCCACCTCGGGCACCAGGGCGGCCTCGCGGGTGTCGGAGTCCGGGGTGTACTCGCCACTGGAGGCGCCGGCGAAGAGGCCCTGGCTGCGGCGGGCCACCCCGTCATTGACGAGGTTGCCCAGGATCACCGCGCCGACGGTCGCATCGCTACCCGGCTCGCGAAGCGGCGCGATGGCCACCCGGTAAAGCTGGCGGTCTTCGGTCGCGCTCCAGGACCAGTTCCAGGAGGCCAGGCGCGGCTCACCGCTCTCCATCACCTCAAGCACCAGGGGGAAGTCCCTGGCGACGTTCTCGCCCATCCAGTGAGCGAGGTTATCGCCCAGGGTCGCCACGCCACGGCCGGAGCGGTCGATGGCCATAAAGATCTCGTGGTCGGCCGGGCGGCGTTCGGCCAGCGGAAGGTCGAGGTTACGGATCCCCTCATTTTTGGGAGCGATAAACTCGGTGAAGCGGATCTGGTCGCGCTCCAGAAGTTTATGAACCTCAACGTGGCGCTCGTACTCCGCGTCGCCGGGATACTCGTTGATCATCGCCTGCTGCAGGTCGTCACGGGAGGCTACAAAACGCGCCTTCTCCAGCAGGGAGTATTCATCGAGCCTGCGCGACTTCTCGGCGATAAGGGCGGTGCGCTGCAAGGCGACGTCGCCGTCTTGCTGCAGCGCCGGTCCCAGGGTGTTTTCGATCACCAGGTAGGTCGAGGCCAAAAACAGCGCGACTAAGACCACGTAACCGAGGACGATTTTGAGTCGAAACATAGCGCGCTCCTGTAAGAAAAATGCTCCCAAAGCGGGGGGGCGAGTTCACAGGTTCTGTCGCCGGGGCCGGATGTCCGGGGTATGGCGAGCGTCGACGTGCGTATGAAAGGCCGTGCAGCACCGGGGGGGACGCGTCTGGCCCGATGTCTATCGGGGTGTTGATCTCCTCAAGTGTACTGGTGGCGCGCTCCCCCCGCAAGGTGGCATAAGGTGCTCAGGCGGTGGCCTGAGCGCGACGTTGATGCTCGCGGACCACCCAGTCGACGACCTTCTGGTAGTCGGAGGCGCCACGGCTGTCGGGCGCGTACTCAAAGATGGACTGGCGGTGCTGCGGGGCTTCTTTGAGACGGGTGTTCACGCGGATGGGCGGGAGCACCTTGTCGTGGAAGTAGCCTTTAAGGGTCTTGATGGACTCGTCGCTGATGTTGTTACGCATGTCGTAGAAGGTGGGCAAGATGCCCATGATGCTGATGGGGTGCAGCAGGACCTGGTTGACGTTTTTGAGCGTCTTCATGACCTGTTTGACACCGACGAGGCTCAAGAAGTCGCAGGAGACCGGCACGATGAGGTGGTCGGCAAAGGTCAGCGCGTTCATGTTGAGCAGCGAGAGGCTCGGGCCGCAGTCGAGCAGGATGAAGTCGTAGTCGTGATTCTCGTGCAGGACCTTGCGCAGAAGTTTATCACGACCCTCGTTTTTGCGAGCCAGGAAGATCTCGGCGCTGGCCAGGGTGTCGTCGCCCACGAGCACGTCGAGGTTGGGGCGGGCGTTGATGACGCACTGGTTGAGGGGACGCTCCTCGACCATCAGGTGGTAGAGGGTGTGTTTGCCTTCGATGCCCAGACTGATGGCCACGTGGCCCTGGCTGTCGACGTCGATGATGAGCACGCGGTGGCCGGCCAGGGCCAGGCCGCTCCCCAGGGCGACGGTCGTGGTGGTCTTGCCGGTGCCGCCTTTCTGGTTGAGCACGGCGATGCGCATCGGCCCGCGCTCGGTGTGGGTGCGGCGCTGGCGGTAGTCCTGGACGGCCGGGGTGCGGCAGGCCATCGAGCAGTAGTGGACCTGGCGTCCGTCGACGGTGGCCTGCTGAAACGCATAGGTCGGCACGAAGGCCTTATCGCAGCTGGAGCAGTGCACCTGGCCCTGCTGTTCGGTCTGCTCCTGACGGCAGGCCTGGCTGCAGTAATAGACCATCTCGGAGCCGCGACGCTCGATCTGGAAGCGAAATTTGACCAGAAACTGCTTCTCGCAGCTGATACAGGTTTTGAGTGCGGGAGCCATCAGACATCCTTGTCAGGTCCGTGTTGCGCCGGGGCGCGGAGTGGGGCGCCGCTAAAAAGTTTACAACGCAAGGGCGGGGACAATAACGCTAAACGATCGCAGGGTAAAGCGCGTCGCAGGGGGCAACTCCGCGGTGCGCAGGGGCAACGCAACATTCGGAATCAAGTACGTTAGTATCGTGTCTCCCAGAGTACCGGGAGGGCAGTGGTGTGAGACGTGCCGCCCCTCACACACTCAGACTTCAATCGCGCAGAGGCCGCCCATGGGACACCATCACGATCATAATAACGCGCTGAGTCGACGAGCATTTATGAACGCGTTGTTCGCCGCCGGAGCCGGTGTGGCGGCGGGGTGGGGAGCAGCCTGTTCGCCGCAGTCCCGCGGAGGAGCGACGACGTCGGAGCGTGACGAAGGGGCATCATCGCCGCTTAAGGCGGGAGGTGGAGAGCGTATGCCGGTGGGCTTTGTGGGGCATGGCGCACCGACCCTGGCCATCGACCCGGGCAAGGGTGGCGATCTTGCGCGCTGGTCGAAGAACCTGGCGCAACCACGCGCCATCCTGGCCATCAGCGCCCACTGGGAAGATGCGCCGGCGAGCGCCGGAACTACGCGGGTGCAGGATCTGATGTACGATTTTTACGGGTTTCCCGACGAGCTCTACCAGATCGCGTATCCTTCCCCCGGGGCGCCGGAGCTGGTGCGACGCATCGGGGCGCTGATGGGCGAGGAGATTCGGCAGGAGGATCGGGCGCTCGACCACGGGGTGTGGGTGCCGCTGTTGCATATGGCGCCCCGGGCCGATGTGCCCGTGCTGCAACTTTCTCTGCCCTCGCGCGAAGGACCGGAGGCGCTCTTTGAGCTCGGACGAAAGCTCGCGCCCCTGCGCGATGAGGGCGTCTTTATTCTGGGGAGCGGCAACGTCGTTCATAACCTGCGCCGGCTCTCCTGGGATGATCCGCAAGGCGTCTCACCGCCGGCCTGGGCGGCGGAGTTCGACCAGTGGGTACAGGAGGTCATCGACCGTGGTGCGTACGATGCGCTGGTGGACTATCGGCATAAGAGCCCGGGGCTGCGCGTGGCGCACCCGACCGAGGAGCATTTTCAGCCGCTGCTGGTGGCGGCCGGTGCGGCCAGCGTCAAGCGTGACCCGGTGAGCTATCCGGTAGAAGGGTTTGAGTACGGGAGTATCAGCCGGCGTTGCGTGCAGTTCGGCTGAGCTAAACACGGTAGGCCGAAAGGCAACGAACTTTCGAAGATTCCTTCCCACGATCTGCCTTCATGGAGTACGCTGCTGCGCACCATCCACTGTGAAGACATTTCTGGGAGTTGTACCGTGAAGTTTACGCGAAGCTGGATTTATGTGTGCGCCGCCCTGTGCGCGGGTTTGGTAACGTCGTCGGTGAGTGCCGAAGAGCTCGTCGAAGAGACGGTTGATGAGGAGCTGGTCGAGGAGCTGGTAGCGGAGGAGTCGAGCGCGCAGAAAGCTGACTTCGGCGGGTTTCACCTGAACTCTTCGCTGGCGATTCGCCCCCTCCCGATCGGGCTGGCGCTGCGGACCCAGGGCGGCTTTAAGAAGGGGCTCTTTGAGAGCGGCTCGCCACTGCTCTCGGGCACTTATGTGGATGGGGGAATCTCGACCTCGTTGAGTCCGGCGGCGTTCTGGGCGGGGCCCTATCTTGAGTTTTTGCCGGTGGCGGTGCTCAAGCTGAAGGTGAGCGCGAACTTCATGACTTATTTTGGCACCTGGGGATACCTCTACGTGCCGCAGGACGCCGCCCAGGACTGGAGCCTTGATGCCCTGAGCGCGTCGGCGGAGCAGGGGCTGGGGCAGTCCACCACCGGCATGATGGTGGAGGCCGAGGCCACCCCGCAGATGAAGGTGGGGCGGGTGGTCTTCCAGGCGCCGACGACCTTTGGCTGGATGAAGATGGACGTGGCTGACAACTTCTACGAGCCGATCTACGACCTCTTCTTTGCGCCGGAAGACACCTACTGGGTGACGCGTCCGACGCTGGGCTACATTCTGGGTGAGAACCCGGCGGAGAGTTTCCTGCTGCTGGGCGCGCGCTGGGAGCACACCTCGATCGCCAATTCCGGAGTGGTGCGCGACACGGTGGGCGTGCTCTTCAACTGGAAGATGCCCTCGCGTTATTTGAGCTGGGGTGATCCCTCGCTCTCGGGCTTCGGTGGTGTGCACGTCGACCATCCCAACCGCGGCGAGATCTCGCCATACCTGGGGATTCAGGTCGGGGTCACGATCAATTAACGCGTGCAAATCGTGGTTTGAAGCTCTGCGCTCCGCAGGTTTTCGGGGGTGCAGAGGGCTGCAAGCAGGCCGGGCACCGTGAGGTGCCCGGCCTGCTGTGCTCTGGGGAGCAGGGTAATGCCGGTCGGCCGTCGCTCTCCAGGCTGTTGCTGTTGCAGCATAACGTACGGGGCGGGCGGGCCGGTGGAGGTCGTAGAGCGATGCGCCCGGGCGTTGCTCGGAGGTCGAAGGGCCCTCAACGCGGCGTTAAATAAGGGGAAGGCGGACGTGCCCCGGGGGGCAGTGTGGCGCGCCGAGGCCTTTCAGGAAGCCGACGGTCGATACGCGGAAGGGGCGTGAGCGTGCGGGGGGCTGCGGGAGCAGCGACTGCGTGAAGGGGACATCCTGTGCTCCCGGGTGCGATGGGCGCGCTCAGGCAGGTGGCGTGGTGATGTGATGCGCGAAGCGTCCCCCCGGAAAACGAAACACCATGAACGAAAAAGCCCCGGGAGAGTGTGTGCTCCCGGGGCCTTAAAATGTGCGATGTTCTGCCGGCGGTGCTGACGTCTTCGTCAACGCCGCCGGTGTGTCACTCAGTGCCCGTGGCCGTGTCCGTGACCATGTCCGTGTCCATGGCCGTGTCCGTGACCATGACCCTTACCCCTTCCGGGGCCGCCGTCGGCGCAGCGCAGCGCGCCTCTGCCCCGCGGGGAGATCTTGACCACGGAGTTGTCGGTATCGACGCTCACGTAAATCACGCCGCAGTCATCCACAGCGATGCCGTTGAAGATGTAGGTCGGCGGCATCCCGGGGGGGCCGGCCATGCCGATGTCGAGGCCGCTGGCCAGCACGGACTTCTGGCCGGTGGCGGGATCGATCTTGGTGACCTGGTCGATGCCGGTCTCCACGACCAGGAGGTTGCCGTCCTTATCGACGGCCATGCCTTCGGGGAAGGAGAGGCCCGAGGCGACGAGCTGCGGCGCGGCCAGTGCCTGGCCGTCGTCGGCGATCAGGTAGACCGAGCCGGTGACCCAGTCGGCCGCCCAGAGGTCGTCACCATCGGTGGCAAGACCGGTGGGCACGGGGATCGCCGCCAGCACTTCTTTGTCGGTGGTGCCGGCTTCGCGACGTACCACGCGGTTGGCGGAGAGCTCCGAGACGATCAGATCACCCTGGTAGCGCACGGCGTTGAGCGGGGTGGCGAAGTCGGAGTGGCTCTCCACGACGGCTTCCAGCGCGGGATCCCAGGTCTGAACGACGTTGGCAAACCAGGAGCTGGTGAGCACGCGGTCGCCGTCGGCGGTGGCCGTCAGCGGGGTGGCCAGCGCGGAGATGCCGATGACGGAGTGAATCGAGGCGGTCATGCGCCCGGTCAGGGTGGAGAAGCCCTTCATCGAGAGGGCGTCGGCCACGAAGACGGTCTGCTTGCCCTGGTAAGGCACCACCGCCACGCCGCCGGGAGCCACGAGGCCCTCGTCGGTCAGGCTGCGCGTGCGGCCGTTGGGGAGCACCTTGCGCACCCAGCCGTCGTGGGCGTTGGTGATGTAGATGGTGTCGTTGGCGTCAAAGGCCAGGTTGTCGGCGCCAACTTCATCGGCCACCGCGACCACCTCGGTCTCACCGGTGTCCAGGTCCAGCGCGATGATCTCACCGGTGTACTGGTCGACGACGTGCAGGATGCCCTGGGAGTCGAACTTGACGGCGGCCGGCACAGAGAGCCCGTCGAGCACGGTGGTGAACGCGCCGGTCTCGATGTCGACACGCGCGACCTCGCCAGTGAACCAGAGCGGACCGTAGAGGTGACCGTCCGGGCCAAAGCGCATGCTGTTGAGCCCGCCGAAGCCCGTGCCCACCAGACGAGGGGCGTCGACGCCGTCGGGGTCGAGCTCGTAGAGGGCGTCGCCCAGGAAGATGACTGTGGCGAAGAGGCGTCCATCCGGAGACATGGCGATGGCGTTCACGCCGGGGGTGAGCTGGGCGACGGTGGTCTTCACGCCGTCGGGGCTCAAGCGACCCACTTCACCGGTGAGAAAGGAGGTCCAGTAGAGCGAGCCGTCCGGACCAAAGGTCAGGTCATCGGGGGAGTCCACGCCACGCTCGGGGCCGATCATGTCGATGATGCGGCCGGAGCGGGGATTGACCACCGCGATGGCGCGGGAGAGCACGCTGGCCACGTAGAGGTTGCCATCGGGGCCCACCACGACGCCGTTGGTGGCGTGTAGATCTGCGCCGGTGGTCAACGTGCGCATCCGGTAGTCGGAGTCCACAGACGCTGAGGAGTGCGACAGGGCCGCCTGCGACTCTCCGGTCGGGTCCTCGTCCACACCACCACACGCCGCAAGGAGCAAGGCTCCGGCGGCCAACTTCGACGTCCAACGAGCAGCGCGAATTGATACAGCTTTCATGATCCACTCTCCCGGTAAAGGCATGCTGCCCCGAAGTGGGGTCAGCGCTCAAACATGCCACGATGATAGGAGAGAGACGGATGCCCATCAATTGTTAAGTTATATGGAATTCGCTCTTGACAGATCATTTAATGCCACCCCTAAGCCCTTGCATTGATTGAACAAAACGCGTTTGGGGTGGTCGCGTGTCGGGGGCTGTGCGTGGGTGTGCGACAGGGTGGTTGGACGTAGGTGGATGTGTTTTTGCGTCAATGACGATCACCGTATTTCGGTATGTCGATATGCGAAAAAAAACGACCACCGGGGCCTTCCGGGCCGCGGTGGTCGTCGGTGCTTCGAGTTTAGCAGTGGGCGAGGCTTCGCTCAGGTCGCTGCATCCTCGGGGGAGGGGGCAGGGCGCTTTTTGGAGATCACGGTGCGCACATGCTGGCGAACCTGGGCCAGGAGGCGTTCTCGATTCTCGCCAAACCCGTCGCTGGCCTTGCCACCCTTGGTGAGGATCTCGCTGGTATCGCGTCGCAGCTGGGCCTCCTCGACTGCGGAGAGCTCGCGGGCGGTGACCACGATCACCGGCACCTTTGCGTAGTCGGGATGGGCGCGCAGGCGGCGCAAGAACTCAAAGCCGTCGAGGTTGGGCATCATCAGGTCAAGGAGGACCAGCGCCGGCTCAATCTGCTCGAGCTTCTGCAGGCCCACGCGGCCGTCTTCGGCCTCGACCACACTCCAGCCATCGTCTTCCAGGGTGCGGCGCATTAACGAGCGGGTGGGCTCGTCGTCTTCGACCAGCAGGATCTCGCCAGTGGTCTCATCGGGGCGTCGGTAGTTGTTGAGCGTCTCGATGAGGCGTTTGCGGTCGATGGGCTTGACGAGATAGTCGTCAGCGCCCAGCGCAAAGCCGCGCGCGCTCTCATCGAGCATGGTCACCATCACCACCGGGGTGTCGCTGAGCTCGGGGTGATCTTTGATCTTGGAGAGAAGCGTCCAGCCGTCCATCGAGGGCATCATCACGTCGAGGGTGATGACGTCGGGGCGAAGCTGCTCGGCCAGGATCAGGCCTTCGGAGCCGTTGGCGGCGGTGACCACGGCGATGCCTTCGCGCTCGAGCAGACGCCGCAGAAGATCGCGCATGGTGGGGTCATCGTCGACGACCAGCACGGTCTGGCTGCCGGCGTTGCGCAGCGAGGCCGGGAGATCTTCGGCGCGGGTGGCGCCTTCGCTCTCGCCGTCCGCATCAGTGTCGGTGGCGCGCAGGTTCATCGCCAGGGTGACCTTAAAGAGGCTCCCCTTACCGGGGGTGGACTCCACCTCGATGCCGCCACCGAGAAGCTCACAGAAGTGACGGGTGATGGTCAGGCCGAGGCCCGTGCCGCCGAACTCGCGGGTGGTCGAGGAGTCGGCCTGGGTAAAGGCTTCAAAGATGGCCTTGAGCTGCTCCTCATCGACGCCCACCCCGGTGTCTTCAACCTCGCAGACGACGTGGCTGTAGGTCTCACTGGGGTACATCCGCATGGTGATGGTGCCATCGGAGGTGAACTTGCAGGCGTTGCTCAGGAGGTTGAAGAGGATCTGACGCATCTTGGTGGCGTCGGTGTTCATGTAGCCGAGCTCATCGCTGATCTCGACGTTGAGCGTATTGCGGTTCTTCTCGGCCAGGGGCATCACCGTGGAGCGGATGTCTTCGACCATGTCATTGATGTCAAACATCTCGACGTGCACGCTCATCTTTCCGGCCTCGATCTTGGAGAGGTCGAGGATGTCGTTGATCAGCGCGAGCAGGTGGGTGCCGGCGGTGCGAATGCGGCTTAAGTCAGGCAAGAACTCACCGACGACGCTGGCGTCTTTGGGAGAGTCCTGCTGCAGGAACTCGATCTCCTCGATGATGATCTCGGAGTAGCCGATCACGGCGTTGAGCGGGGTGCGCAGCTCGTGGCTCATGTTAGCCAAAAATGCGCTCTTGGCCTGGTTTGCGTGAATGGCGGCGTCGCGGGCCTGGCGGATCTCTTGCTCGGCCTGCTTGCGCTCGGTGATGTCGCGCAGCACCAGGATGAGGCGGTCGCCCAGGGTGCCGAAGGCGATCTCGGCGGGGAACTCCCCGGAGGCGCGCACGCCGGTGTGCTCCAGCGATTCGCCAGTGTCCAGATCTTCAAGTGTGCCCGGGTCCATCGAGCTGATCAGCTCGGTGATATGTTCGCCGGCGATTGTGCCGTGCTCGCGTTCAAAGATGCGGGCGGCGGCTTCGTTGGCCGTGAGCACTTTGCCGTCGTTGTCGACGGTGATGATGCCGTCAGGCGCCGTCTCGAGCACCGCGCGGGTCTCGCTCTCGCGGATGCGGACTTCTTCGGTGAGCCAGCTCTGCAGGTCGTCTTTCAGCTGCAAGACCACGTGCGCGGTGACCGCCATACCGATCAGGCTGATACCGCGCTGCACGTTGGCGACCACCGGAGGCAGCGCCGTGGGCGTAAATTCGTAACCGGTGAGCGTGCCGACGAGCACCGCCCCCCAGCTCAACACGATGGCGTAGAGCCAGACTTTTGCGGTGCGGCGCCCCTGAAAGAGGTTGGCCAGCAGCGGGAGCATCGCCGGCCAGACAATCGCCGGCGCCGAGAGCCCGCCATTCTGGTGAATCAAAAAGTAGAGCAGAATGTAGATCGGCCCGACGATCAGGTGGCCGGCCCAGTCCATGCGTGCGGTGGAGCGCAGCAGAACCGGAGCGGTGGCCACCGTGCTGCCACAGAGCACCAGGGCGAGCGCTGCCTGATAGGAGCCCCCGGAGAAAGAGATCGCCGCGGCGAGGAAGGCCCAGAAGACAACGGTAAATGTCGTCTTTACCCCGATTTGAGCACGCTTAAGCTCGATGCCGTTTTCGGCTTTGAGCGACTCCGGGATGAAAAAGTCCGTGTACTTACCCATATGCATACATCCATTCTCAGCGAGCGTAGAGCTGGCTGTTTTCGTGAGCGCGGACGCGCAAATTGCTGCCCTTGTCGCGGTTGATGCGACGCGCAGGCAGCGGACCCTTACAAGCGTGGTTGAGCCGTCTTGACGATGAGCTCAGCCGGTCAATCTTCTTGATCGAGTACCACATTCGGGGTGGAACGCCGAAAAAATTTGATGTCGTGACGAAGGTGTCTATCCCGCGATAATCAATTTCAGCGGAATCGACAAGGGAGGTTTTGAGACTGACCGAAAGGTAAGCCTGCCGGTCGCCACCACGTTCCCCGCAGCGGACAACGCCGGCGACAGACCGGCTTCGATTCACAGGGAGTCTGAGTGGCCTGTCGGCGGGCGTCGCTCATAGCTCAGAAGTGAAAGCGCCCCCACGCCGACGCCAAACCAGAGCGTGGCCAGGCGAATCAGGTAGGTCGCGGCCAGCGCCGGGGCGTTCGCGGTGAAGAGCCCCAGCAGCATCAGCGCGCCGACCATGCTGCCTTCGGTGAGCCCCAGGCCCCCGGGCAGAAAGCTCAGCGCCCCGAGCAGGGTGGAGATCGCGTAGACAAAAAGCGCCTTGTACAGCGTCAACTCCGAGGCCCCCAGCGCATCGAGGATGCACCAGAACGCCAGCCCCTCCAGCGACCAGGAGAGCGCGCTGAGCAGCGTCGTCGCGCCGAGCAAAGTCGGTGAGAGCAGCGTGCGCGTCGAGCTGTATGCCTGGCGCAGCGGCGCCTGCAGACGAGCGAGCCTGGGGATGCGGCCCACCCCGGTGAGCAGCGCGTTGATAAGTGTCTGGGATTGCAGTGCGCCGATGAGCGCGAGCACCGCCGCCAACGCTCCAACGAAGACGCCGGCGCCGAACTCAAAGGTGAGCACGCCCAGCGCTCCGATGGCGAAGAGCCCCAGAAGGTCGGTGAGGCGTTCGGCAAAGACTACCGGCGCGCTACGCGCGACGGGCACACCAAAGCTGCGACGCAAAAGCGCGCTCTTGAGCACCTCCCCGACCTTTCCTGGCGAGATGGACATGACGAGGCCGGCCAAAAAGATCTGCAGGCTGGGCCGCCAGGGAACATCAATGCTGAGGCGCTGCAGGTAGAGCTGCCAGCGCAGAAAACGAAATCCGTAGTTCACCGCGCTGAGCGCACACGCCAGAATGACCACTTTTATGGGCACCTGCTGAAGCGCCGGGATGAGCTGGTCGAGATCCGCCCAGAGCGCAAATCCGCCGTAGAGGAGCACGGCCAGCACGACCGCCCACATCAGGCGCGCCAGGCGCAGGGGAGCCGGGCCGGGATCGGGCGTTGGCGAGGACGAAGACATCGGTGTAGCCGAGGGCAGGGAAGTTCATGGCGAGCTTTACGCTCCTTTTGCTGCCGGGTTACCATGGCGGCGACGGGCGCCGAACGCAACGCTTCATCCATTGAGTGAGAGCATGATTTCAGGGACACACGTAAGTCAGCGAAGCGCAGTCCGGGTCGTTGTGGCCCTGGCATGCCTTGCACTCAATGCGTGCGCATACAATTACGCCGCGCGAGAGGCGCGGCGCGCCTCACCGACCTCACCCGAGGCGAGCGCCGAGGCTGCAGCGCCTGCGGACGAAGCTCAGGTGGAGCAGGCGACCACGTCGCCCGCACAGGCCGGTGGCGAGGACACTCCCGAGGAGGATGTCTGTGCCCGCCTCACCTTCGAGGTGCATTATTTCGATGATGAGGCGCGCCACCTTCGACAGGTCGCCTGTGAGAGTGGTGAGGTGCTCAGTGTGCAGCGCGTCCCGATGACGAATTCATTTATGGAGCGCGCCCGTCAGGCGCGACATCCCGAACGCACCTGGTTTGTGCTGGTCGATCCGGAGGGGCTTCGTACCCGCTACCTGACCAACCGCCAGCTGCGCGAACTTCAGGCGCGTTATCAGGTCGAACTCGTCGGGCGAGATCCGGTCGATGACGTGCTGATCTACCAGCTTCATAGCGACGGTTTCTAGGAGGCCGCAATGCAGGACGGTCAACCCTCGGGGGCGCAGGAGAGCAGCGTCGCGATCAGCCCCGAGACGCAGGAAGAGGTGCGCCTGGCCAGGCGATGTTTCGCTCAGATCGAGCGCCTGACCACGGTGATGACCGGCTATCCGCCCGGGCACCCGGTGGTGGAGAACGCGCTGAAGGCGGTGCGCGATGCCTTTTACGACTTCTTCGAGATCACCGACCGCCTCACCGTTCAGATCCATCCTCACTGGATGGACCTGTACGGCTCTGGCGAGATGGTCTGGGAGACGAGCGAGCCGCGCGACTACTGCTTTGCGCTGAGCCGTGACGGGGTCTACCTCATTCACATCCTTGCCGGGGTGGATGAGGCTGAGTTGCGCGTGCTGGTGGGCGTGCTCAACGAGCTCGTCGATCAGCGTGATCTCACCTCCGATGCGGCGTCGCTGCTCTTTGAAGCGGGCTTTCGCTACATCTCCTACGATGCCATCGACGAGTCGCTTGCGTTGCTTGCCGGCCTGGATAACGACGTGCGCAACCGCGACACCCGTGAAGAGCAGGAGATGATCGAGGAGCTCTTCAACGATGCCTTCGACAAAGATCTCGAAGAGAGCGCCGGCGGGGGGCAGGGCATGGAGCAGGACTTTGAGGTGCGCCTGCAACGCCGTGGTGAGCAGCAGATGAAGCTCGAGGTCGGCTCCCGGCAGTTTCTGCAGCTCGATGAAGAGGCCCAGGCGCACCTGCTCGATTTGAAGCGTGGCTTTACCGAGCATCATGAGCTTGAGCATCGCCAGGGCGAGGTGCTCTCGGCGCTGCTGGGCGCGCGCCCCCGCGCGAAGTTGCGCCGGGGTGCGGTCGCCCAGATCGGCAACGTGATGGGCACACTGCTCGAAACGGCAAAGCCCTGGGAGGCGCTCTCCTTTCTGAAGTTGATTCACCACTGGCGTGACAAGTTCCCGGCCGAGGTCGCCGGCGAGCTTAAAGACGCGGTCAAAGAGTGCTTTACGCCCCGGCGTATTCAGGCGCTCAACAAGCAGGTGGCCACCGCCGAGCAGGGGCCCCGTCGGGCGATTTTGCAGATGTACAACGCGCTGCACCTGGAGGCCGCCAGCGAGGGGCTCGTGGAGGTGCTCGGCTGGAACCTGGAGGATGAGACCCGCGACGATATCCTGCGCTACATCCGGCAGCGCGCGCGCCGCGGGCTCGACTTTATTGAGCGGGCGCTTCCCCGGGTCAGCGGGGAGCGGGCCGAGCCCCTGGTGGATCTTCTGGCCGAGATGATGCCGCGCTCGCGCGCGCTGCTCCTGGAGATCGTGCGCGGGCAGATGGAGCCGCCGATCAAACTCAAGGCGCTCAAGGCGATGCGCGGCACCTGGGGCGATGTCAATGAGGTTCGCGACGTGCTCGTCCCGCTGGTGCGCGGCTCCCACAGCGGGCTTCGGCTGGAGGCGCTGCAGGCACTTGCTGCGGCCATGCCCGCGCACGTGCTGCGCGTGGTGGAGCCGCTGCTTGATACGAAGCTGGCTAAACGTCCTGAGGAGGAGGTCCGCGAGCTGGTCGGTGTGCTGATCAAGCATGGCGGGGCGCCGGCCGTCGAGAAGTTGCGCGAGCTTGTGCAGCGCCGGGGTATTGTGGCCGAAGAAGAGCAGGAGCTGGCCGTCGCGATTGTGCGCGCGATGATCAAGAGTCCTACACCGGAAGTTGTGGCGCTCCTCAACGATGTGGCCAAAGACTGGCTGGTGGCCGGTCGTATTCGCTCGACCTGTAAAGAGGTCGTGGAGTTGATTCAGTAAGTGCGTCGACAGCGTCCCATCCAGCCGCGTGTGCGCGTTGGGTGGGGGCTTCTTGGAAGAAGGTGCAAGCGATGAGCGAAGAGTTCGACTCCCAGGCGCAAGGTCTCGATATGGCAGCTGCCAGCGTGCCGCTGAGCAGCGAGGATCCGCAGGCTTTCGGGCGTTTTGTCGTCGACAGCGTCTACCGGATCATGAAGGTCGCCTCGATCTACAGCGTCGAGCATAACCAGACGCGTCAGGCGATGGAGGCGTTTATGCCGGCCTTCCGCCAGAGCGTCGCCCAGGTCGACGGCGGGGCGATCTCGCTGACGATCCGCGGCGAACTCTGCAGCGTCAATGGCGACACACTCCGGCTGCGACGTAAGGAGCAGGAGCGTGTCAATGAGCTTCACGGGATCTTTAAAGCGGCCACGATCCGCGGCATCGCCTTCGAGGAGGCGATGACCATCGATGATCTGGTCGCGTTTCTGGGCGCGCTCAATGAGGCCGGGCGAAGCGGCACGGGCATGGAGCATGTGCACGTGCCCAACATCGAGATTCAGCATGGCACCCCTGATCAATCGATCATGGAGGCCATCGCCCAGGTGAATAAGGCGATGTATGTCGCCCACATCTACATCCGCGCGCTGGTCAAAGTGCGTAACATGCATGAGCACGTGCAGCAGACGCAGTCGCCGGAGGTTCCCACCGGGGTGGTGCGCCGGATCTTGCAGACGGTCTCGGAACTTCTGGCCGACGATGACTTTACGATCCTCGGGCTTTTGCCCCTGCGTCTTGTGCCGCCGGACGTGAGTTCGCACTCGGTGAACACAGCGATTTACGCGATGCTTCTGGCCGACCGTCTGGGGCTCGGTCAGCAGATGACGGCGTACGTGGGCATGGCCGTGATCTACCAGGACATCGACCGTCTCGTGGGCATCTCGGTGGGGCATCGCGACCGGGATCCGGGGCTTGATTCTCACCGACAGTTCTCAGCGAACCTGCGCGACGTGGCGTTGATGCTCGACCATGTTGACGGCGACATCATCTCGACGTTACGCGTGCTGCTGACCTATGAGCGCGGCTGCGCGTTTGAAAACGAGGTGGGGCGTCCCTTCTACCGCGCGCCTCGCAAGCTGCACCTGATCTGCCGCATCATCGATCTCTGCCGCACCTACGATCTTCTGATTCAGGGGTTGCAGGGCTATAAGACGCGCCGCCCGGACCTGGCGATTCAGTATGTGGAGAGCCGCGCCGGCGAGGTGTTTGACCCGCACCTGACGCGCCTTCTGGTCTCGACGCTGGGGCTCTTTCCGATCGGCTCCACCGTGCAGCTGAGCTCCGGTGAGTCGGCGGTGGTGATTCGCACGCCCTCGCCGGCGGCCGACCCGCGCCGCCCGGTGGTGCGGGTGCTTAACCGCCGCGATCCGATCGTCATCGACCTGAGCGATCCGCGCTACGAGCATATTGAGATTGCGCGCTCCATCGACCTCGATGAGAGCGCGGAGACCAACCCCTCGCAGGTCTTTTTGCTGACCTGATCGTCGCGCTTGCCCGCACAAAAAACGCCGCGTCCTTCTCAGTGGAGGCGCGGCGTTTGTCGTCTGTGGGAGTCAGCGCTCCGCGAGGTCAGTGCGGGTCGACGCCGATGATGCCCTTATCAAAAAGGTCGGCCAGGAGCGTCAGCGTCTCCAGCCGCGACATCGAGCTCATGTCCAGGATGTCTTCAAAGCAGAGCATCCCGTCGATCTGACTGAGCAAGAAGCCGGCGCGATGATCCAGATCCAGCCCGGCGATATCACCCATAGAGACCTTGAGCGTGGGGACCTGCACCAGCGAGCCGAGGCGGTCTTGCTGGATGCGCTCCATCTCGCCCTCGAGCACGCCGCGCAGCTGGCGGGCCTCGGCGTGATCGGTCTGGTTGAGGACGTCGCTGACGATCTCGTGCGCGGTCTCAAACTCACCCTTCTCGTAGAGCCTGCGCGCCTGGGCGGTGATGGCGTCGAAGTTGGCGCCCTCTGCGGGGATCTCGGAGGGGGGACCGTCGACCTCTTCGAGCACAAACGAAGAGGCGGCCATCTCGCTCAAGGGGCGGTTGCGCACGCCGGTGGGGGCGTCGTGGGCGAAGGGGTTGGACGAGGGGCTGGGGCTCTCGGGGGCGGGCTCGGCGTGGGCCGGAGTGGGTTCATTACCAACCTCGCGCACGACCGGCTCACCGCGATAATGCGAGGGGCCACGGTGGTGATCGGAGAGCTCGAAGAGCGAGCTCATAGAGCTCTCCGAGGCCAGGGAGTCGGCCAGCGCGAAGAACTCCTCTTCGTCGACGTGATCGCGTTTGGTGGAGATCACCCCGGAGCTGGGCGCGTCGGCCGCAAAGGGAATCGGCGTGGTACCGCGCGGAGGCGTAGGTTCGGCCTGCTTGAGCGCGGCGACGTTGGGCTGCGGGGCAAGAGGCGTGTCCTGGCGCTGCCGGGTCCGCTCCAGCGAGGGCATCTTGCCAGTGGGGCGCTCCTGGGTGCTGCCGGCCGAGGAGGAGGGCGCCGGGGTGCGCGCCGTAGGCGGCTCGGGGCGGGGGGCCGAGCGTTCTGCGCTGGAGGGCGCGTCGAAGATGGAGTCGCGCACCGGAGCAGAGTCCTGCGCGGTTGAAGCCGGACTGCCCGCAGCGTTGAGCGGAGGCGGAAAGAAGAAATCATCTTCGGGTTCAACCATCTCCCCCGGCGCGGCCGCGCTCGTGCCGGCGTTGAGCGGGGGCGGAAAGAAGAAGTCATCCTCGGGCTCGACCAGGGGGGCTTGCGAGGCGCTGTCAGCCTGCGCGTTGAGCGGGGGCGGGAAGAAGAAGTCGTCTTCGGGCTCGACGACCTCACCGGGCACCGAGTCGGCGACCTGAAAAGGTGTGCTCGGCGCGGGGGCCGGCGTGGCGCCGGGGCCAAGATCGAAGTCGAAGTCCAGATCATCGGCGGGCTGGGCCGCGGTCACCGGCTCGCGGGCCGGTGCGGTCGAGGGCCGCTGCGAGAAGCCCGAATCTCCGGCGGTCGATGAGGGGGAGGCAAATGGCGAGCGCGACGACGTTTCTGGAGGAGCGGGGGCATCGAAGTCGAAGTCCAGCGCGGGTTCGGGCTCGCTGGCCCCCTTTGTTGCAGGCGCCGCGAAGCCGAAGTCGAGATCGAAGTCATCATCCTCGGAGGAAGAGGGCTCATCGAAGCTAAACTTCAGATCACCGTCGGAGGGCTCATCCAGGTCAAAGCCCGAGCTTCGGGGTGTGGAGGTCTCGGCGGCGGAGGGCTCGGAGATCTCGTTGAGGAGATCCTCAATGGGCGTGGAGATGGAGGCGCCCATCGCAAAGTCGTAGTCGGCCGCCGAGGCAACTTCGGTGCGGTCAACGTCAACCGGCGGCTCCGGCTCAAACTCGCCAGACTCCTCAAAAGGCACCGAGAGCGCGGCGCCCAGGGCAAAATCGTAGCCTTCCGACTCCGCGTCGGGGGAGCCCGCGTCATCGGGCTCGTCGAACTGGTCGAAGAAGCTCTCGATCGAAGGCGCGACCGAGGTCTTATCGACGTGGTCTTCCGACGAGGAGAGGGACTGGGAGACGCCCGTGGGTTCGTTGGGGCCGGCAAAGGAGGGCTCAGCAAAACCCTGAGACTGCTCCTCGTGGGGCGCAGACGCCTCTGGCGACGTGTGCAACGCGTGCAGCTGCGCCGGGTCGAACTGGCGGGTGTGCTCGGTGAAGTTATCCCGCAGTGACTCGCCGGCGTCTTTTGACGGGTTGATGCCCAGCTGGGCCAGCGCCGCGCTCGGGTCGATGCGGCGAGTGTGCTCCCCGAAGTCCTGGGCGGGCGGTGCGTCGGAGGGGGCTGGAGCATCGTCCGGGCTTGCGACGCTGTCGTCATCGTCGAGGGCGTCAAAGCTCCAGTCGACCTCGCTCTGCGAGTCGGCGACGTTGAGGTGTTCAAAGAAGCCGCCGTCATCGCCACTGTCGAGATCAAAGAAGGCGTCGAGCGCGTCTTCGCCGACCTCGTCGATGTCGTCGATCTGCAACATCTCGGCGCCCTCGACTTCGAAGTCTTCCATGCTGACCAGATCATCGAGGTCGTCGAAGTCCCCGAGAAGATCGAGATCATCGAAGAGGCTGGCTTCTGTCGGGGCGTTGAGTGCTTCGAGTTGAGTCTCACACCACCGGGTGGCGGCCTGGAAGTCGGCGGCGGAGGGAGCGTCGCTTAACGCCCGGATCAGCTGCGCCGACTCCGCATCGTTGAGCCCGGAGAGACGCACCAGACGCAGGAGCGCCAGCGCGTTGGGCGCGTCGCCTCGTTGGAGGCAGGTGCGCAGCTTCTCTAAGTGGCCCCGTTGTTGTTCGGCGTCAGGCGCTTGGGTCATGAAGTTTCACCAGATCTACTGCGGCAACATAAGGAGGCTACAACGTGGGTTTTCAGGCGCCCATGGCGGCGGCTTTCACCGACTGGAGGACCTGCTTGATCTCATCGGCGGTGGCGCTGAGCCGGGCGGTGTCTTTGGAGTCCAGGGCCTCGCGGGCCTGCTCTACGCTGCGAGTTACCCGGCCGCGCAGGTGCTCGAGGAGGTGGCCGTCGCCGTTGCTGATGGTGCGCTCGGTGAGCTTCTCAAGCTCGCGCACCGTCTTGCGGATCTGGCCACGGACGCGCTCAAGCTCCTCGTCACGCTTGAGCTCGACCAGGTAGTCCTGGTTCTCCTCGATCATGTTCTGAATTTCTTCTTCGGTCAGGCCGCTGGTGGCGGTGACCGTGATCGACTGCTCTTTGCCGGTCTCCAGGTCGCGAGCTTGCACCGAGACGATGCCGTCGGCGCTGATCTCAAAGGCGACCTCCACCTCGACCTCGCCAGCCGGAGCGCGGCGCAGTCCGCTGAGCACAAACTCACCCAGCATCTCGTTCTCCTCAGCGTTGGGCGACTCGCCCTGGAGCACGATGATTTTTACCGAGGTCTGGTTGTCGCGCACGGTGGTGAAGATGTGGCCGTGGCTGGTGGGGATGGTGGCGTTGGCCTCAATGAGCACTTCGAAACCGCCGCCGTGCACCATGATCCCGAGGCTGTGCGGGGTGACGTCGAGCAGGAGCACATCGCTGCTGCCTTCGATGAGCGCCGCGCCCTGGACGGCGGCGCCGAGCGCCACGGCCTCATCGGGGTGCACCTGCTTCGACGGCGCTTTGCCGAAGTAGTCGCGCACAGCAGCCTGAATTCGCGGCATACGCGTCATGCCGCCGACCAGGATCACGTCGTCGATGTCATCGACCTCAAGGCCGCTCTCCTGGAGGGTGGCCTGACAGATCTTGATGGTGCGCTGCACAAGATCGATGACCAGCTCCTCAAACGCGTCGCGGGTCAGCGTGGTCTGCAGGTGGAGGGCCTCGCCATCATCGCGGCTGTGGATGAAGGGCAGGCTGATCTCGGTCTCGGGCATCGAGGAGAGCTCGATCTTGGCCTTCTCGGCGGCGTCGCGAAGACGCTGCAGAGCCATCTCATCTTTGCGAAGGTCGACCTTATGCTCGCGGGCAAACTCAAAGGCCAGGTGCTCGATGATGCGCGCGTCGAAGTCCTCGCCGCCCAAAAAGGTGTCGCCGGCGGTGGAGAGCACGTCGAAGACGCCTTCGTGAATGTCGAGAATGGAGATGTCGAAGGTGCCGCCGCCCAGGTCATAGATGGCGACGGTGGCGTCGATATCTTTGCCAAAGCCGTAGGCCAGGGCTGCGGCGGTGGGCTCGTTGATGATGCGCACGATATCGAGCCCGGCGATGCGGCCGGCGTCGCGGGTGGCGGTGCGCTGATTATCATTAAAGTAGGCCGGCACGGTGACCACGGCCTTGGTGGGCTCTTCGCCCAGAAACTCCTGGGCGACGAGCTTCATCTCCTGGAGCACGATGCTGGAGAGCTCGGGGAGGCTGTACTCTTTGTCGCGAAGTTTGATGCGCACATCTTCGTGAGGGCCCTGCACGATCTCGTAGGGGCAGGTCTCAATGCAGTGGCGGACCTCCGAGGAGTTCCACTTTCTGCCGATGAGGCGCTTGGAGGCGTAGACGGTGTGGCGGGCGTTGGTGATGGCCTGGCGCTTGGCCATCTGACCGACCAGGCGACGTCCGCTCTCGGTGATCGCGACCACGCTGGGGGTGGTTTTGTAGCCCCCTTTATTGGGAATCACCTGCGGGGTGCCGCCTTCGACGATGGCGACACAGGAGTTGGTGGTCCCGAGGTCGATTCCGATGATGCGCTCCATGCGTTCTCCTTAGCGGGTCGTGCGACGTGGCAGGTGGCGGCGTTTGCCGGCGGTGGTTCAGGCGCGCAGCTGGTGAAGGTGCGCGAGAATGTCGGCGTCGTCGGGTCTCAGCTCCAGAGCGCGCTCCAGATGGTAGATCGCGTCGGAGGGTGATTGTTTCATTATGTATAACTCGCCCAGAATTCGCAGCGCGTCAACGGAGCTTGCTTCGATCTTATGAGCGGCGCGCGCAAAAGCGACCGCGTCGTCGAGGTGTTCACCGCTCTCTTTGAGGTTTTTCGCCACGCGCAGGGCCAGCGCGTGGTCGCGCTTGAGGGTGAGCGCCTTTCGGAACTCGCGCAGCGCGGCGGCGACATCATCGCGCTCCAGGTGGGCGTCGCCGCGGCGAACCAGGAGCTGGAAGGCCATCTCGCGTTTGCGATCGCTGGAGACCTCCTCGATGGGCTCGCTGCGCTGGGAGAGCGGGGTGGACGCCTGGGGCGGGGTGCCGACGGGCTGGCGCCCCTGCTCCAGGAGGCGGTCGTACTCGGCGCGCTTGGTGCGATTGGAGAGGGTCTGGTAGGCGCGGGTGATGCGCTGGAAGATCTTTTCGATGCGCATGCCGTAGTCGCCCAGCACTTTTCGGAAGAAACGATCGGGGTGGTAGCGCTTCGACATGGAGAAGTAGGCGCTGCGAAGTTCGCGTCGGCCGCAGTCGGCAGAGACGCCCAGAAGACCGTAATAGTCGACCTCATCGAGCTGGGCGTACACAAAGACGACCTCGCGTTTGAAGTCATCGTCAAGCTCGACGCTCTGCTCGAGGAGCTCGCGGTCAAAGGCGAAGTCATCCATCGCTACCGGGAAGCGGGTGAGGATAGCCTCGCTGAGCTCTTCGCCCGGGTCCTGGTCGGCCTCCGAGGCCGACGACGCCGAGGAGGCTGCCGATGAGGTGTCAGCCAGGGGGGCCGGAGACGTCTGGCCGGGTAGCTCAATGAGGCCGTTCTTCCAGAGGTTTTCGATGCACTCCAGGGTGCGCGCGCGGCCGAGCCCGCTGACCGAGCAGAGCTGGGCGACGGTCATGGAGCCGTCGACCCGCGAGAGCACAAAGAATTCTTCGGGTGTCAGCGGTGACTTCAGGCTTTTGAAGTCGACCCCGCTCAGCGCGCGCGGGGCGAGCGTCTCATCGATTGAGGACATCGTCTGACCGGTAGGGGAAAGTGGGGGCGCGGGCTGTGAGCACGCGACCGCCAGCCGAGCTGAAGTTCGAGAGAAGTCCCCGGAAGCTTTTAAGGGGAGAGCCGCCCGGGAGCGCTAGCATCCAGAATGAACAGGTAATTACCTGAAGTGGAGGATACTTTGGAGCCGGCGTTGTGGCAAGGAGGGCACCGGCACTTCCGGGCGGCTCGGGGCTCAGGAGGCGACCTTCTCGATGGCGCGCTCCAGGCGCTCGAGCGCCTCGTCGACGTCGGCGTCGGTGATGATCAGCGGGGGCACAAAACGCAGCGTATTTCCGCCGGCGGTGTTTATCAGCAGCCCTTCGTCGCGGGCGGCGGTGGCGATGGTCGAGGCGGCGTCTCCTTTGCACTCGGCGCCGATCATCAGGCCCAGGCCGCGGACCTCGGTGATGACCTCGAAGCGCTCGGCCAGGCGGCGAAGGCCGGCCTGGAGGCGTTCGCCGCGGGCGCGGGCGTTTTCCAGAAGGCCATCGCGGGCGATGACCTCGAGCACGGTGTGACCAGCGCGTGTGGCCAGCGGGTTACCCCCGAAGGTGGAGGCGTGGCTTCCGCGGGTCCAGCCCGCCCAGGCTTTCTCGCTGGCGAGCGTCGCCCCCAGGGGCACGCCGCCGCCCAGGCCCTTGGCCAGGCTCATGATGTCCGGGGTGACCCCGTAGTGCTGATAGGCAAAGAGTGAGCCTGTGCGACCCACGCCGGTCTGCACTTCGTCGAAGATCAGCAGCGCGCCATGCTTGTCGCAGATCTCGCGCACCGCCTTGAGATACGCAGCATCGGCCGGGCGCACACCGCCCTCGCCCTGCACAGGCTCCACCATCACCGCGGCGGTGTCGCGCCCGACGGCCTGTCGCAACGCGTCCAGGTCGTTGAAGGGCACGTAGCTAAACCCGGGGACCAGCGGCTCAAAGCCCTCATGGTATTTGGGCTGGCCGGTGGCCGTGATCGCCGCCAGCGTACGCCCGTGAAAGGAATGTGTCATGGTGACGATGCCGCTCTTGTCGGCTCGGCCCGCGACGACCTTCTGGTAGCGGCGCGCAAGTTTGATGGCCGCCTCATTGGCCTCCGCCCCGGAGTTACAGAAGAAGACCCGGTCGGCGAAACTCTGCTCGACCAGCGCCTCCATCAGCGCGATCTGCTCGGCGGTGTAGAAGAGGTTGGAGACATGCAGGAGCCGCCCGGCCTGATCGCGCAGGGCATCGGTCAGGGTGGGGTGGGCGTGTCCGAGCGCGCAGACGGCGATGCCGGCCACAAAGTCCAGGTACTCTTTGCCTTCGGTATCAAAGAGGCGCACGCCCTGGCCGCGATCAAAGATGATCGGCGCGGGCGCGTAATTGGGGCTGTTGAGGTCGTTGGCTTTGCGAAGTAGCTCGGCGGTGTCCGTCATAAGAAAGATCCTTCGTTTAGAGGATGTAGCGGCTCAAATCTTCGTCCTGGAGCACGTCCTGAAGACGCTCGCGCACGTAGTCGGCGCTGACCACGATGTCTTGATCGTCGATCTCGGGAGCGTCAAAGGAGAGGGCTTCAAAGACCTTCTCCATGATCGTGTGCAGGCGGCGCGCGCCGATGTTCTCCAGGGTCTCGTTCACCTGGTAGGCCATCTCGGCGATGGTGCCGATGGCCTCGTCGTCGAAGCTCACCGTGATGCCCTCGGTGCTCATCAGCTCGATGTACTGGCGGGTGAGGCTGTTGCGGGGCTCGGTGAGGATGCGCTGGAAGTCCTGCTGGGTGAGGCTCTCAAGTTCCACGCGGATCGGGAAGCGCCCCTGAAGCTCCGGAATCAGGTCGGAGGGCTTGGAGACGTGGAAGGCGCCGGCGGCGATAAAGAGGATGTGGTCGGTTTTGACCACGCCGTGTTTGGTGGTGACCGAGGAGCCCTCCACGATGGGCAAAAGATCGCGCTGGACGCCCTCGCGCGAGACGTCGGGGCCTTGCTGGGACTCGCGCCCGGCGATCTTGTCGATCTCGTCGAGGAAGATGATGCCCGACTGCTGGGTGCGCTGGAGCGCCTCCTGGGTGATCTGATCCATGTCAATCAGCCGGCCTGCTTCTTCTTTGACCAGCGAGCCGAGGGCGTCTTTGACTTTGACGCGCTTCTTCTTGCGCCGGCGGGGGAACATGTTGCCAAAGACGCTTCCCAGATCCATTTCCTCCATGCCCTTCTGGCCGGAGAAGACCTCGATGACGGGGTTGGAGGAGTCAGTCAGCTCGATCTCGATATAGTCGTCGTCGAAGTCGCCCTGACGGAGGCGCTGGCGCAGGTGTTCACGCACATTTTTAGGCGCCTCGGAGGTGGACTGGATGGTGCCGTCTTCGCCGACGATAAACGACTTCTGGCTGCTGTGGCGCTCGTCCAGGGGCGGGCGCTCGGGGTTTTTGAGCTCGAGCTGGTCGAGGATGCGTTCCTCGGCGATCTCGCGGGCGCGCTCTTCGACGCGCTCCTCGGCCTCGGCTTTGACCAGGTTGATGCCCAGCTCCAGCAGATCGCGAACCATGCTCTCGACATCGCGGCCCACGTAGCCAACCTCGGTGAATTTGGAGGCTTCGACCTTGAGAAAGGGCGCACGCGCCAGCCGGGCAAGTCGGCGAGCGATCTCGGTTTTTCCGACGCCGGTGGGACCGATCATGATGATGTTTTTGGGCATGATCTCGTCGCGCAGCTCCTCGTCGAGCTGCTGGCGGCGCCAGCGGTTGCGCAGGGCGACGGCGACGGCGCGTTTGGCGGCGTGTTGCCCGACGATGTAGCGGTCGAGCGCGGCCACGATCTGGCGCGGGGTCAGTTCCAAATCATCGTGTCTGGGGGTGGGGGAGGTGGCCATGGTCGGTGATCCCTTGGGCTTTCGTGCGGCGAAAAAGGGCGCCTGCTGGTGAGCTTGTCGGAGCGCTCAGCTTGAGGATGTGGACAGCTCCTCGATGGTCAGTGAGTCGTTGGTGAAAACACAGATTTCGGCGGCGATCTTCAGCGAGGACTCCGCGATGGTGCGCGCGTCGAGCTCGGTGTGGCGCATCAGGGCGCGGGCTGCGCTCAGCGCGTAAGAGCCGCCGGAGCCGATGGCGATGACGCCTTCTTCGGGCTCGATGACGTCGCCGGTACCGCTGATCAGCAGCGTGACTTCGCTGTCGGCGGCGATGAGCAGGGCCTCGAGTTTGCGCAGCATGCGGTCGGTGCGCCAGTCTTTGGCCAGCTCGACCGCTGCGCGGGTGAGGTTGCCGTTGAACTTCTTGAGCTTCTCTTCGAGTTTTTCAAAGAGGGTGAAGGCGTCGGCGGTGGAGCCGGCAAAGCCGCAGAGGACTTTGTCGCCATGAAGCCTGCGCACCTTTCGGGCGGTGGCCTTCATCACGATCTTCTCGCCCATGGTGACCTGGCCGTCGCCGGCGACGACGACCTTATCGCCGCGGCGAACGCTGACGATGGTGGTGCCTCGAAAGCTCATCGCTTACTCATCATTGGAAGTGGGGGAGGGCTCGGTTTTGCGGCCGCGAGACGCCGATCGAGCGCGCGGGTGGGCAGCATCGTAGACCTCCATAAGCCTGTCAATTGAGACGTGGGTGTAGCGCTGGGTGGTCGAGAGGTTGGCGTGGCCTAAGAGCTCCTGGATGCCGCGCAGGTCGGCCCCGGCGTCGAGCAGGTGGGTGGCAAAGGAGTGGCGCAGCCCGTGCGGGGTGAGCGAGGTGTCGAGTCCGGCACGCACCAGATGCTCTTTGAGCAGGCGTCGCACCGAGCGGTCGGTGAGCCGGCCTCCACGGTGGTTGAGGAAGACGGCGTCGGGTTCGGTGTCGCCGTCGACGAGCTCGTGGCGCCGCGCCAGATAGCGCCTGAGCGCGGCGCAGGCCTTCTGGCCCAGGGGAACACGTCGCTCCTTGTTGCCCTTGCCGATGGTTTGAACCCAGCCAGCCTCAAGGTCGATGTCGCCCCGGTTCAGGGAGACCAGCTCCGAGACGCGCAACCCCGCGCCGTAGCCCACCTCCCAGATGGCCATATCGCGGATGCCTAAGACCGTGTCGCCCTTGTGGCCGTCGAGAAGATGAAAGATCTCGTCGACGCCCAGGTAGTTGCGAAGTGGCTTTTGGACTTTGGGGGTGGAGAGGAGCTCGGCGGGGTTTTTGTCGACAAGGCGCTTCTTGATCAGAAAGGTCCAAAAGGAGCGCAGCGTCGAGATCTTTCGAGCCAGCGAGGAGGCCTGGTTCTCATCGAAGCGGTCGGCGATGAACGCACGCAGATCGTCGATGGTAAGCGTCCCGGGGTCGGGGTTGTCGCGGCCACGCTCGGCCAGAAAGTCGGCCAGCTGGCCCAGATCGCTGGCATAGGCGCGGCGGGTGTGCGCGCTGGCGCCGCGCTCCACACGCAGGTAGGTGATGAACTGGTCGATGCGCTCAGCGAGCATGGGGGGCCGTCGGTTAGAGGTAGCGTCAGTGGCTCAATTCATGGTGCGCTCGACTTTGTACACGCCTTTGATTTTCTCAATGTTACGCATGGCGCGTTTGAGCTGATCGGTGTTCTGAACGAGCACCTCAAAGGTGTTCACCGCGCGGTGATCTTCGGTAGTCACGCACTGGGCCTGGCTGATGTTGACGCCGGTGGCCGAGAAGGCCTGGCTGATGTTGGCCAGAAGCCCGGGCTTGTCGGTGCAGTAGACCCGCACGCTGACCGGCCGGCGCGCGTTATCGGGCACGCTCGTATCGTTGGCCCAGCGCACCGAGATCTGCCGCTCGCGCTCCAGATGCGAGACGCGGGTGCAGTCGCGGGTGTGCACCGAGAGGCCGCGTCCGCGGGTGACAAAACCCACGATCTCATCGCCCGGCAGCGGGTTGCAGCATTTGGCGTACTGCACCATCACATCTTCGATGCCGTCGAGGACCACGCCGGTTTTGCCGCGGTGGACGAGCTTGTCCCAGAGCTGGCCGATCTTGGATTCGGTGTCGGCCGCGCGCGCCTTCTTGTTCTCGGTGGGGTAGATCTTCTCGACGATGGTGTCGGGCTGGGTCTTGCCGTAGCCGATGTCGGCGAGCATGTCGTCGATGTTGTTGAAGCGGCTGAGTTCAGCGGCTTTGGCCAGGTTCCCGGCGCGCTCCCAGGCGCGGATGTTGGTGTGGTAGCGCTTGAGCTCTTTGTCCAGAAGCTCGCGTCCCAGCTCCTGGCTGCGTTCGCGCTGCTCGCGGCGCACAGCGTTGCGGATCTTGGTGCGCGCGCGGCTGGTGGTCACGAAGTTGAGCCAGTCCTTGTTGGGGCGCTGATTCTTATGCGTGAGGATCTCGACGATGTCGCCGTTATGCAGCTCGGTCTTCAGGGGGACCATCATCCCGTTGACCTTGGCCCCGGAGCAATGCGCGCCGACCTCGGAGTGGATCGCGAAGGCGAAATCCACGCAGGTCGCGCCGGCCGGGAAGCTCAACACGTCGCCGTCGGGGGTGAAGACGTAGACCTCGTCGTGGAAGAGGTCGATCTTGACCGACTCCAGAAACTCCATCGGATCTTCGTGATCCTGGTGCTCCTCCATCAGGCGGTGGAGCCAGGCGAACTTCTGGTCGTCGCGGTCCGGGACGGCTTTGCCCTCTTTGTAGAGCCAGTGCGCCGCGATCCCCTCCTCGGCGACCTTATGCATGTCGTGGGTGCGGATCTGGATCTCGATGCGCTCCTGATAGGGGCCGATCACCGAGGTGTGCAGCGACTGGTAGCCGTTGGGCTTGGCAATCGCGATATAATCTTTGAAGCGCCCGGGGATGGGCTTCCAGAGGTTGTGGACAAGGCCCAGCGACTCGTAGCACTGCACCCGCTCATCGACGAGGATGCGAAACGCCAGCACATCGAAGACCTGCTCAAACTCGATCTGGTTGTGGCGCATCTTGCGGTAGATGCTCCAGAAGTTCTTGGGCCGACCGTAGACCTCACCGCTGATGTCGTTCTCGGCAAGGAGCTCCTGGAGGATCGTGATGACCTCGCGGATGAAGTTCTCGCGCTGGCGCTTCTTCGACGCCACCTTCTCGGCGATGTCGTAATAAGCCTCGGTGTGCAGGTAGCGAAAGGAGAGGTCTTCGAGCTCGGTCTTGACCCAGTTCAAGCCTAAGCGATGCGCAAGCGGGGCGTAGATGTCCATCGTCTCGCGGGAGATGCGCTCCTGGGACGAGGGGTTCATGTACTTGAGCGTGCGCATGTTGTGGAGGCGGTCGGCGAGCTTGACCAGGATCACGCGCAGGTCGCGACTCATGGCGATGATCATCTTGCGGATGTTCTCGGCCTGAGCTTCTTCGCGGGTGTTGAACTGAAACTTGGAGAGCTTGGTGACCCCGTCGACCAGGAATGCGACGTCTTCGCCAAAGCGACCGCTGAGCTCTTCGACGGTGGTGTCGGTATCTTCGACGGTGTCGTGGAGCAGGCCGGCGACCAGGCTGGCCACGTCCAGGCGCAGGTCGGCGATGATGTCCATCACCTCCAGCGGGTGGCTCATGTAGGGCTCACCGCTCTTGCGCATCTGGCCTTCGTGCATGGCCGCGGCAAACTCATAGGCCTCGCGCAGCTGTGCGATGTCCGGATCGGGGTGGTAGGAGCGGACTTTCTTGATGATGGAGTTCAGGCGGTTTTGCAGTTGCATCGACTCGACGACTCCCGGGCTAAGGGCCGGAGCATAAGCGCTCAATAAAAAGAACCGACCGCGGGAGGCATTCATTCGCGGGGGGGCAAGGGGCCGGGTCGGCTGCTCGCCAGGGCGGCGAACATCGCTCATGGTAACGGAGCCAGGCGTCGAATCAAAGAAAGAAGGGTGGGGGGATCAACCCGCCGAGGGGCGATGTTCCGAGTCATCGCGGAAGGGGTTGTCGATCAGGGAGCCCGCCGGGATTTCGAAAAATGCGCTGAGCTTTCTGATCTGGTTGAGCGAGAGCTGACGATGACCCTTAAGAACAGCAGAGAGGTGGGTAGGCTGGAGTTTAGCCTGACGCGCAAGCTCAGCCTGCGTCAGGCCGAGGCGCTCCATATGAAACTGGATCACGTCGGCGGGCGGCGCCTGCGCGATCGGGTAATGCTTTCGTTCATAGGCCTCGACCAGCGTGACCAGAATGTCGAGAAGATCGAACTCATCGGTCCCCTCGGTTGGATCTGCGTCCATCAAGTCGGAGATGCGACGCAACGCGTTCTCGTAGTCTTGGGGGGTCCGGACGGGTTGGATGTTCATTGAGGGCTCCTGTCATACTGACGGGGTGAACTTCGAAAAAAGACCCGTTAGAAGTCGTTGACACTAAGAGCGTCTATTTTGTCGTATTCGGCGTGGGTACCGAAAAACTTTATGTAGACGACTTGTGACCGATAAGCGATGGATACGATGAGGCGGTAGGTGTTGCCCTTGATGTTAAAAACAACTCGGTTGCCCGCGAGAATACTTGCGTTAGGGTACCGATTTTTGACGTCCTGCGGAGACGTCCAAACTGCTCGTTCAGTGTCAGCGAGCCACTCCTCTAAACTCTGTTTAACGTTAGGAAATCTTGCATACTGGTCGGTGATCGTCTTTTTCTTCACAATACGCATAGTTGACCTCAATAAAATAGTTAGTAGGTCATAATTATTACCAAGTTGGTAACAAAGGCAAGCGAAACTTTATTCGCAGACACGTCACCCCATGATCTCCACCCCCAGCGGCATCTCCAGATCGAGGTCGGCGGCGCGCACATAGGCGATGAGCGCGTCGAGGTAGGTGGGCAGCGGCGGGCAGAGGTCCTGGCCTTCGAGCGCATCGAGGGTGTTGATGGAGTTGTAGATGGTCAGGTGGTTGAAGTCGTCCATAAACTGGCGGGGGTTGCGCGTAAAACGCTCCAGGTAGGGGAACTTCATCAGAAGGCTGGTCAGGCGGTAAGGGAGCATGCCGACGGGGGCGCTGCGGCCGGCGCGGTCGGCGACCAGTTGGAAGACGCGGCGCGCGGAGAGGGGGTTGGGGTCGCAGAGGTGGAAGGTGCGTCCGGCGGCGTCGTCGCGGCGGCTGATGCGGTGCATCGCGCGGCAGACAAAGTCGATGGGCACGAGGTTCAGGGGTTTGTCGCCGCGGCCGGGCATGGGGATGGGCACGATCGAGGGCATGTTGACCAGGGCGTTGATCAGGTAATAGGGCCCGGCCATGCGGTCGATCTCACCGGTGCGGGAGTCGCCGACGATGATGCTGGGGCGGAAGATCGAGATGGGCAGATGTTCCATCGCCTGGCGCATGGCCTGCTCGGCCTTGAACTTGCTCTCTTCGTAGGCGTTGCGAAAGCCCTGCCCCTCGTCGAGCTCCTCTTCCATGATGACGCCGGCGCGGTCGCCGCTGACGAAGGCCGTGGAGAGGTGGTTGAGGCGCTCGAGGTGCTGCATCTCGTAGGCGGTATCCAGGATGTTGCGGGCCCCGCGCACGTTGACCTCAAAGGCCTCGGAGCGCTCCACGCCTAAGAACCAGATGCTGGCGATGTGGTAGATGTCGGTGACGTTGGCGATGAGCTCCAGGTACTCGCGGCCGGAGAGCCCCAGGTCGAGAGCCACGACATCGCCGCTGAGCAGGTGAATGCGCTGGCGGGAGGCGTCGAGTTTTTGGAGCTGGCGGTCGGCCTCATCGAGGGCGTCGGGGCGCACCAGCAGGCGGATGGTGGCGTCGGGCTCGTCGTTGAGGATCGTCTCGACGAGCTTTCGGGCCACAAAGCTGGGGAAGCCGGTGATGAGGATATCGCGCTTTCGGGAGGGCTCGGTCATCGCGGTAAGTCCGTGCTCAGTCGTCGGTCGGGCGCGCGCTGCCTGTCTGGCGGATGCGCGCGTCGATGGAGTTAAAAAGTTCGTCTACCTGGCGTCGAGTGTGGTCGAGGCTCTGATCGTTGTCGATCACAAAGTCGGCGACCTTGAGCTTCTCACCCAGAGGCATCTGGGAGTCGATGCGCGCGCGGGCGTCGTCAACGCTTAAGCCATCGCGGGCCATCAGGCGTTGAAGTTGGGTCTCTGGCGAGCAGGCCACCACGATGAGGCTGTCAAAGGCCTTAAAGAGCCCGTTTTCCACGATTAGCGCTGCGTCGTAAATCACCCAGGGCTCGCCGCGCTCAAAGGCCGCGGCGCTCTGGCGGGCCATCTCCTGCGCGATGCGCGGGTGGGTGATGGCGCCCAGGCGAGCGCGCAGGTCGGGATCCTGGAATACTCGGGCGCCCAATGCGGTACGGTTGAGCGTGCCGTCTTCGTTGAGGATGTCAGGGCCGAAGGTCTCCACGATGTCTTCGAGCGCGGGTTGGCCGGGCTCGACGACTTTTCGAGCGATGCGGTCGGCGTCGATGACGGTGACGCCCAGCGATTCAAAGTGACGGCTGACGGTGGATTTTCCGCTGGCGATGCCACCGGTCAGGCCGATGATCACGCCGGGTGAGTTCGTTGACACCTTTTGGCCCCTCGTACTAGGACTCGCCGGGACTGAAGCGCCGGCATATGGCGGCGATTGTAAAGCAGGTTGAGCGCCTTAGAGATAGGGCGGTTGATACCATCGACAAGGAAAGCATGCAAAGGCGTGCAGGCAGGATAAGTGCCCGCTTTCAGGGGCGGCGCAGGAGGTCGCAGCGCTGGTTGATGACGCTGGCGAACCCGGCTGTGGCGGCCGCATCGCTGGTGTTGGCCGGGCTGATGGCGCTCTATGCGGCGGCCGGGGCGCCGGGGTGGATTGAGGCCGGACCGATGCCCCAGGTGGCCAGCGCTACGGCGCTTTTGTTGAGCCTGGCGGTGGCGTCGATGGCGATGCGCTGGACGACGCTCAAAGGTCGCTCGGAGCTCGGAGCTCCGGGCCTTGCGGCGATGGTGCTGGGCGGCGCGGTGCTGGCCGGCGGCTGGTTGACCGGGCATGGGACCTTGCCGGTCGGTGAGCTGGTGCTGCCGATGCATGAGACCCGCCAGGCCTATGAGGTCAAGCAGGGAAGCCGCCAGGTGGACGTGATGCTGCCGCTGCGCATGACGCTCGAGTCCGTGGTGCTGGGAGACGAGCCGCGCGTCGATGTGGTCTTTTCGCGTCTGGGCCCCGACGGGGTACCGCCGCAGACGCTCGGGGTTGGTGAGAGCCTGGATGTGAGCGGGCTTCGTTTTGCGTTTGTGGGGCTTGTGACCGACACAGCGGTGTACCGGGCGGTGGTGCGCAGTGAGGCGGAGAACACCATCCCGGCTGCGGGTGTGGTGGGCGATAGCCTGAGCGTTTCGATCAACGGACCGAGTTATACGGTCGTGGCGACGACCTCAAACTACCTCGACGCCATGGGGCCCGCGGTGCAACTCGAAGATGGCGAGGGGCGGCGTTTCTGGGTGTTTGAAGAGCCCGAAAGTGAGGCTCGCCCCGACTTTGCCGACGGCCTGTGGCTTGAGGAGTTGCAGGAGGTGCCGGCGGCGGTGATGCAGGTCTCCCCGGTGCGACCGTTCGGGGTGCTGGGGATCGGCGCCGGGCTGTGCGTGGCGGGCTTCTTGCTGCTCTGTTTCGGCGGGCTCGGGATGGGGCGAAGCGCTGATGAGAGCGCGGAAGGTGGCGCAGCAGATGATGCCGGTAGCAGCGATGATGTGGAGGACGAGCAATGAGCCAGGAGCCGAAGCAAGAGTGGCGGCGCGGCGCGTTGCGTCTGAGCGTGGTCGGTGCGGTGGTGGGGGGCGCGGGGCTTGTGGCCTCGCTGTGGTTTGGCGCTGCCCCGGGTATGCTGGTGATGCTGGCGGCGCTCGGGAGCTTCGCTGGCCTTGTGGGCCTGGGCCCCCTCTCGGGCGCCATTGCGACCCGTGATGTGCAGTTGGGCGCGAGTTTGCTGGCCGTGGCGGTGATCCTGGGATCGTTGCTCACCCTTGGTGCGGGCGCGCCCGGGCCGCTCTCCACCCTGGGCGCGATGTGGACGGTGCAGGGTGCCGCCTGGCTCGCTTCGCTCGCCATGCTTTTTGTGGCGGCAGCGGCCGCAGGCCGCGCGCCCCAGGCCGTCGGCGCGTTGAGCGCGGCGCTGGGGCTGGGCGTTCTGGGTGTGTGGGCCGAGCGCGCCCGCGAGAGCGCGGTGAGCTTTGCCTGGCCGCTGGCCGCCGGCGAGGAGCCGCTTTTGTGGGGGCTTCCCTCGGTGCGCCAGGCCGCTGATTTGAAGGTGCCCGTGGTCATGGGCGCTGAGAGCGCCGCGGGGCTTGTGGCCACGGCGGTGGTTGTCGCGGGCATCGCCGCGCTGGCGAGCTCCGGGCTCATCGACGCAAAACATCGCCTGCGTGCGCTGGCCGGGAAGTTGTGGGCCGGCGCGGCGATGCTCTTCGCGGTGGCCGTGGGCATGGTGCTCGGCACACCGGCGCCGCCCGCCGAACGGCTGGTCGACGCGGGGCTCAAAGCCCGGGCGGCCGAGTGGCTCTCCGGCCGCCAGCTTCCCCCGGGGCTCTCCGAGCAGGGGGAGTTTCTGGTGGAGCTGGCAAGCTCCCCGGCGGTGCATCTGGCGCGGATGGGGGCGGAGGTTGTGGCGTTGCTCATCGCCGCGCTGCTCTGCGCCTGGGTCTCCTGGCGAGGTGGGCGCGGCGGCGATGATCGTGGTTCCGAGGTGCAGGCGCCTGGCGAGCAGGCGGAGGCGCTGAGTCGCGGGCTTGTGGGGCGCGCGGTGGCGCTGATGATGCTGGGCTGGGCCTGGGGGCTTCTGGTGACCTGGGAGTCGAGCGGGGCGTTCGGGGTGTTTACACGCGCGGAGTGGGTGGGCTTTGGCGTGCCGCTTGTCGTGCTGGGCTTGCAGCAGGCGATGTACGAGCAGGGCACGCTCGGAGCGCTGGCGCGACGAATTACCCCGGTGGTGGCGCTTGCGTTTGTCAGCCTGGCCCTTCTGTGGGTATGGAGCCACGGGGCGGCGCCGGGTGTCGGCGCGCGTCTTTTCTGAGTTATCGAAATCATCTGGCAAGAACGTTGCCCGAACCTCCCTCTGAGCGCGCTGTCGCGAACGATGAGAATGAGACGGGCGCCGAGGAGCATCACATGAGCGCGATCTACAAGGTCAACAAGGCGGAGTTTATGACGAGCGGCACAAAGCCCTCGCACTACCCGCCCACCGAGCTCCCGGAGATCGCCTTTGGCGGCGCGAGCAACGTCGGAAAATCCAGCCTGATCAACTCGCTGGTGGGGCGCACCAAACTGGTCAAGACCAGTAAGACGCCGGGGCATACCCAGACGATCAACTTCTTCAACATCAACGACGCGATGGTCTTTGTGGATCTTCCGGGCTACGGCTTTGCGAAGGTTCCCCTCTCGGTGAAAGCGGCCTGGGGACCGATGATCGAGGGCTATCTGGCGGGGCGGCCCACGTTGCGTGCGATGGTCTGCGTGATGGATCTTCGCCGCGGGGTGCGCGACGACGACATGATGCTCATCGAGTCGGCGCCGCTCTTCGGCATCCAGCCCATCCTGGTGTTCACCAAGGCCGATAAATACGGGCGCAACGCCGCGCAGCAGCGCCGCCGCGAGATCGCAAAAGATCTGAACTGCCCGCCCGGAGAACTTCTCCTCTACTCCAGCACCAAGGGTGAGGGAGGGGAGGCGTTGTGGGATCGCATCCGCCAGGTCACCGGCGTATGAGCGCCGAGGGCTGGGGCGAGCCCGGCGGCGAAGGTGTGGGGGAGGGGCTGAGCGTGCGGCGGGCGACGCCGGAGGACCTCGACGCGATCATGGAGGTGGAGCGCGCCGCGCACGCCCACCCCTGGCAGCGAGAGAGCTTCGAGCGGGAGTTCACCCTGGAGTGGTCGCGCAT
Organism: Lujinxingia vulgaris; assembly: GCF_007997015.1. NCBI lineage: Bacteria > Deltaproteobacteria > Bradymonadales > Lujinxingiaceae > Lujinxingia > Lujinxingia vulgaris. The sequence goes on from NZ_VOSM01000001.1 coordinate 530,069, forward strand.
CTGGGTGGCCACCGAGGGGGAGCGCGTGGTGGGCTTTCTGGCCTACTGGCGGGTGCTCGACGAGCTGCACATCCTGGATGTGGCGGTGCACCCGGACGCTCAGCGCCGCGGGATTGCCCGGGGGATGCTGGAGATGCTCATCGCCCTGGGGCATGCCCACGAGGTCGTCTCGGTGCTCCTGGAGGTGCGCGTGAGCAATAAGGCGGCCATCGCCCTCTACAAACGCCTGGGCTTTGAGCGGATGGGCCGGCGCAAGCGCTATTACGAAGACGGCGAAGACGCCTGGGTGATGTGCGCCGAGCTGGGCTGAGAGTTCTGGCGAGGTTGATCCTACGCGCTGAGTTTTGTAAGGGGGAGGCGTCGCACGCCCCCCCACCACCCCGCTACGGAGTCCCTCGTGAACAAGCAGCTCAAAGTCTTTTCCGGCGGCAGCCATCCGGAGTTCTGCCAGTCGATCTGCGGATATCTCGGCATCGACGTCGGAAAGAGCACCACGGTTCGGTTCAGCAATGAGAACATGATGGTGCAGATCGAGGAGAACGTGCGCGAGTGCGACGTCTTCGTCGTGCAGACCTCGGCCTCGCCGGTGCACGAGAATCTTTTTGAGCTGCTGATCATGATCGACGCGCTGCGCTCGGCGTCGGCCTCGCGCATCACCGCAGTGATGCCCTACATCCCTTACATCCGCAGCGATAAAAAAGATCGTCCGCGTATCTCGATTACCGCGCGTCTTGTGGCCGACCTGCTCAAGACCGCCGGGGCCGACCGGGTGCTCACCATGGATCTGCACTCGGCTCAGGCGCAGGGATTTTTCCGCATGCCCGTCGACCAGCTGCTGGGCGCCGGTCCCATCTGCGATCGTCTGCGTCAGGAGGAGGGCCGCGAGAACTGGGTGCTGGTCGCTGCCGACGCTGGCGAGGCCAAAGATCTGGGCCGCTACGCCAACCGCCTCGACCTGCCGATGGCGATCATCGACAAGCGCCGCGACGGCGACGATGAGCGCCCGCGCGCCGTCAGCCTGATCGGTGATGTGAAGGGCAAGGTCGCCGTGATCGTCGACGACGAGATCGCCAGCGGCGGCACGCTCATCGAGGCGGCGACCTTCCTCAAAGAGAAGGGCGCCGACAAGGTGCTGGCCACGGCCACCCACCCGATCTTCAGCTCCAACGCCGCCGAGCGCATCGATGGCGCGTTCATCGACAAGGTGTTTGTGACCGACACCGTGCCCCTGCGCGACAACCAGCAGTCGGAGAAGGTGGAGGTGATCTCGGTGGCCAAAGAGTTCGCCGAGGCCATCAGCCGTATTCACGACGGGCGCTCGGTCAGCGAGCTCTTTCACGCCAAGAAGCCCATGAAGCAGTCCTGAGGATAGATTTTTGATCTTCTGAGGATCAAAAAGCCCCGGTGCGAAGGCGCCGGGGCTTTTATATGCTCGTTTATGCTCGGAACGCAGGACGGTTAAAAACGCCCGGAGGGCTCAATCATGTTGAGAAAATCGACCATGGAGATGCCCGGTTCATAGACGGCGTCGAAGTCATCGAGAGCGTCGAGGGCAGGCTCGCGCTCGGTGAGTTCCGCCCATTTTAAGAAGGGCACCAGGAAGGGGCGGGCGGCCTCCACCTCGCGGTAGAGAAGATGAGCGGTGATGTCGCCTTCGTCGAGAAATCCCGAGCTCTGGTAGTGCTCCAGAAAGCCCTCGCGGTCGTACTCGACCTGGCGGAGGGTGACCTCGCGGGAGGGGCCGCTCCCGTTGAGGATGGCGTATTGGGCACGCCAGTCGCCGTTGAAAGGAAGTCCCACGGAGCCGACGTTGACGATCAGGCCGTCTTCAAAGCGGTGGACGAGCGGGCGGTGGGTGTGGGCGCAGATGAGCGTGGAGCCCTCGATCGCGTCGAAATGCTCGCGCAGACGATCTTCGGGGGTCCAGGCGCCGATGCCCTCGCTGTGGGAGCGTGGCGAGCCGTGGAAGACTTCGAGAGTGGGATCGGTGGAGGCATGAAGGGAGAAGGGCAGGGCGTCGATGAAGGCGACGGCCTCTGCGCTGAGTTCGCGGGCCATCCAGCGCGATCCGGCCCATTCATCGAGGGTGCGCCAGGGGTCGGGGATGTCGCCGCGGCAGAAGGAGAGGAGGTAATCCTCGTGGTTTCCGCGCACGCTGCGCCAGCCCAGCTCGGCGATGCGCGCGACCACGGCGCTGCCCTGGGGGCCGCGTCCGACCAGATCTCCGGCGACGATGACCTCATCGACCTGATGGGCGGCGATGTCGGCGATGACCGCGTCGAGGGCGAAGAGGTTGGCGTGAACATCAGCGAGGATAGCAATCGTAGGCATGAAGGCTCAGCGTGCTGGCGAGGGGGTCAGGTCCAGAGGTAGGGCTTCCAATCCTCGGGGTGCTCCTCAAGGTTACCCGCCCCGGCGCTGAATGGCCACCAGCGCGGCTCGTAGGGCTGGGTGATCAGCGGCATGCGCGCCTCGGAGGGGGTGCGGGAGTTTTTGCGACGATTGCAGGGCTGGCAGCTCGTGGCGATGTTGGTCCAGGTGGTTTCTCCACCGCGACTTCGGGGCATGACGTGGTCGAAGGTAAGGTCGGCACCGTTAAAACGCTCGCCACAGTACTGACAGCGGTAGCCGTCGCGGCGGTAGACGTTGTTGCGCGAGAACTGCACGCGTCGCCGGGGGATGCGCACCCGGCGCAAAAGGCGCAGCACCGAGGGCAGCTCCAGCGAGGTGTGGGCGGAGTGCACCTGGCGCTCCTGGGAGACGAGGACTTCGGCTTTGCCCAGCCATAAGAGCGTGACGGCCTTTCGCCAGTCGACAATCGAGAGGGGCTCGTAGGAGGCGTTGAGCAAGAGGGCGGGTTTCATGCGTGCTCCGAGCGATGGCCTTGCGGTCGAGGGGGACGCGATGCCTCAGCAGGCAACGTCGGCAAAAAAACCGTAGAGCAGGGTGAGCGTATTTCCTTCGATTTTCAAAGGTTTACAGAACTTCCTTCTCGGGCGTAGATGACGCGCCGCGGCGAAGACGCGGGGTGAGCGCGGGCGATGCGCGCGTCCGGGGGGCCTTAGCGGGGGTATGTGCAGCCAGGCGCGCGTCTTTGCAGAAGATGATCGAAAGTTATTGACGGGGGAGGCTTCGGGCCAGCACCAGAGCGTGAATTTTTTCAACGCCGGCCTCCCGAAGCGCGCAGGCGGCGGCGTCCAGGGTGGCGCCGGTGGTGAGGACGTCGTCGACGATAAGCGCGCTTGTCGCGGGACGATGGGCTTTGTGAGCCTTAAAGGCGTCGCGCAGGTTGGTGCTGCGCTCGATGAGCCCCAGGCTTGCCTGGGCGCGGGTCTGGCGAGTTTTGCGAAGGGTAAAGAGCGCCGGGCGGTGGTGGGTGCCTTTTGCCCAGCGCCGGGCAAGCAGCGAGGGAAGATGAAATCCGCGCTCCCGCAGGTTTTCGGGGCGCGCGGGCACCGGAATGATGAGCGACGGGGGGAGCGCCCGGAGCGTCGGCGAGATGAGGGCGGCCGAGGCGTTTAAGAGGGACTGTGCGGCGACCAGATCGCCGGAGTATTTGATGCGTCGCAGCGCCTCGGAGACCGCGCCCTCGTACTCCCAGATGGCGGTGGTGCGGCCTATGGGCGAAAAGGGGCGTCGCGCGCAGCCGGGGCAGCCGCCGGCCGCGTTGTGCGACGCGTAAGGAGAGCGGCTCAGCGGAAGGGGAAGCGCGCACCTCGGGCAAACGCTGGATGGCAAGAGGTAGCTGTCCTCCTCGCAGATCGCGCAGAAGGCGCTCTCGGGGAGTGCCGGATCGTCGCAGGCCGCGCAGCCGGGAGGAAGCAGGCGATCAACGGCCTGCTGAAGGAGGTGGACAAGGCGTTGAGGCACGGTAGTCTCCGGGGTGTGGGCCGCCTGGGTTTTTCTATTATCGCGGCGGCCGGCCGAAGTTTGCGTGCCTTAAACGTGTGGAGCAGTCGATGAAGATCAGCGTGGTGGCGATGGGGAAGATGCGAGACGCTCGCCTTGGCGAGCTCGCAAAGGAGTATCGCGAGCGGCTGGCGCATCATCTGCCCGTGGAAGATGTGGAGGTGCGCGAGGTGCGCGTCAGTGGCAACGATGTGGCCGGGGCTCTGGCCGAGGAGGCCGAGGCGATGCGCAAAGCTTCGCCGGAGCCGGCGCTCACCATCGCGATGACCGAGGGAGGGAAGCAAATCGACAGCGCTCAGCTGGCCGAGTGGATGGACGGCTGGATGGTCGGTGGTCAGCGCCATGTGGTCTTCTACATCGGCAGCGCGCACGGGCTGGATCGGCAGCTTATCAAAAGCTGCGATCGGCGCCTCTCGCTCTCGAAGATGACCTTCCCCCACGAGATGGCGCGCATGATGCTCTGGGAGCAGCTCTACCGGGCGATGACGATCATTCGCGGTGAGCCCTACCATAAGTAAGAAGCGAGACGTGAAGTTGATGTGACGATAAAAAACGCCCCGGCAGCCTGGCTGCCGGGGCGTTTTTTAATCAGGGTGCTGCAACGCGCATCGCGTTGGCTTGCGGCCGTCGTATCAGGCTCCGAAGGCTTCGCCGTCGAAGTGGCCGTAGAGCTCTTCGGGGGCGTCTTCGAGCTCCAGGCGAGGGGCCTCCGACCACATGCGCTCCAGGTCGTAATCCTTGCGGGCGTCCTGGTGGAAGATGTGCACGATGATGTCGCCGTAGTCGAGCAGGGCCCAGCGGCCGGTGTCCAGGCCTTCGGTGCCCATGCTCTTGCGGCCGGAGTCGCGCATCTCGGAGTCGACGCGTTTGGCCAGTGCCTGCACGTGACGCTCGGAGGTGCCAGTGGCCACGATGATAAAGTCGGTGTAGCTCACCCGACCGCGCAGATCGATGACGGTGGTGTTGAGCGCTTTAAGATCCCAGGTGACCGCGGCGATGCCGCGGGCCACGTCGATCAGCTCCTGATCGATTTCGGACTGAGGGGTGTTCGGGGTGGAAGCGGCGCTGTCTGTCTTCATTCCTCTCCTGGTCAGGTTTGCCCGGCGCCTCTGGCGCCGGTGACCTCATCCATCCTCGACGTCTTCGTGGATGGTGAGGCGAAATCGCGGGTCACTCCCGGATCTGTCCCGTACCTAACACAACGAATTTGGTGGTCGTCAATTCCTTTAAGCCCATCGGGCCGTAGGCGTGCATGCGGGTGGTGCTGATGCCGATCTCGGCGCCCAGCCCAAGCTGGCCGCCGTCGCTAAAGCGTGTCGACGCGTTTATGAGTACCACCGAGGAGTCCACCGCGTCGATGAAACGCTGAGACTGGGCATAACTCTCGGTGAGAAGGGCCTCGGAGTGGCGAGAGCCAAAGCGATCGATGTGCGCGATGGCCTCGTCGAGGTCGGCGACTACGCGCACCGCCAGCTCCAGGCTTAAGAACTCGGCGGCGTACGCGTCGTCGGTGGCTTCGCAAAAGTCGATGTTGGCCGCGCGTGCGATGGCGGCGCTGGCCGGGCAGAGGTGCAGGCGTACGCCGGCCTCCGACAAGGACTTAAGGCAGCGGGGCACATGCTCCTCAAGCGCGCTCTCGGTAAAAAGCAGCGTCTCGGCGGCGTTGCACACCCCGGGGCGCTGCACCTTGGCGTTGAGCACCACCCGCTCCACCGTCTCCGGGCTGGCGGAGCCGTCGACGACCAAGTGGCAGACGCCCTCATCGTGTTTGATGACGGGGATGCGGGAGTGCTGATGCACAAATTGAATGAGCCCCTTGCCGCCGCGGGGGATGATCACATCGATCGCGTCGCTCAGGGTGAGCAGGTGGGCGGTGGCCTCGCGCTGACGCGTCTCCACAAAGCCGATGGCCTCGCAGGCCTCCGGCGGAAGATCGCTCTGTTGGAGACCCTCGCGCAGCGCGGTGACGACCGCCAGGTTGGAGGCAAACGCGTCGCTGCCCCCTTTGAGCATCACGCCGTTACCGCTCTTTAAGCAGAGCGCGGCCGCATCGCTGGTCACGTTGGGGCGGGCCTCGTAGATGATGCCGATGACGCCCAGAGGAATGCGCTTTTTAGCGACCTGCAGGCCGTTGGGGCGCATCCACATCTCATCGTAGCCGCCGAGTGGGTCGGGCAGGGCGCGGACCTCGTCGAGGGCGCAGGCCATCTGCTCGATGCGCTCGGGGCTCAGGCGCAGGCGATCGATAAACGAATCCTCCAGGCCGCTGGCCCGGGCGGCCTCCAGGTCGGCCTGGTTGGCGCTGAGGATGGCGTCGGTGTGGGCGCGCAGCGCCCGGGCCATGTGCAGGAGCGCGTCGTCGCGCAGCGCGCCGGGCTGGCGCGCGAGCTCGCGGGCGGCGCGACGCACACGGCGGGCCTGGGCGTGAAGCTGGGAAGGATCAAAAACGTCGGTCACGGAGCACTCGCAAGAGTCGTGGTTTACCATGCTCGGTTGCCCCGGGCGCCCGCCATGGCGGTGCGCGTTTCGGGGACTGCAGCGAGCGACGATAGCGCCAAAGTCGGCGTAATTAAAGGGGGAGCGAAGCCTGTCAAACTTTTCTGCTTGACTTGGTTAGGTCGGCGCATACGGTATGCCGCGTTAGCACTCCCCCCTTGAGAGTGCTAAGGGGCCCAATCAGCCCCTGTTTTCCAACACTCAACGTGTTCCTTAACCCATTCTACGAGGTGAAGCGATGAAGATTCAGCCCCTGTACGATCGCGTCCTTATCCAGCGCGTGCCCAGCGAAGAAAAGACCTCGACCGGCATCATCATCCCCGACACCGCCAAAGAGAAGCCGCTTGAAGGTATCGTGCGCGCCACCGGCAAAGGTAAGCCCGGTGATGACGGTAAGCCCGTCGCGCTGCAGGTCAAAGAAGGCGACAAGGTCCTCTTCGGCAAGTACTCCGGCACCGATGTGACGATCAACGGCGAAGAGCACCTGATCCTGCGCGAAGAAGAGATCCTGGCGGTCATCACCGACTAAAGCTCGCTGCTGAGCTCGCGCTGCAATCAGCGCGAGGGATGTCCTGCGTATGAATCTGGCTCGCCGACTCAGGGCGAGCAACCCAACCGAAATTTCAGGAGACAGACCATGGCCAAAGAGATCATTTTTGATACCCGCGCTCGCCAGCGCATCCTCAACGGCGTTAACACCCTTGCCAACGCCGTGCGCGTGACCCTGGGGCCGAAGGGCCGCAACGTGGTCATCGAGAAGAGCTTCGGCGCTCCGCTCATCACCAAAGACGGCGTGACCGTCGCCAAGGAGATCGAGCTTGAGGACAAGTTCGAAGACATGGGCGCCAAGATGGTCAAAGAGGTCGCCTCGAAGACCTCCGACACCGCCGGTGACGGTACCACCACCGCGACCGTGCTGGCTCAGGCCATCCTGCGTGAAGGCACCAAGCTTGTGACCGCCGGGCACAACCCGATGGAGATCAAGCGCGGCATCGACAAGGCCGTGACCGCCGTGGTCGAAGAGCTGCACAAGATGGCCACCGAGACCAGCGAGCGCGGCCAGATCGCGCAGGTCGGTACCATCTCCGCCAACAACGACGAGTCCATCGGTAACCTCATCGCTGAGGCCATGGAGAAGGTCGGCAAAGAAGGCGTGATCACCGTCGAAGAAGCCAAGGGCCTGGAAGACGAACTCGAGTTCGTCGAGGGGATGCAGTTCGACCGCGGCTACCTCTCGCCCTACTTCGTGACCGACGCCGAGCGTATGGAAGCAACCTTCGACAACCCCTTCATCCTGCTCTTCGACAAGAAGGTCAGCTCCATGAAGGATCTTCTGCCCCTGCTGGAGCAGGTCCACGGTCAGGGCAACCGCCCGCTGCTGATCATCGCCGAAGACATCGACGGCGAAGCGCTGGCCACCCTGGTGGTCAACAAGCTGCGCGGCGTGCTCAACGTGGCCGCCGTCAAGGCGCCGGGCTTCGGCGACCGCCGCAAGGCCATGCTCGAAGACATCGCCATCCTCACCGGTGGCAACGTCATCAGCGAAGAGCGCGGCATGAAGCTTGAAGCCGCCACCCTTCAGGACCTGGGCACCGCCGGCACCGTGACCATCACCAAGGACTCCACCACCATCGTCGGTGGTCAGGGGACCAAAGATGCGATCACCGGTCGCGTCAACCAGATCAAGGCCCAGATCGAGTCGACCACCAGCGACTACGACCGTGAGAAGCTCCAGGAGCGTCTGGCCAAGCTCGTCGGTGGTGTGGCCGTGATCAAGGTCGGCGCCCAGACCGAGATCGAGATGAAGGAGAAGAAGGCCCGCGTTGAAGACGCCCTCAACGCCACCCGCGCTGCCGTCGAAGAAGGCATCGTCCCCGGTGGTGGTGTGGCCGTGCTGCGCGCCTCCAAGGTGCTCGACAACCTCTCCCTGGAGCGCGAGCAGGCCTTCGGTGTCGACATCGTGCGCCGCGCCGCTCAGGAGCCCATCCGCCAGATCTCGGCCAACGCCGGTGTGGAAGGCTCCATCGTCATCCAGAACGTGCTCGGCAAGGATGGCAACTACGGCTACAACGCCCGCACCGACGTGTACGAAGACCTGGTCAAGGCCGGCGTCATCGACCCGGTCAAGGTCACCCGCACCGCGCTGCAGAACGCGGCCAGCATCGCCGGTCTGATGCTGACCACCGAGGCGATGATCGCCGAGAAGCCCAAGGCGGGCGACGATGACGCCGCCGGTGCTGCTGGTATGGGCGGCATGGGTGGTATGGGCGGCATGGGTGGCATGGGCATGATGTAAGCCCTTTGCGCGTCGGCAGCGCGTCGTAAACATCGCGCGCCGACGCCGCCCTCAACGCCTGAAGCGTTTGAAAAGCCGCCCCCCCGTGAGACACTCGCGGGGGGCGGCTTTTTTTGCGTTCAGGGGCAACGACGAGCTCGAATGTCAGGGTTGTCTCCATGGCATCGAGGTCGCTCAGCGCAGCCGGCGATGGACCGCCGAGATCTCGGGTGTTAGATTCGTGCGCCCGCCCTCCTGCGGGGTAAAAGCTGTATTGAGCCAGAGAGTCTGCATGACCCACCCAGAAGCTGAGACCCGGGCGTTTTGCGAGCTTCGCGCCGGGGTGCTCTTTGAAGGAAAATACCGCATCGTGCGGCCGCTGGGGGAGGGAAGTTTCGCGACGGTAGTGCACGCGCGCCACGAGGTGATGGATCGCGATGTTGCGCTGAAGTTTCTGCGTCCGGAGGTCATGGCGGCCCATCCCGAGGTGGCCGAGCGCTTCATCAACGAGGTGCGCGTGGCCAGCCGCCTCAAAGATCCGCACACCGTGGCGATCTTCGACTTCGGGACCACTTCTGACGCCATCCCCTACATGGTGCTGGAGTACGTCGACGGGCGCACCCTCGATGAGGTCATTGAGGCGCGTGGAGCGCTGGGCAAGCGCCGCTCGATGGAGTGCTGCCTGCAGATCCTGGCGAGCCTGGAAGAGGCGCACGCCCACCACGTGATTCACCGCGACTTAAAGCCGGCCAACCTGATGGTGGGCCGCACCGCCCAGGGGGGCTGGACGATCAAAGTGCTGGACTTCGGGGTGGCCAAGCTGGTGGAGCGCGCCGAGGAGAAGATTCAGACGAGCTCCGGGCGACAGTCCACCCAGTTTATAGGCACCCCGCGCTACATGAGCCCCGAGCAGATCCTGGGGCAGAAAGTCAGCGCAGCCAGCGATCTTTATAGCCTGGGGCTGATCTTCTTTGAGATGTGCACCGGCCGCGCCTGCATCGCCGAGACGAGTGTGGCGAAGGTGGCGCGTTTTCACCTGGCCGAGGAGCCGCTACCCCTCGACGGCATCGAAGAGCTCCCCGAGGCGCTTCAGGCGATCATTCACCGCGCGACGGCTCGCCACCCCGAGGCGCGTTACGCCTCGGCGCGCGAGTTCCGTGAAGATCTGGAGGCGATCCTTCAGGGACGCGCCCGCCGCCGCACGTCCAACCCGACCATCCCGCAGACACCGAAGGCGAAGTCGGAGCAGTCCGACGGCTCCGCCGACGTTTTTTCCGGTAAGGGTTATGTGCCTCTTCCGGAAGATTCCGAGTCGGAGGCGAAAAGCAACTCTGCCGCCCAACGGACGCCGTCGGGAAATATGCGTCGCACTACCGGCATGCGCCGCACCACGGGTGTGCGCCGGGCCAGTGGTCCCATCAGCGCGCCGCCTCCGCAGCGCACCGTCTCGCAGTCGGGTAGCGCTTCGGTCAGCGATCTTGACCTCGATCTTCATTCGGTGGCGCGGCAGCAGCATCAACTCGCCACACGGCAGACGCCCACCGTCGATGAACTTCGTCAGAGTCAGGATCGCGCTGCCAGCCACGCGCACTGGCGTCTGACGCTGGTCAGCAGCGTGGGGCTTGTGCTTGTCGCCATGCTATCGTTTGCGCTGGTCTCGGCGGCGGCCTCGCCACTGGGGAGTGCAACGCGCGCGGTGGTCGGGGTGCTGCCTTTTCTTCTGGCCTTTCTGTGGGTAGCCTTCTCCAACACATTGCACTTCCCCGACGTGACCCGGCGCTGGCTTCTGCCCTGGCTCAAGCGCACGTCAGCGGCCAGCGCGGTGGGGCTTGTGGTGATTGGCCTTGTGTTTCCGACAGCTGCCGCGGCCGCTTTGCGCGAGGACGCGCTGTGGTTTCTTGGCGAGCAGGTTGGCGGGGCGCCGCTTCCCCTGCGCTTGACGATTCGCTCGCTGGCCGGCGCGCTGGCCGGACTCTATGAGCTGATGGCCGGCCTGCTTCCCTGGGCCTGAACTCCCGAGACGAGGATAGGATGAGCAGCCCGCATCGACGACTGCAACAACTTATCCGCCAGGGCGATCTTCTGGTGGGGCGCTATCGCATCGGCCGGCGTGTGGGGGCGGGGGCCTATGGCATGATCTTCAGCGCGGTCGACGAGATCACCACCGAGCGCGTGGCGATCAAGGCTATTCCCCCGGCCGACAGTCAGAGCTCGGAGACGGCCATCGGGCGTTTTCAGCGTGAGATGAAGGTCGTGCGTGCGCTGGTGCACGCCAACATCATCTCGCTCTATGACTTTGGGCGCACCGAGGACGGCCTGATCTTCATGGTGCTGGAGTACGTCGATGGGGAGACGCTCGATAAGGTTGCCCACGCCTCGCCATTATCGCTGGAGGTGGCCGCCGATGTGGTCCGCCAGATCGCGATGGCCCTGGAGGTCGCGCATAACGCCGGGGTGATTCACCGCGACTTAAAGCCGGCCAACGTGATGCTCACACCCACGCGTTACGGGGGCTACCGCGTCAAGGTGCTGGACTTTGGCATGGCCAAGGTGCTCTCGCGCCTCGAAGACGAGTCGATTGTCGATCTGACCCGCGAGGGCATCGCCGTGGGCACGCCGCGCTACATCGCCCCGGAGCAGGCGCGCGGGCTTCCGGTGGGCCCGGCCGCCGATATGTATGCGGTGGGGCTGCTTTTCTACGAGATGTTGGCTGGCGAGCAGGCGGTGCGCGCGTCGAGCGTCGAAGACGCGATCAGCGCGCATGTCTCCCGAAAACCTCTGGAGCTTGCGCGCTTAAGCTCAATTGACCCCCGAGCGCACGCGCTTCTCCGAGCGTTGCTGGAGAAAGATCCCGAGCGACGCCTCAACAGCGCCTCCGCCCTGCTGGGCGCGCTCGATCGCCTGGAGCGCGGCGAGGAGGCGGCCCCGAAGATCAACATCTCGGAGGTCAGAGATGGGGCGATCGGAGAGCAGGTTGATATCCTGGCCAGCGTTGACCCCGATGAGTTCAAGCGAAAGCGCGGCGCCGCAGAGGTCGTCGGCGGCCTCTTCGGACGTGGCGAGAAGCTGGAGCTGGATTACGACGCCTACCGCGACCACGCCCCTCGCGAGCGCGACCCGGTGGCCCGTCGTCGTCAGCTGCGTTTCGATCGTTTTTTAAGGTTGCCGCGTTCGGCGGCGGAGTGGGCTGAGGTCTGGCTGAGCGTGCTCCTCTTCCCGATGGCCTTTTTGATGATCGGCGCGCAGGCCAGTGAGCTCGATCATCTGCTGCGCCTGGGCGTCTCGGTGAGCCCCTTTGTGATCGCGCTGGTGTGGTCGCTGGCCTCGCCATCGAGCGACTGGTCGGGCTCGCTGGGGAGGCTGACCTGGCTGTTGAGCCTGGTCGGTGCGGGAGTCGCCCACGCGCTGGGGCCCGCTGATCTGGTCAATGATATGGCGCGAGATCCGGCCTGGTTTGCCCGCGGCATCGACCACCTGCTGGTGGTGCAGTGGGTGGGGGGCCTGGCGACGTGGTTTTCCAATCACTGGTCGGCGCTGGTGCAGAATCTGCTCTGAGCCTTCGCGTTGTCTTCACGGACTTCTCTTCTTCGGTGGGGGAATGCGTCGCTGCATCCTGCGGTTGAGGCCGGCGTACCCGTCAAGCCTTGCACAACCGCCGGCTTGACACTGCTCCGGCGTGGGTTGTAGGCCAAAGCGCGTTCTTTCGTGCCAACCCATGCACCTTTATTACCCCGGGAGATTTCATGCTCTTTGAGAAACGCCGACTGATCGGGCTCGCGCTCGTCGCTGCTCTGGGAGGCGGCGTCGTCGCCTGCGATTCCTCCAAATCCGAAGATGAAACGACGGCCAACGCCGAAGCCGAGCTCGCTGAAGACGAGAGCGCCGAAGGTGAAGCCAGCGCTGAGGCCGGCGCCGAAGCCGCGCCCTCGCCAGAAGATATCCCTCTGGAGGATCTGCCCTTCCACGCCACCGGCCCGGTTGCCAAGGTCAACGGCAAGGACGTCAGCGAAGAGACCTTCAACGAGATGGTCCGCCACCGCGCCGCGCGTCTTCCCGAGAAGGTGCCCGCGCAGATGCTGGAGATGCTCAAATCGCAGACCGTGGACCTCGCCATCGACCACTACCTGGTTGAGAGCACCCTCGATGAGGCCAGGGTCACCGCGACGGAGGAAGACGTCGAGAAGCTCTTTAGCGAGTTTCGTGAGCGCTTCCCCAACGACGCGATGTTCAAGGGCTACCTCCAGCAGATGGGCATCGAAGAAGGTGAGCTGCGCCAGAATATGGCGCGCGACGCCCGCCTTGAGAACTACCTGGCCGAAAAGTACGACCTGGAAGTCCCGGCCGACGAGATCGAGACCTACTACAACGAGCACACCGATCGTTTTACGCGTCCCGATGAGGTCCGTGCGCGCCACATCCTGATCAAGGTGGAGCGCGGCGCTGACGATGAGGCTGTGGCCACCGCCCGTGCCAAAGCCGAAGAGGTGCTCGCGCTGGCCAGGGCCGACGGTGCCGATTTTGAAGCGCTTGCCAAAGAGCACTCCGAAGGCCCCACCGCCCCGCGCGGTGGTGACCTGGGGTTCTTTGCCAAAGAGCGCATGGTGCCGGAGTTCTCCGAAGCCGCCTTCGCGATGAACGCCGGCGAGGTCTCGGAGCTTGTGCGCACGCAGTTTGGCTTCCACATCATTCAGGTCGTCGAGAAGCGTGAAGCCGCCACCGCGCCGCTGAGCGAAGTCTCCGAGGCCATCTCGGTGGAGCTTCGTCACCAGCGCCGCACCCAGCTCTTCCAGCGCATGCTGACCGAGCTGCGCGAGTCGGCTGAGATCGAGCGCATCGATGACAACATCACCGTCAACGAGAAGATGGCCGCCGCGCCCTCGGAGATGGCCCCGGGCATGCCGCAGATGAACCTGCCCGGTCAGGTCGCTCCGCAGCAGCAGGGGCAGAAGACGCTCCCCGGCCAGCAGGGAAGCCGCCAGCTCAAGCTCGATCCGAGCCTGCAGCCCTGATGACGTCGCCCGAAAGGGCGGTGTGATATGACGTTGAAAAAAGCCCCGGTGCCAGATGGCGCCGGGGCTTTTTTTCGGTGGGGTTGAGGCGCGTCAGACGCGCCCCAACTTCCCGGCGTCTGAGTCGTTTAAGCCATTCAGCTCAGGGCGTGGACTCCCCGGGCGTTGAAGCGGCCCGGGAGTCTGACTCCGAGGCCTCAGGGTCAGGCTGGCCAGCGGCCCTGGCGAGCGCCTGATAGGCGTCTCGGTAGCGCCGGCGTGTCTTGTACACCTGTCCGGCGAGCAGGGGGTAGAGCTCGGTGGAGGTGATGCGGGTGTCGTCGCGAAGATGATCGAGCTGGCGGCTCGCCCCCTTAAGATCGCCGGAGAGCATCAGGGCCAGCGCATGCACAAGCCCCCGGCGACCGCTGTATCCCTGGCGAGGTGCCTTCTCCTCGGCATAGAGCGCTTCGAGAACGGCATCGGCGCTCTCTTCATCCGAAGCGCGGCGTGCGAGTCTGGCGAGTGAGTCGGCGGGAGCGGCGAAGGTGCGCCGCGCCGCTGGCACAATCGCGCGGGTGTCGGCCTCAAGCACTTCGAGAAGTTCGTCGAGCTCGGCGTCGAGCCCGCGCGCCTGGCGAAGGTTCTTCTCCGCGAGAATCGCCTCCGTGAGCTCGGGCTTGCCCGCCACCCAGGCCGCCCGACCCAGCCGGGCGACTTGCCGCGCGGTCCAACGCCCTTCGTCCGGCCACCCTTCGAGGTAAGGGCGAATATCCCCGTAAATCTCGCCACTGAAGTAGTGCGTTGAGAAGAAGAGCTCGCCAATCGAATAGAAGATCAGATCGTGGGGGGCGTTGAACTCCAGAAGACCGTTGTCGTCGGTGTTGAGCTCGGCGCCGGCCGCAAACGCCTCCATCTCGGCCTGGTTCATAAACATCAGCCCGTAGAGCTCGGTGATGTCTTCGATGCCCACCCGCTCAAGCTCGTCACGCACCGACTCGATGGCCCAGGCCCGCTCAAAACCCTCGGGCGGAAAAACCAGCGGCCGGTCGCTGCCGATCAGGATCAGGTCGGTGCTTTTGGCTTTGGACGAGAAGGCGTGCACATGGGGGAAGGCCGCCAGAAAGGTCGCAAAGACGCGCCGCACATTATCCGGGTGAAGCTCATAGAGTTGCACCCACTGCCCGTAGACCCCGCCCGGGTTGAGCTTCTGACGCACCCGCTCAAAGTACTCCACCGTAAAGAGGGCGGAGACCCCGGCGATCCAGGGGTTGGAGGGCTCTGAGACGATCACATCGTAGGTGCGCGGGGTGTATTCGAGGTAGTTGCGCCCGTCGCTCTCAATGAGCACATGGCGCGGATCTTCGAGGGGGCGGTGGTTGACGTGATCAAAGAAGCGGGAGGCCTCCACCATCGTGGCTTCAATCTCAACGACCTCCAGGCGCTTGAGCGGCCACTGCAGGCTGGCGCCGGCGGTCACCCCGCTGCCAAAACCCACCATCGCGGCCTCTTCCTGCCCTATGGTGACATCCTCAAAGGCGCTGCGTGCCACAAAGGGCAGAAGCCCGACCAGGATCTGGGTGTCCATATCGGCCCCGTCGCTGGCCTCGGGCTTGCCGTTGGCTTTCAGCGCCACGCCGCCCCCGCGCCGCTCCACCGACGTCGTGGCGGTGAGGCCATCTTCGTAATAGAGGATCTCCGGGGTGCTCGTCTCAAAGCTCTTCGGGCTGTAGACCTCGCGGGCCAGGTGCACGCGAAACATCCCCGCGCTCAAACGCGCCCGATCGATGGGCGGCGCCACAAAAAAGAGCGTCAATCCCACGCCCAGCGCCATCGCCATCGCCAGTGCGCGCGGCCCGTGCCGATGCTGATGAAGTTCCATCGCCGCCAGCACTACCGCCGCGCCCAGGTTGATGAGGATCATCGCCGCGATGGCCTTCTGCATGCCCAGCCAGGGCATGATGATAAAGCCCGCGGCAAAACTCCCCAGGATCGACCCCGCCGTATTGAACGCATAGGCCGTCCCCACCTCCTCGCCGGTCTGTTCCACCCGCGCATTGACCGCACGCACCACCACCGGAAAGCTCATCCCCTGAAAGAGCGAGGGCAAAAACACCACCAGCGCCACCAGCCCGAGCTGGTACGCATAGATCTCACCGACGCTTGTGATCGTCTCGCGGGCGCGCTCGTAAAGAAACCCCGGGATGCGGTCGAGCACATAAAATCCCACCGTGGCGCTCGATGCCACCAGGGCCTGCAACATCGCAAAGACGAAGATCGGCCGGCGCACCCGGTCGATGACCCGCGCGATCAGCACGCTCCCGAGCGCGATGGCGATGAGAATGGCCGTGAGTACGAGTGTAAATGAATAGGTCGAGCTCCCCAGGGTGATGACGTAGGCGCGGGTCCAGAGCACCTGGTAGCTCATCGCCACCACGCCGCTGAGCCCGAAGAGGATCAGCGTCAGCCGCAGCGCCCAGGCCGGCAGCGCCGCTGCGGGAGCATCGGTGTCTGTGAGCGCAGCATCGGCCTCGGGAGCAGCATCGTCTTCCAGCAGCGCATCGGCGCTGACGCTCTGCTCGATCATCTTAAAGCTCGCCAGCACCGTCGCCCCGAGCGCCAGGTTGACCGCCACAAAGATCAGGTTGGTGGCCTGCAATCCGAAGTTCGGCAGCAGTACAAAGCCCGCCAGAAAACAGCCCAGGCAGGCCCCCAGCGTGTTGGCCCCGTAGAGCAGCCCGATGCTGCCGTGAAAGATGCGCCGGCGATCGGCCAGCCACTGGCTCACCAGCGGCAGCGTCGCCCCCATCAGCGTGGTCGGGATCACCAGCACCGCAAACACCGCCACAAATCGCAGCAGGCTGAAGAGGTAAAAGTCGCTCATAAAGCGCTCAAAGAGCGGCGCGTAGAGCGAGGGCAACACCCCCAGAAGAAGCGGGACGAGCAGGGCGTAAAGCCCGATGGAGCCCTCCAACACCCCGTAGAGCTTGAGCTGGTTACCCACCCGGCGAGCCAGGCGGCCGCCGAGCACGCTGCCAAGCGCAAGGCCGGCCATAAAGGCGGTGAGCAGCGTGCTGATCGCAAAACTCGTCGTGCCGAAGACCTGCTGGAGCATCCGCGCCCAGATCACCTCGAAGACCAGCGAGCTAAACCCCGAGAAGAGAAAGAAGAT
Organism: Lujinxingia vulgaris; assembly: GCF_007997015.1. Classification (NCBI taxonomy): domain Bacteria; class Deltaproteobacteria; order Bradymonadales; family Lujinxingiaceae; genus Lujinxingia; species Lujinxingia vulgaris. Next base: position 546,909 of record NZ_VOSM01000001.1, read on the forward strand.
AAAGACCAGCCGATGCACCACCTGCTCCTTTGCGCGGCGTGGGCGCCGCGGGTGAAAGACACCGGGAGCTTAGCGGAAGTTGCTGACGGCGTTGAGGCGGGAAATAGCCCCAGCCCGTTGACGGTTGGAAAGGCGTAAGTTAGGGAAAGTTGAGTTTGTTGGTCGGAATTGTTCCGAATAAACCTGATGAAACCGGTCGAGAAAGTCGATGCGCCTTTCAAATCGCGCGATCTACGGGCTCCGAGCCATCTTTGATCTGGCCTACCACAGCGGTGGCGAGCCCACCCAGGTGCGCGAGATCGCCGAGCGCGCCCGGGTGCCGGTGCGCTTTCTCGAGCAGATCTTTCTCGATCTGAAACGCGCCGGTTTTGTGGAGAGCAAGCGCGGGCCGCGCGGCGGCTACCGCCTTGTCGCCGACCCGGCGGCGCTGACATTGGCCGGGGTCTTCGGCGCGCTCGAAGATCTGCCCGAGCTTCCCGACGTGCTCGTCGATGAGGTCGAAGAGAGCGCGGCGCAGGTCCCCGATGTGGTCTGTCAGGAGATTTTTTCGAAAATGATCGATCTGCTCAGCGAGGTCACCGTCGCCGACCTGATCGAGCGCGGCGAAGAGCTGGGGTTCTCCCGGCAGTGCTACGAGGGGTTCACCTATGTCATCTGATGCAGCCAACTCCGCGCCGAAGGCGCCCGTGGTCGAGCGTATGGACCAGCTCGTGGGCAACACCCCCCTGGTGCGCCTCAAACGCACCGGTGAGCAGGGCGGGGCGACGGTGTATGTGAAGATGGAGCAGTTCAACCCCAGCGGCAGCCTGCGCGATCGCTACGTGGCCGAGATCCTGGAGCGGGGCATCGCCTCGGGCAATGTGGTCGAGGGCGACACGGTGGCCGTGGCCGGTCTCGACGACTCGGCGGTGGCCGCCGCGCTCATCGGCGATGTGCTGGGGCTGAAGACCCGCGTGTTTGCGCCCAGGAACGCCAGCCGGCGTCTCTTTGATCTGGTGGTTCGCTACGGCGCGGCGATCGAGTGGACCTCCGAGGAGGGCGGACTCGCAGAAGCCATCGAGAAGGCCGCCGGCTGGGCGCGCCAGGCCTCCGATCGCCTCTACGTCGACAGTTACCGCCGAGAGGCGGTGCGCGACGCCTACGCCGCGATGGCCAGCGAGGTGCTCACCGCGCTGGACGGCGCGCCGCTCGGCGCCTTTATCACCTCGATCTCCACCGGCGGCACCTTCCGCCATGTGGCCCGGGAGCTGCGCGAGAGCTACCCCTCGGTGCGCATGGGCGGCGCGATTTTAGGAGATCTGGAACTTCCCGCCTTCAAAGAGCATCGATTCAATGAGCTCGCCCGCTTCTCCATGCGTGAGGCCTTTGCGCTTCGCGATGAGCTGGCAGCGGGCGAGGGCATCCTGCTCGGCCCCAAAGGCGCAGCGTGCGTGGGGCTGGCTCTGCAGCTGCAAAAAGAGCTGGGCCCCGACGATGTTATCGTCGCGCTGAACCCCGACAGCGGGCAGCGCTACCTGGGGTGGGAGCAGGAGTTCATCGACCCGAGCTAAACACGATCCTCCGGAGCAACGCTTCGGATGCCCCTTTGAGGGGTGTTGTAAGTGTCTGAAACCTAAAAAGAATCAGGAGAAATTATGAGCGTCAGTGTCCGCATCCCTACCCCCCTGCGTAAGTTCACCGAAGGTCAGGAAGTCGTCACCGTTGAGGGGAGCACCGTCGGTGAAGCGCTGGCCAACCTGGCCGAGGCGCACCCGGAGCTCAAAGCCAAGATCTTTGGAAATGACGGCAGCGTGCGCCGCTTCGTCAACATCTTCGCCAACGAAGAAGACATCCGCTTCCAGGACAAGCTGGAGACGACGCTCAACGACGGCGACTCCCTCTCGATCGTGCCCGCGATCGCCGGTGGTCTGCGATGAGCGTCAACCCTGCATGGACCGGACGTCTGCAGGCCACTCGCCCACCGCAGCGGCGAGAGTCGCTGGTGGATCAGGTGGGGAACACACCGCTGGTGCGCCTGAGTAAGGTCACCGAGGGGCTCCCTGAGGCGGTAGAAGTCTGGGTGAAGCTCGAGAGCATGAACCCGGGCGGCTCGGTTAAAGATCGCCCCGCGCGCCAGATTTTGCTCGATGCGTTTGCGCGCGGCGACCTCGGCCACGGCCAGATCCTCATCGACGCCACCAGTGGCAACACCGGCATCGCCTACGCGATGCTCGGCGCGGCCATGGGTGTGGAGGTGCATCTTGTGATGCCCGAAAACGTCTCCCCGCAGCGCAAGCATATCGTGGAGACCTTTGGCGCGAAGATCATCTACAGCGATCCAATGGAGGGCAGCGACGGGGCGATTCGCCTGGTGCGCAAGCTCGTGGCCGAGGACACCGAGGGCAAGTACTTCTACGCCAACCAGTACGGAAACCCCTCCAACCCGCGCGCCCACGAGCTGACCACCGCGCCTGAGATCTGGGCGCAGACCGCCGGGCGCGTTACCCACTTTGTGGCCTGCACCGGCACCTCCGGCACGGTCATGGGGACGGGGCGAGGGCTTAAGGGGTTCAGCGAGCAGATCCAGGTGATCGGCTGTCAGCCGGCGGATGCGTTTCACGGGCTGGAGGGGCTTAAGCATATGCCCAGCTCCATCAAACCCGGGATCTACGACGAGTCGAAGCTCGATCGGCTGATGTGGCTGGAGACCGAAGACGGCTGGGATATGGCCGAGCGCATGGCCGCCGAAGAAGGCATCGCCTGCGGGAACTCCGCCGGCGCCAGCGTGTTTGCGGCGTTGCAGGTGGCCCGCGAGCTTGAAGAAGGCGTGATCGTCACGGTGATCTGTGACCACGCCGACCGCTATTTTGGAGAATGATCCGATGAGCGCTTCATCGAAGACGATCGACGCCCGCTGGACCCCGGCGCTGCTCAATGAGCTGACGCGCTGGGTATCGCGCGCCTACCCCGAAGAAGGTTGCGGCCTGATCCTGCAAGGAGAGGGCGACGCCTGGCGTTTTCACGGCTGTGAGAACGTCGCCGATAAGTACCATCGCCTCGATCCGGAGCAGTATCCGCGCACCGCGCGTGACTTCTACATGATCGATCCGATGGAGTTTGTGCGCGCCGATGAGCGCGGCGAGGCGCTGGCGGTGATCGTACACAGCCACCCTGACGTGGGCGACTATTTCAGCGCGGAAGATATCGCCGCGGCGACCTTTCCGCGCGACAGCGATGATGAGCCGCTGGAGCCGATCTACCCCGACACCGACTACCTGGTGGTGTCGGTGCGAAAGGGGAAGGCCGACGGCGCCACGCTTTTTCGTTTCGATGAAGAGCGTGGCGAGTTTGCCAGCGTGAAGCGCTTTACCGAGCAGGAACTCACTGGCAGCGCGGCGCCGGTGGCGTAACCTCGCCATCGGAGGTCTGCCCCGCGTCGCCATAGCGAAGCGTAAGCTCGCCGCGGGCGACAGCGCGGGCGTAGACCGCGCCGCAGCGGGTGGTGGCCAGGCGCTCGACGCAGCTGCCACCGGCCAGCCCCAGCATGTCGGTCGATGCGCTGATGGGAACCTGGCCGCCCTGCGGGTCGTTGAGGCAGACGTCGAGCTCCGGCGATGCGATGGGCTGGCTCGTCGCGCAGAAGGCGCGGCTGAGCGCAAGCAGCTCACGGGTGGCCACACAGATCGAGGCGTTATCTGAGGAAGATGGGGTAAGGGAAGACGACGCTGCTCGAAGGCTGTGCGCGACGAGCTCTGCGTGAAGGTCGAGATGGCGTGTGGGTGAGAGCGCGTCTGCGTCGCGCTGCTCGACCTGGGCCAGGAGCGCGTCGGTGGGATGGGCGCGCATCCAGCCGCTCAAAGGATCGACCGACCACCAGCCGAAGCGCTCCACGCCGTCGACGTCCACATTCTGAAGTGGGGAGAGGATGACGTGGCCCTGGCGGCGAATGAGGTCGCCAAGCTGAGCGCGAATCGCGTCGCTGATGCGCAAGGTGTCGAGCTTCTCGATGGTGCGCGCATCCACGGTGGTGAAGGGGATACGTTGGTGGGTGGCGCGCCGGAAGATGCGCGCCACGGTGAGCATCCGGCGTCCGCCGTGTTGTTCGAGAAACTCGGCGGTGAGCGTGTCGAGAAGGTGGCCGTACAAGCCGCCGAAGGCGGCGGATGCCACCTCTGGTACCTCGCCAAGCGGCAGCGCATCGACGCGGTCGCCGGAGAGTTGAAGATCGACAAAGACCTCGTCGCCGCGCCGCAGAGACGCGGTGACGACCGCCCGAGGTTGGCTGAGCACCGGCCGCACTCCGAGTTGGTTCGCACTCTGTGAGATGCTGCGATCCAGGCGACGGATAAAGGCCGCGGGAAGCAGCGCGCTGAGCTCGTGCATCATCGCGTCGGTGGCGCGGATTTCGTCGGAACCCGTGTCGGGCGCATCACCGGTGCTCGCCAGATCATCGGCGTAACTCTGCAACGCCTCGAGCGCGTTGGTCGCCGAGGCCTTAGCGTGGCGGGCCAGCCAGGCATCCGAAGACCACCCGGGCATCAGCGTGATGCTGAAATGCTGCGCATCAAAGGCGAAGATGTCGAAGTCTGCCGCGCCCCGGTAGAGCGTCTGCGTCCAGCGTTGCTCACGTGCGCCACTCTTCAGTCGGAAGTTAAGCTCCAGCGATTCGAGCGCGTCGACCGGAATGGCCTGGCCGCGACTTGCCTGGTCGCCGACCATCAGCACCGGGATGCGACCGCGAGCCCGTGTGGCATCGGGCTCAAACCCCAGCGTCAGCGTGCGATAGGCATAGCGCGACAGAGGACCGGAGATGGTCAGGTGGCTGATGCGCTGGGTGTCGGTGAGGCGACCGACAAGCTCAACCTCCAACGTCGTGGCGAGCGCTTCGGGAAGTCGATCGTGATGAGCCTGCGCCCTCGCCGGCGTCATCCCCACAAGGGGCGCAGCGACGGGGTCGACGGCGATGAACTTCCCACGATGCTCAACTTCAACCCAGATATGATCGCGCAGGCGCGCAATGAGGGCGGCGTCCGGTCCTTCAGACGTCACCTCGGCGGGTTTGCCATCGCGCTCCACGCGTGCGCTGGTGTCCAGGCTCGCGAGTACCTCAATGATGTCGGCGTCGTGCAGCCGCCCGGTGGCAAGGCGCGTGGTGTGGCCGGCGCGGCGCAGAAGTTCGCGGGTTAATAAGGCCTGATCCACCGCGTTGCCCGACCCTGCGATCAAGGTCCCCTGAACGCCGCGAAGCGCGCCTGTGTAGGGCTCAAACGCGATCGTATCGCGCACCCATCGGTAGATATTGCCCGGGGAGTGAGGGCGCGGAATCTGGCGCAGCGCCTCATCGACGCTCAGCACTCGGGTGTCTTCGCCTTGCGAGTTCAAACGCCGGGCCTCGCCACGCAGCTCCGAGATGCGCGCCTTCAGCGTGTTCAACTCGGAGGCGGTGATCGATGGTCCCGCAACGTCCTGCGCGCTGGTGTTTTCCGTTGTTTCTGCCCCGTCTTGACCCGACCCCTGGGCGGAAAGCGGCGCAGCCCAGGCCAACATCATGACGAAGGTGACGGCCCGCAGCAGCACCGCGGCGCGGGTCGAATGGCTATGTCCGAAAATCTCGCGCATCGCTGGCCTCATCTGAAAACGTTCGCGTAATAAGTGCACGCTAACAGTGACGGCAAGCCCGCGCAAAGATTCAGGTGGTCAGGTGTGCGATAATGTCTCCACCGGGACCGGAATCACTCTCCCGCGCCCGTCGACATCAATACGCGCCATTGCCGTGGTGGGGTCGTGCTCAAAGATCAAAATCCAGTCGTCGCGACGGGCGTGATAGAGGATCTCGCGCTTCTCTTCGACCGTCTTAAGCGGTTGGAGATCGTAGCCCATCACATAGGGATCGCGCAGGTGAGACGCGGTCGGGATAAGGTCGGCGACGAAGGCATAGGTCTGGCCGGCCGCCTCGATCTTGACGACCTGCATTCCGAAGGTGTGACCGTGAACCGGCAGCACCTCCACGCCGTCGAAGAGCTCGGCGATGCCGTCGATGAGGTTAAGCGGTGGGGCGTCGGCGGCGTCGAAAAGATCGAAGTCGCCTTTTCGGTAGCTCCCGGCATCGCGCGCGCTGGGGCTATGGGCCCAGCTCCAGTTCTCGCGCTGCACCCAGTGGCGCGCGTTGGGGAAGGTGGGGCGAAGCGTGCCGTCGTCGGCCGGGGTGCGCAGGCCGCCGGCGTGATCAAAATGGAGGTGGGTGAGGATCACCTCGTCGACATCCTCCGGCCTCAGTGAGTGCTGGCTCAACGCCGCGCGAAGTCCGGCGTCCTGATTGCGGATGTTGTAAATCTCGCGCTCCTTATCGCTAAAGCCCACGCCCATACCGGTGTCGATAAGTGTGACGCGATCCGGGTCGATGATCAGCAGGCAGCGCGCGCTCATCTGGATGCGGTTGGCCTCATCGGGCGGGTTGGTCTTCGCCCAGAGCGGACGCGGGATAATGCCGAACATCGCGCCCCCATCCAGGCCAAAATGGCTCTCTTCCAGGGCGATGATCGTGCGGTCGGGGTGCGACATGCATCCTCCAGAGATCGGGTCAAAAAGGCAGTGGTATCAGGTCGAAGTCAGGGGTGTTCAGCGTCCCCTTCGGTAGCAAAGAGCCTGTCAAAGTCGTCCGTCTCACCATCGATGGGCAGCAGGCGGGCCGGTCCCCCGCCGCTGGGCGCGAGCCAGTGAAGGTTGAGCTCGGCGAAGAGGGCGCGCGGATCGATGGGGCTCTCATCGCGCACCAACGTCTCGAAAAGCTGGAGGGGCACCGGGCCAATTTCGGCGCAGAGCTCGCGAAAGGCGCCTTCCAGCAGATCGGTATCGTAGGCGCGGGCGGTATCACGCAGGTGAGGCTTAAGCAGCTGCACAAGCCAGGCCTCGAGTTGCACACGGCCCTGGCTGGCCTCACTCAGCGCGGCGTCCAGACTCAATGCGATGAGCACGCCGCGGTCGTAGGGAAAACGCGTCCGATCGAGATCGTTGGCGGGCGCTCCGCGCGCCAGTGGGTTCTGGCTGTAATGCCGGGCGGCCGCAGCCAGCTCACGCAGCACCGTTCGGCGATCCACAAGCCCTTCGCGGGCCAGCGCCTTGAGGGCAAGATAGTGGGTGAGCCCTTCTTTAAACCACCGCGTCTCGGCTTCAGCCGCCGGCGCCGGAACGAGCTCGTGACCGTTCCACATATGCAGCGCTTCGTGGGCCATTAAGAGCAGAAGTTCCGGTCCCATCTGCTGATGACGGGGCACCTGAACCACAAAACCACCGCGGCGTCCCATGCCCTGAAGTTCGCTGCCCTCGGCAGATGTGTCACTCGGGAGAATCGCGGCGACGACGTCGTCGTAGATCCCGTACCGGGCCATGAAACCTCGCACGATGCGCGCCGAAGGCCCGGTCAGGTCGTCGATATCAAAGCGCATCGCCGGCGACTGCACCACGGTCAGCGTGCCCGGGTGAAGTTCCACCTGGCGAGAGGGAAGATCTTCGCCGGCGAGCACGAAGGCGTCGCGCAGGGTACGGACATTTTCGGCCAGATAGCCGGTGACCTGGCGATCGCCACGCGCGCTGAGCGTCGTGGCGGTGTGCCGCGGCCAGGTGGCGCTGACGTTCCAGCCGCGCGGGGTGTGAACCTCCACGGGGATGTCGCGAACCTGGCGGGCGAGCCCCTCACTGGGCAGGACAAAGATGGTAGGGGCGTAGGCGAAGAGCTCGCTGGCAGTACGACGCGGATGAAAGCGGGAGTGGGGCTCACCGGCGCGCGGCGCTCGCACCCGGTAGGTCAGCTCCAGCCAGGCGGCCTCACCCGCTTGCACGTCAATTCGGCCGGCCTCACGCACCAGGTGCATCGGCAGCGCACCTGCCGGGCCGCGCGTCGACTCCACAACGATCCGCTCGTCGAAGTCGTCCTGTCCGGCCCAGGGACCGGGCAGAAAGAAGCTGGCCGCTGCCGGCGGCGCGTTGACGCGCAGGCGTACGCGCAACTCCTCGCCAGTCAGATCGAGCTGATACCAGAGCGCGCCGCGTTGCGCCGGTGCGGGCGCCGGCGTGGGCGCGTACGAGGTAGTGGAGCTGGACTCCGGCGCGCCGACCATCGCGTCGTCGCCCGGCGCCGGAGACGAGGTCTGCGGCGCGGCGCAGGCGCTCACTAGCGCGCTACAAAAGGCCACAATGAGCGTTGCTTTCCACCGCCAGGATTGGCCACCACAGCGCTCGACCCTCCCTTGCCGGGGGGGGGAAAGCGTGGTTATATAGGGCGCGTTTTGGGCCCCCTCGCCTGCTTCAACAAAACGCACCCGCGGCCAGAGCGCAGGCGGGTCCGAGGGGCGATGAGCGAGACGCTTGGCGGGTTGATTGAGCACGTGGCCTGCACCAGACTTAAGACCGTGACCGGAGCCGATGGCGAAGATGTACCATATATTGATCGTCGACGAAGAGGAACATCTGCTGTGGGCGCTGGAGCGCAACCTTTTTCCCCAGCGCCAGGACATCGCCGTCCACACCGCGCGCTCCGGGGAAGAGGGGCTGCGCATTCTGGACGACCAGCCCATCGACCTGCTCATCTCGGACATCAAGATGCCGGGGGCGGTCGACGGGTTTCAGCTGATCCTGCGTGCCAAGGAGATGGCCCCGGACGCCCGGGTGATGATCATCACCGCCTTTGGCACCCACCGCATCCAGAACTTCGCCGAGCGCATCGGCATCAGCCACTACATCGAAAAACCCTTTACGGTCGATGAGGTGCGCGACGCCATCCTGGAGATCCTCAACGAGAAAGAGGGCTTCCAGGGGGTGCTGAGCGATCTGGAGCTGACCGACATCATTCAGATGCTCTGTCTGGCCAAGCGCACCGCGCTCTTGCACCTGAAGCATCGCGACCACCGCGGCCGCATCGTCTTTGACGCCGGTGAAGTTACCCACGCGGAGTTCGATGGCGAGGTGGGACCGGAGGCGGTCTACCAGATGCTCGCGCTTCGACAGGGCGACATCTTTATGCAGTCCGACTTTGAGCCGGTGCCTCCCACCATCGATATGGGCTGGCAGGATCTTCTGCTCGAAGGGGTGCGCCGCACCGACGAGCAGCGCTTTGAGGAAGAGCAGCAGGCTGGTCCATCGATCGGCGGCGAAGTCGCCGGTGAGGTGGAGCCGGTGCTCGACCTTGATCTTGATGACGAAGACTTCGCGCCGAGCCGCTCGCTGACGCCGATGGGTGTGGGCGCGGCGACGATGTTCGCCTCAACTTTTGAGACCGAGCCCAGCCAGCCCGGTCTGGCCGAGAGCTCATCGAGCGCCGCGCTGCTCTTCTCGCAGGCGGAGCTCGACGAGATGGCCGCAGCCTCCGGCGGTGCTGTCGAGGAGGCCGCGCCCCTGGCCCAACCCCGGCCCGAGCCTGCCGCCGCGCTGAGCTCGCCGGGCATCGAAGAGCTCTCCGAGGTGGAGATGGGGCCGGCCGTCTCGCAGAGCGACTTCCCCGGGCGAAAGCGCCGCAAGACCTCGCCAGGGATGTCGGCGGTCAGCGCACAGGTCGTCGTCACTGAAGAGAGCGGGGAGTTTGAGCTCTTCGCCGCGCCTGCGCTCAACGGCCGCCACGCGGAGTCCAGCGCTGAACCGCAAGCTGTGTCCGGATCCGACACCGCGCCGGGCTCGCTCCTCGAGGAGTTTGTGCGGGAGTGTCCCGGGCTTCGCGCCACCGGTCTGGTGAACGCGCAGCAGGGGCAGGCCCTTGAGTTTCTGACCCTGCGCGGCGACACCGCCCTCGATGAGTCGGAGCTCTCGGTGCGCCTGGCCGAGGTCTTCCGTCGCGCGCACCGCTCGGTGCGTGCGCTCTACCCGGATGACGCTCTCGAAGAGATGCAGATGGCGATGGCCGGCGACTACGTGCTCATCCGTGCGCTCGAAGGCTCGCCATACGTGCATCTGGCCATTGTGGAACGCGAGGCCAGTCTGGGCATCGCCCTGGTGCTGATGCGTCAGCTGGGCCGCCGCCTTACCCGCTCCAACGTGCTCCCCGACGCCTGAGCGTCCCCTCCCGTTTCTGAGAGAACTGCATGTCGTCTACGCTTTACGAGCTGCTCACCGAGATCACCACCGAGCTCCCCGGCTGGCTGCACACCAGCGTGGTGGATCGCGAGACCGGGATGTCGCTTGCGTCGCTCTCGCAGGGCGATCCGCTGGAGGCGGCCGGCGCCGACGCCTTTCACAGCGATCTTTACCGCATGACCGCCGCGTTGCTCGAAGGCTTGCCCCTGGGCGATCAGGCCGACAGCATGGTCCTGAGCAGCCAGCGCGCCACCTTCGTCTCGGTGCCCATGGCCGATATGAATTACCTGTGGCTGGTGGTCACCGAGCGGCGCATGACGGTGGGCTTTACCCAGGCCTTGATGCGCAAGCATCAGGCGCGCATTGAAGAGAGCGTGCGCGCGCTCCTGCACTGAGAGAGACGGCCGGAGCCCTGAGCGACGCGCCAGAAAACGCGTCGGCAGCAGGGCGCCCGGGCGCGCTCAATACGAACGAAAAAGTTGGGAGGTCGTCGTCACCGGCAAGAGCAGGGTGACGCGGGTGCCTTTGCGCGGCTCGGTCTCAAAGCGCCACTGGCCGCCGGCGTCGCGCAGCGCGTCGCGCGCGTGCGCAAGCCCCATGCCCAGGTGGCCGGGACGCGTCGTGAAGAAGGGATCTTCGGCGCGCTTTCGCACCCGCTCGTTCATGCCCTCGCCATAATCCTGCACGACGATGTGAGCGAACCCCTCATCGAGCTCTTCGATGGTGATCTCGACCTTTTTGCCGGCGCGTGAGGCATCGATGGCGTTCTCGACCACCGGCAGCACGACCCGCTCAATCGAGGAGGCGGCGATCAGCGTGCCCATATCGACGTCGCGAACTTCGCAGCGCACCTCAACTTCGCGGCTTCCCCAGGTGCTGATGACCGCTTCGAGATCGGCCAGGCGCACCGGCTGATCCTTATAGTCGGTGTGCGCCTGCACATCCGGGATGCCCGTGATCACGCGGTTAAGCGCCGATTTGAGCTCATCGACCGCCGCCAGCATACGCGGAGCCGATTGTTCGACCAGCTGCGGAGCGTCGCGCAGGGTCTCGGCCAGAAGCTGCACGGTGGCAAGGCGATTTTTAAAATGCGCCGAGAGCGAGTTCTGAACGTCTTTTAAAATCTCGCGACGCAGCCGCCGGTAGTCCCAGTCGTGGGTCTGGGTGATGGCCGTCTCATCGACGATGTAGAACGCCACACTGCCGGGCATGTACGCGTCGACCTGCCAGTAGCGAAAGCTGCGGCGAGTACCGAAGAGCCCCTCCACTTTGACGTGGGTTTCGGTGGCGCCGTAGGGGTGACGGAAGATGCGCGTCACCGACAGAAAGGGCGCCCGCGTCGGGTCAAAGAGATGATAGATCGAGGGAGCGTCGCGATGCTCCAGGTAGAGCGCCTGCTTGAAAAAATCGGGCGCTTCTAAGATCGCGCCGTCGTCGGCCAGCACAAGGCGGCCGCCGGGGCGTGCGGGGGCGGGGGTGTGGGGATCTTGGCTCATGCGGGTGGGGTCCGTCGGAGGCTTCGGGAAGGTGCAAAACGTCGCAACTAGTAGCGCCAGGTCAAGCCGGCACTCAGCAGTTGAAAGGAGGCCGTCCAGCTGCCTTCGTTCTGCGGGTTACCGGGCGGGGTGCCGGCCTGCTCGCAGCTGGGGTGATCAAACTCAGGCCCGGCGCACTGGCTCATGGGGATGGGGTTGTAGATCTCGCCATGGCTGACCTGCCGATCTGGCGAGAAGATGTGCATATAACCCACCTCCAACTCCAGGTTCGCCGGAAGGTGCACGGTGGCGCCGGCGCTCAACCCGTAGCGCTCCCAGCTCACAAAGTCCACGCTGGTGTGGGCGTTGCGTTGGGCGGGCGTCTCCATCATCGCGCCGCCGTGGGCGGTGAGAAAGCGGTTGATCCCGTAGCTCGCGCCGGCGCGCAGGCTGTAGGCATCCTGATAATTCTTTACCTGGTAGATCGGGTAGATCGGGATGCGCGGCGGGTTGCCGTTCTCGTCGGGGGGCACGTCGGCAAGCTCAATGTCGCCGGCGATCTCGATCTCAAAAAACTCCACCAGCGACCAGTTCTCCCAGACCGCGTTTACTTCCAGATCGAAGCGGGCCTGCTCGGCGTTGGCCGGGTGCTCGCCAAGCTCCACCCCCCAGCCCAGGCGCAGCGAGCCGGCCTGCCAGGTGGAAAAGGTCATCGCGTCATCGGTGAGGTAAGCGCCGGTGGAGGTCAGAAAGTCGGGGAGCTCTACCGTCGCCTTTCCTTTGGTCTCCCAGTGGATCGGCGGTCGGTAGGACGCCGCCAACCTCATCGGGCCGTCCTGGTAGGCCAGGCCCACAATGGCGCTGGGCCGCCAGGCTTTAAGATCTTCGGCGCGGAAGTAGGCCTCCGCACGGGGATCTTCGGACCAGGGCGGGGAGACGTTCGGGTCGCTCTCCACCGCGATGCTGAAACTTGTGTCCTGGTAGGCGGCGATCGCGGTCAGACCAATCGCCAGCGATCGCTCCGGTCCAAGATCAAACTCATAGCCTGCGCCCAGGCTGAAGTAAGCCAGAAAGAGGTCTTCGCTGACCAGCATCCCCCGCGCCGGGCTCTCCGGATCGAAGGTGCATTCACCATCGACCATCGCCCCGTAGCAGGGGCGGCCGTAGGCGCTCGGACCGAACGCGCCAAGCGCCAGCGCAAAGTTCTCCGGTCCCACATCGAAGCTGGCCGTTAAAAAGGGCGCCGGGAACCACTCGCCCTCGTTTTGCACCGGTCCGAAGGTCTTGGTGCGCGTCTCGTTGCGCCCGCGCAACACCAGATCGTCGCGCTGAAAGCCCAGGTTGAGGTTGAGCAGGTTGGCGTTGAGCAAGACCTGATTCCCCTGAGCCCGCGGGAGCAGGGCCGGGTTAAAGTAGAGGGCGGACGGGTCCGATTTGTTCACTGCGCCGGTGCCCCCACGGGCCAGCGAGCGGGTGGTGTTCTCGCCCACCTCAAAACCCGCGGCCTTCACCTCGGGCGCAAGCGTGCATGTCGCGGCGATCACCAGCAGCGACGCCACAACACGCCGCACATCATCAACAGCCATCATAGCTCCCAGCGCGTTACAATTCAGTGCGAAGTCTCGGGCTCGGCGCTCTCCGACTCCGAGGCTTCTGCCTCGGACTCCTCTGCGTCGGCCTCCGAGGAGACCTCTTCCAGGCTGTACTCGCCACTCTCACTGGCGTCGTCATCGGGATCGCAGGCGGCGACATCGCCGTCGGAGGCGCGCTCGCCAGAGGGCTCCGAGCCATCCTGGTGATCTTCGGCTTTCACATAGGAGAGGGGCTTGGTGAAGATGCCGGTGGTCTCCCCATCGAAGGAACGATCCTGCTCGTCGTGCGGCAGCTCGTAGACGCCCGTGGGCTGATCGTCGGTCTCCGTGTAGGCGTGATGTTGCCAGCGGTGCACCGTGTCCACCAGATGCTCGATGTAGCGATCCCGCTCGTGAAGTTCCTGGCGGGTGCGCACAAAGAGGTCCTCCATATCGGCGCGCACCTGCTGGTAGAGGTAGGTCATCTGCTCGAGCTGCTCGCGGATCTGGTCGAGCCCGCGCTGATGATCGGCCTGGGCCTGTGCGGAGCGCTGACCGTAGTCGTAGGGCTGCGGCGGCTCGACGTTGGCGCGTCGGCTGCGCTTCTCCAGCGCCCAGTGGTTGAGCGCGCGAAACTCCGAGGTGGTCTCACGTTCGGAGAAGCCTCCGCCGGACTCGACCACATCGCCAAAAGACGGGTCGCGCTGGGAGGGGTGCTGGCGGATCTGCAGGTCGGAGATGAGGTTGTGCAGCCGGTCGACCAGCCCGGCATAAGGCATGCGAATCTCGCGCAGGGTAGGGGGGGGCATGTGCGCGTCGCCGCAGAAGAGCAGCTCCACGTTGGAGGCGTCGCCCTCATGCTCCCAGAGCTGCTCGTCGATGCCCAGCCAGCGCCCGGGGCGCTGGTCGGTGTTCTCGGCGCTGTCCTCGCGCGGGGCATCGCCCACCCACAGGCCGCTCTCATCGGGCTCTCCCGACGCTTTGCGCATGGTGTACGGGCGCGCGGCGCTTCCCTCGCGCTCGCAGTTGAAGTCAAAAACGTAGCTGTAGCGCGGCTGCTGTAACACCGAGACGACCGTCTCAAAGCTCTGGCGCAGGTTGCCGATCTGGGGCACACGATCTTCGGAGCGGTTAAGCTCCACGCTCTCCGCGTTGTCGGTGTAGCCATAGCGCGGGAGCAGGCTCTCCACTCCCTGGATGTTGCGTCGCTCCACAGCGCAGACGTACTCGCCGCCGGGCTTGAGCACCCGCTTGATCTCGGCCAGCAGGTTGAGATCGGTCACCGGCGAGGTCGGGTCGAGGCAGAGCACCATATCGAAGGTCTGGTCGGGAAAGCCCAGCTCCTCCCAGAACATCACATGAAAATCCAGCCCCTGTTTGGCGTGTTTAATACGCGCCAACTCCAGCACCGCCGGGCGGTGATCGATGGCGTCGACGTGCTCCGCTCCCAGCTCCAGCAGCAGCGATGATCCGATGCCGGTGCCGCAGCCAATATCCAGGACACGCTTGCCTTCAAGGCGATCGGAGAGCAGCGCATAGCGCGGAAGCAGGCTGTGCCACTCCCCTTCCAGAGTGTGAATCCCAAAATAACGCGTCATAAGAGCTGCCCGCCGGGTGGGTTAACATGACTGCCAGTACTGCGCCGGGAGTATAGAGGAGGAGATTCTGCAGGCGCAACATCAAGGGCGAGTCATCATCCGGGGATCGGCAGCGTCAGATCGCAGCCTAGAAACGAAGCCCCCACTCGGCGCGGTAGCGTAGCCAGCGGTAGGTCAACCACGCGGTCACCGGCACGCCGGCAACCAGCACCGTTGAGGAGAGCATTGCGGCAAGCGCGACGGTTGCCGTCGCCGAGCCCAGCGCCAGATATCCTTTGGAGCGGGCGTTCTGTTTGGTCATCTCCGTGCGTCTCATTGCAATATCCGGGGTCATGGGGGGGGGGAACAAGGTGTCGCTGCGCGTCGAAGGGCCGCTGATGATGTAGGGGCACTATCCTTCAAGAACAACCATAAACACAGGAGCCCCGCGGTGGATTCCGCCGCCGAAGATTGACGCGCCCACGGCCATCGGGCATCTCTGGGCGGCGCTGGCGCCGCGGTGGCGACGGCAACCAGAAGAATCGACAAGCGGGCTGAGGAGTTGCGTAATGGTGATGGAAAAAGCGGCGGTGAAGGTCCTGGAGAGGTTGCCCAAAAACCTGGTCAGTCGGGCCTTTGGGGTCGTCAGCGAGGTGGAGTTGCCCCGACCCATTCAGAAGGTGGTGAACAGCTCCTTTGCCGAGCTGGCCGGCATCAATGTGGATGAGGGCGAACGCAACCCGCGCGAGTACGACAGCCTCAACGCCTATTTTACCCGCCGGCTGCGCAGCGGCGCGCGCCATATCGAGAGCCAGCAGGCCGACACCCTGGTGAGCCCGGTCGATGGAAAGGTCGGGGCCTTCGGCAACATCAACGCCGGCACCCTCCTGCAGGCCAAAGGACGTACGTACCGACTGCTCGACCTGGTCGACAGCGCCGAGGAGGCCGCCCGCTTCGACGGGGGCGCCTTCATCACGATCTACCTCTCGCCGCGGGATTATCACCGCATCCACGCGCCAGTAGCGGGGCAGGTCGACGCGGTCAGCTACATCCCGGGCTACCTCTTTCCGGTGAATCCTTTTGCGGTTCGCAACATCGATGAGCTCTTCGCGGTCAACGAGCGCCTGATCAGCTACCTCGCCACTGAGAAGCTGGGGCGAGTGGGCGTGGTGAAGGTGGGCGCGACCTGCGTGGGCCGCATCGGGCTTGCGTTTGACGGCTTTGAGACCAACGGCACCTTCCGCCGTCGGGAAGACTTCTCGCCGCGCGAGGATCTTCACGTGGATCACGGCGATGAGCTCGGCGTCTTTAACCTGGGCTCCACCGTTATTCTGCTCATCAGTGAGCCGACCTTCCGCTTCCGCGAAGATCTGCGATTTGGGGATGTCGTCCGCCTCGGCGAGCGTCTCGGCGCGATCGAAGGCTGAGAGCTCGGGAGGACTTCGCCCGACGAGGTAGGCACTTGTGGGCCCGCACCCCCTGCGCTACACTCGTCGGGCGTTCACACCCGCTGAAAACCTACGCGCGTGGCCTGCGCGACGCGGCCGCACGAGCGCCCCGAGGAGGCTGGCTTCTGACCAGCGTGGTGAGGCTGATGTTTGCGCCCGACCGGGGCTGCGAGGAGTTTGAATTCGTGCCAAATTCTGCCGATAAGTCCCCCGAGATCGGGCCGCACCTCGACGAGGAGAGCGACGTGATTGAGCTGACCGAAGAGGTCAGCAAGAACCGCGTCGCACCTTCAGAACTCGATGGTCTAAGCCTGGAGATGCCGGCCTTTCGCGTGCCCGAGAGCGTCCTCGATGAGGAACTCGATGGGGAGACCAATCGCCTCGACGCGCAGAGCCTGGAGGACGCGGGCTACGATCGCCAGGAGATGGTCAAAACGATCTCGATGAAGCCTGTGCGCCGCGAAGATCTCGAGGCCATGGCGCCAAGCCGAGCGCCGGAGCTCGATGAGCCCCTGAGCGATGCGCGTTTTGCCCCTGATATCGTGACCGCGCCCCCGCGCGTTCTGATCAAGCGCTGGAATGAAGGACTTCCGCTCGCTGCGCTGAAACTGGTCTCGGCGCCTCCGCCCGGATCTCCACCTCCGGTGGTGGCTGCTGCTCTGGCGGCCGGCTCCGAGGCGCCGCCGGCGCCCGTTGAGCCGGCGCTTGATGAAGACAGCGACGTGCTGGAGCTCGACGAGATCGAGACGATTCAGGAGCCTCCGGCGCGTCCGCCCGCCGGCGCTCCGACCGCAGCCCCTCCCACGCCCGAGCTGCCGGCAACCCCCGACCCCGAGCAGCGCCAGGCCCCGGACGTCTCCGCTGCCGAACCTGAGCCCACGCCGGCCGAGCCTGCTTCTGCTGAAAGCGCCGCTTCCTCCGAGCCCGCCGCCGGCGACTCCGAGATGCAGGGCCTGGTCAAAGAGCTGCTCGAAGAGAAGAAGGCCAAAGCGCAGGGGCCCCGCACCAAACGACTTCGCCCGCGCGATGTGTGGTTTCAGGAGGTCTTCAGCGAGGAGTACCTGCGCACGATCCCGGCCTCCATCGGTGAGCGCACCGAGCAGGAGGTGGAGTTCATCCGCAAGAGCCTCAAGCTCAAGCGTGGCTCGCGCATCCTTGACCTGGCCTGCGGCTTTGGCCGCCACGCCATCGGGCTTGCCGAGCAGGGCTACGAGATGGTCGGTGTCGATCTCTCGATGCCTCTTCTGCAGAAGGCGCTCGCTGACGCACGTCAGCGCTCGACCAACGTGAAGTTCATTCACGGCGATATGCGCGAGCTCAACTTCAACGAGGTCTTCGACGGCTGCTACGTCTGGGATACCTCGGTGGGCTACTTCGACGATCGCACCAACCTGCGGGTTTTTCAGGGGATTCAGCGCGCGCTCAAGCCGGGCGGCCGCATCCTGGTCGACGTCATCAACCGCGACTACGTCGTGCGCGAGACCCCCACGCGCCTGTGGTGGGAGGGCGAGGGCTGCATCTTCTTGGAGGAGAGCGAGTTCGACTTTCAGACGAGCACGCTGCACGCCAAGCGCTCCTTCATCTACGAAGACAACTCCCCGCCGCTGGAGCAGAACAGCTACATCCGCCTCTACAACGTCCATGAGCTGCGCCAGATGCTGCACGTGGCCGGCTTCAACGTGCTGGAGATCAGCGGTGAGCGTTTCACGCGCGGCTACTTCCTGGGGGCGTCGAGCCGCCGGGTGATCGTGCTGGCCGAGAAGCGCGCGCGCAAAGATACCGTCTGAATAAACGCGCGCCTCGATGGCCCTGGCACCGGAAGGTCGCCGCCGGCCGTCGGAGTAGCGAGCACCACAAAAAAGGCCCGACCGGAGCTCCGGTCGGGCCTTCTTTTTGATCTCAAACCTGGGGCGCTCCGGTTAACCCGCGCGCCCGGTCGTCAACCTTTGGGGACCTCGTTGTCGTCGATGGCTTCCAGCTTGAGCAGACCGTTCTCCGAGGAGACAAAGCCCTCCGCCATACGCTGGTATACCCCTTTAAACGCGTAGCTCTCACCCTCGCGAACGCGTGCCTTCTTGATGAAGTCGTTGGTATAACCCACGACCATCATCTCATGGCGCGCGTCGGCATCATCGCGAATCAGAAGATGAGGTTGCGGGCAGGACTCACCGCGCTGGCGGGCACGCTTGGGATCGCAGTCGCCCTTGATCTCCATGACCACCCCGCGCACCACCACTTCCTTGTCCATATGGCGATCGCGGTAGCCGACCAGCCCCTCCACACGCAGGGTGTCGTCCTCGTTCTTTTCGTTGATCTCAAAGGCGCTGGCCGGTGGCGGGGCCGGAAGATCGACCACCGCCGGTGGCAAGTTCTCATCGATCGGGAACTCGTCGGCGGGCACCGAGGGGGCTTCTTCCTGGCAGGCGCTCATCGTGAGAAGAGCGCCGGCGAAGAGCAGGGCTACGAGGGGTGTGCGCATAGCTCAGACCTTATCGCGACCAGATGGGTTATTTACGAGCGGCCTCGGCGGTGAGGTTATTGCCTTCCCAGACCTGCCCGTTGAGCGCCACGACGACGTCGCGGAAGTACTCGCGGCGCACATGAATGAAGGAGTAGGTGCTCTCCATCTGAAGATCACCAAAGTCCTCCGGGTCCATGCCGGACATGTAGCATAGCATGGTCACCAGCTCTTCGTCAGAGCCGAAGGTGGAGCTGCCCAGGTTCAGATACATCTTACGCGTGTCGCGAGGCGCGGGGGCCGCAGGCGCGGCCACGGCCACGGCCACCGGAGTGGGCACGGGGGCCGAAGCGCCCTTATTTCCACCCTGGCTGCTGCCACTGCGCGCCGCACGCGAGCGGCGGCGGGTGCGCTCCCGGCGAGGCTTGTTTGCCTCCGGAGCGGGGCTGCTTTCCTCGGCGCTCGGCGCCGTGGGCGCCTTCGCAGCAGCCTCTTCCTGCACCTCTTGCGGCTGCGCGCTGGAGCCATGGCTTCCGCGCGAGCGACGACGCGCTCCCCGACGGCGACGGCGCCGACCGGAGCCTTCTTCGCGCTGCTCGCCACCACTCTCCTGCGTGGTTTCTGCCGATTCTTTCTTGTCTTCGGCCTTCTTCTCTTCGGCTCTGGGAGCTTCGGTCTTCTTCGCTTCGACCTTCTTCTCGTCGGCTTTGGGAGCTTCGGTCGTCTTCGCTTCGACCTTCTTCTCTTCAGCCCTGGGAGCTTCGGTCGTCTTCGCTTCGACCTTCTTCTCTTCGGCTTTGGGAGCTTCGGTCGTCTTCGTTTCGACCTTCTTCTCTTCGGCTTTGGGAGCTTCGGTCTTGGCCGCAGGGGCAGCCGCCGCGGAAGCTTCCACCGACGCGCTCAGGGGAGCACCCTTTTGCACGCGCTCGGCGATCGCGAGAAGTCGTGCCACGGTGCGCACCGGGTCGAGATCACCGCCTTCGCTCGCCTCATTAAGAAGGATCTCGGCGATGCCCATGTGCGCGCCGTAGGGAAGATCGTTGCGCCCCTCCAGCTGGGTGGCGATGCGGGTGAGACCGCGGCGCTGGCGCGCCTTCATGATCTCCACCGGCGTGGGCAGGCTGCGCTCGATGAGGTTCACCGAGTACATCTTGCGCACCTGGAAGAAGGTCGCGACCTCATTGGGCGCGATCAGGCTGATGGCCTTACCCTTCTTGCCGGCGCGGCCGGTACGGCCGGTGCGGTGGATGTAAACCTCGGCCGAATCCGGGAGCACGAAGTTGATAACGTGGCTCAAGTCCGAGATGTCAATGCCGCGGGCGGCCACGTCGGTGGCTACGATGTAGTCGATCTTGCCATCGCGCAGCGCGGCCAGCGTCTTCTCGCGTTCTTTCTGCGGAAGATCGCCGTTGAGCACGTCGGCGCGGTAGCCGTGGCGCTTCAAAAACGAGGTCACCATGAAGGTATCATCTTTCGTGTTCGCAAAGATGATCGCACTGTCGGGCTCCTCATACTCCAGCACTTTGATCAGGTCGCGGGGACGCCCCACGCCACGCACCGGGTAGTACGAATGCGCCACGTCGACTGAGGCGACCGAGTCGGTCGAGAGCAGCACGTTCTCCGGGTAGAAGAGCGTCTTGTTGCCCAGGGCCTTGATCTCATCGGTGATCGTCGCCGAGAAGAGCAGGCTCTGACGCTCCTCCGGGAGGAAGGCCATGATCGCCTCGATGTCGTCGCGAAAGCCCATCGAGAGCATCTCGTCGGCCTCATCGAGGCAGAGCAAGCGAAGCTGGCTAAGATCGATCTTGCCCCGCTCACACAGGTCAATAAGACGCCCCGGGGTGGCGACCACGATCGAGGACTTTTCCAGCTCCTCGTACTGGCGCTCGTAGGAGGTGCCCCCGTAGATGGCGGTGGCTTTGACGCGCTTGAACTGGCCCAGGCGCTCAAACTCATTGCAGACCTGCTGGGCGAGCTCACGGGTGGGCGCGAGCACCAGCACGTCGATGCGGCCGGGCACCGGCTCGAGCATCTCGATCATCGGGATGCCGAAGGCGGCGGTCTTTCCGGAGCCGGTCTGCGACTGCAGGATCAGATCGATGCCGGCGAGGATAAGAGGAATGGCGGCAACCTGCGCCTTGGTGGGGCGGGTGTAGCCGATGGCGTCGAGAGCACGACGCATCTCATCGCTGAGGTAGAAGTCGTCAAAAGTATGTTCAGCGGTCGTCAGCATGTTCCTCTTTCTCGTCAAAAAGACCCGGGGGGTAGGGCGCCCATTGCGCCAAAACGTGAACCGCCTGCGGATCAATGCGGCTCGTCCTTACCTAATGTCGGGCGAGGTCGCAAGGTGCGGCGCGCCCGCTGCTACTCGGAGCGACAGATGCGCTCATCCCTGGCCGCGCTCCCGACGCAGCCGCTCGATCGACGCGATGAGTCGTTTCATCTCATCGTCGAGGTCCTCTTCCATCATCTGAACGTCGCCGCGCTCAAAGGCCTCAACGACCTCCCTGGGGGGAGGAGGCAGGGGTTGGCCTGCGCGCTCATCGAGCTGAATCTCGATGCGCTCCACCGGCCAGGGGGCGTAGCGTTGAACCCGACGCAACAGCGCCAGGGGACGGCGCTTCCATTCATCGGCCAGCGAGGGATGTCGCACCGCCACACGCAGCGTGCCCTCAAAGAGGCTCAGCGGCTCGCAGAGGTGGGTGAGCTCCTCACCCACCATCGTCGGCCAGACCTGACGCAGGAAGCTTCGGGTCGGTGCGGGCAGCTCGCCGCGCTCTTTGCCGGCACGTGCCGCCGCCTTGAGTATGTCGTCAAACATCGATGATCTCCGTGGTGATCGTCATATCCCCACCTTATTATAGGACCCGTACTTTGAGGCAAGCCTCGTACGGTCCGGGATCGCGCGTCTGCCAGAGGGGGTGGTGGGTGGATGTTGTGTTGTTGAAGTGTAACGTGCTGATATCGCTTGGAAATGTGGCGCCATGTGGCGAATGGGGGGCTGCGGGGCGCAAAAAAGTATGAAAAATCTGTTGACACTCCGGGGGGGCAGGGCTACAAACCGAATCGTGCCGCGGCGGTGAAAAACACTGCAGCAACGAAGCACAGAATCCCATTCAAGGCGCGTAGCTCAGTGGGAGAGCACTTCCCTGACACGGAAGGGGTCGGCGGTTCAATCCCGCCCGCGCCTATATCATCGAAACCCAGAACGTGTCGCCTTCGAGCGGAACCTTCGGGCCGAAATGACAACTGAGAAATACAGGCTGGCGGCTCCCTCGCATTGAGCGTTAGGGGGCTGCTCTGGCATTTAGACGGGGTTTTTGGAGCTACGGCAACGACAACCCCCGCTTAGAGCTTTGATCGAGGTCCATGGCGGATAAAGAACCGAAGATTAATCGTCGCATTCGCGCTCCTGAAGTGCGTGTGATCGATCCCGATGGCGAGCAGCTGGGTATCATGAGCTCGGACGACGCGCTGGAGAGGGCCGAAAGTTTCGGCCTGGATCTGGTGGAGGTCGCCCCTCAGGCGCGCCCGCCGGTCGTGCGGATCATGGACTACGGTAAGTTCAAGTATCAGCAGAAGAAGCGCACCGCTGAGGCCCGTAAGAAGTCCTCACGCGTCGAGCTCAAAGAGGTTAAGTTTCGTCCGAAGACCGACGAACACGACTTCCAGACCAAGCTTCGTCGCGCCCGGCGCTTCCTCGAAGAGAACAACAAGGTCAAGCTGACCGTGATGTTCCGGGGCCGTGAGATCACTCACCCCGAGATCGCGCGCACCATGCTTCAGCGCGCGGCCGAGGAGCTGGCCGATGCAGCTCAGGTTGAGCAGAGCGCACGGATGGAAGGGCGCAACATGACGCTTTTTCTCACCCCGAAGAACGTCAGCGTGAGCTGAGTGTTCTGAGCTCGAAGATGTAAGACGCCGGACGTTTTCGTCCGGCGTTTTTTTATGAGGGCGCCGGGCCGGGCAACGACCTTTTGAGCCGACTTCGCGCAACGCGGCTAAATTGAGGGTTGCCAGACGGATTTCATTCAGGTAGCTGTATGCGCCCTTTCGAAGGGAGCTTTTGAGCGTGTCGACAGTCGACGCGCCATCTGTCCAGGAGATTGATATGTCGAAGATGAAAACGCATCGCGGAGCCGCCAAACGCTTCAAGATGACCAAGAGCGGTAAAGT
The DNA here is from genome assembly GCF_007997015.1 of Lujinxingia vulgaris. Taxonomy (NCBI): domain Bacteria; class Deltaproteobacteria; order Bradymonadales; family Lujinxingiaceae; genus Lujinxingia; species Lujinxingia vulgaris. The sequence goes on from NZ_VOSM01000001.1 coordinate 569,655, forward strand.
GAAGTACCGCCGCGGCTTCCGCGCCCACATCCTGACCAAGAAGAGCAGCAAGCGTAAGCGTCAGCTCCGCAAAGACGGGTACATCCACCCGGCGGACGAGCCTCGCGTCAAGAAGCTTATTGGCGAAGGTTAAGACACCACGTTTGCGGTCTGACCTGGTTATGATCTGGGTTGCCCCACCACCATGAGGAAGAGCTATGCCACGCGTCAAAAGAGGTTTTAAAGCGCGTCGTCGTCGCAAGAAGGTCTTGCGCGCGGCCAAAGGTTTCGTCGGCGGTCGCCGTCGTCTGTTCAAGAACGCCAAAGAGACCCTGCACCGCTCCTGGGTCTACGCTTACCGCGATCGTCGTCAGCGCAAGCGCCAGTTCCGTCGCCTGTGGATCACCCGTATCAACGCCGCAGCTCGCCAGAATGGCATGAGCTACAGCGCGCTGATCGGTGGTCTGAAGCGCGCCGGCGTGGAGCTGGACCGCAAGGTCCTGGCGGATATGGCCGTGTTTGACTCGGCCGGGTTCGCTCAAGTGGTCAGCGCGGCGAAGAACGCCACGAACTGATCGCGGCGCTCGCTAAGAAGCGCTGCAGGTTGAGTGACGCCCCGTTTCGAATCATCAGTCAGGATGAGGCGATCGGGGCGTTTGTTTTTTTCTTGGCGGTCTTTCCCGCCGGATAACGATCGACGCGAAGCAAAAGGACAAGGCGCGATGAACGTGGAAGAGCTCAGCAAGAAGCTCGAAGAGCTGGCCGCGCAGGCCGTCGAGGAGCTGGCCGTGGCACCTCGTAAAGAGGACGCCATTCAGATCAAGAACCGCTACCTGGGTCGCAAGGGCGATGTGCAGGAGCTGATGAAGGTGCTGCGCGATCTGCCCCATGAGGCGCGTCGGGTGGCCGGGCAGGCCTCCAACGCCTGCAAAACGGCCATCGAAGAGGCCTTTGAGTCGCGTATGCGTGCGCTGGCCAACGAGGAGCTCGAGCGCAAGATGCGCGAAGAGGCCGTCGACATCACGTTGCCCTCGCGCCCGCTGCACGCCTCGATGGGGCATCCGCTGCGCCAGATCGAGCAGGAGCTCATCGGCATCTTTGAAGAGATGGGCTTCGAGGTGGCCGAAGGCCCCGAGATCGAGAGCGACTACTTCAACTTCGAGGCGTTGAACTTCCCGCCGGATCACCCCGCGCGCGATATGCAAGACACCTTCATGCTCGACGACCAGCGCCTGCTGCGCACACACACCTCGCCGGTGCAGGTGCGCACGATGCAGGCCTACGAGCTGCCGGTGCGCGTGATCTCGCCAGGGCGCGTCTACCGCTGCGACAGCGACATCACCCACAGCCCGGTCTTCCATCAGATCGAGGGGCTCTTGATCGATGAGCACGTCACCTTTGGCGATCTCAAAGGCACGCTGCAGCTCTTCGCCGAGCGTTGCTTCGGGGAGGGCACGCCGATTCGTCTGCGCCCGAGCTTCTTCCCCTTCACCGAGCCCAGCGCCGAGGTCGACGTCGGCTGCATCTTCTGTCGCAGCCAGGGCTGCCGGGTGTGCAGTCACACCGGCTGGCTGGAGATCCTGGGCTCGGGCATGGTCGACCCCAACGTGCTTGAAGCCTCGGGCATCGATCCGCAGCGCTACAGCGGGTTTGCTTTTGGGCTCGGTGTGGAGCGGGTGGCGATGCTCAAGCTGGGCGTCAACGACATCCGGCTCTTCTACGAGAACGATCTTCGCTTTCTGGAGCAGTTCTGAGCAGGGTGCCCTCGTTAAGCGCGCCAACAGACGACTTTTTGAACGACGAGTAGACGATGAAAGTGAGCTTGAACTGGCTCAACCAGTGGGTGGAAATCGAAGATCTGGATGCCGACGAGCTGGCCTCTCGCCTGACGCTGGCCGGCCTGGAGGTCGAAGAGGTCGAGCGCATCGGCGAAGGCCAGGAGAAGATCGTGGTCGGCCGCATCGACGCGATCGAGGAGCACCCCAAAGCCGACCGGCTGGTGGTGTGTAAGGTCGACGCCGGTGAGGGGGAGCTGCGCCAGATCGTATGCGGCGCCAAAAACATGAAGGCCGGCGACTTTGTACCGGTGGCGCTCCCCGGCGCCGAGCCGCCCGGCATCGACTTTGCCATCGGCGCGCGAAAGGTCATGGGCGTTGCCTCGGCCGGGATGTTGTGCAGCGAGGAGGAACTCGACCTCGCCACCGAGAGCGAAGGACTGATGCTCCTCGACCGCAGCCTGCCTGTGGGCAAGCCCATCTTTGAAGCGCTGGGTCTTAAAGACGTGGTGCTGCATATCGGGCTGACGCCCAACCGCCCCGACTGCCTCAGCCACCGCGGTGTGGCGCGTGAGGTCGCCGCGCTCTACGGGCGTACGCTGCGCGCGGAACGCCTGCAGACGAGCGCGCCGGCGTGGGAAGGCGCCGGCGAGTCGATCGAGGGGGCCGCCGCCCTGGAGGTTGTCGATGTGGAGGGATGCCCGCGCTACACCGCGGCGGTGCTTGAGGGCGTCAAAGTCGGCCCGAGCCCCCTGTGGCTTCGCCAGCGCCTGGCTGCGCTGGGGATGCGCAGCGTCAACAACATCGTCGATGTGACCAACTACGTGCTCATGGATTTGGGCCAGCCCCTGCACGCCTTTGACCTCGATAAGCTCGAAGGTCAGCAGGTCGTGGTGCGACGCGCCGCCGCCGGGGAGACGATCGAGGCCATCGATCACAAGACCTATAAGCTCGATGAGGCCGATCTTGTGATCGCCGATGTATCGCGCCCGGTGGCAATCGCCGGCGTGATGGGCGGGGCTGAGAGCGAAGTCACCGAGGCCACCACGCGCATCCTGCTGGAGTGCGCCTACTTCGATCCGCGCTCGGTGCGCGTGACCGCCAAGCGCCACGGGCTGCACTCGGAGTCGAGCCACCGCTATGAGCGCGGCATCGATCCGGGGGCGATCGTCGATAACCTGGGAGAGGCGGTTGCGCTTCTTCTTCAGGCGCAGTCGCACCTTGAGGGCGATGCACCGGTCGTGCGCAGCGGCATTCTGGATGAAGGTCCGGGGGTTGAGGCTACGCCGGCGATCTCCCTTGGAAAAGATCGCGCCAACCAGGTGTTGGGCACCGATATTGAGCCCGCCCAGGTGCTCGCCTACCTCAAGAGTGTGGGCGTAGAACGGGTAGAGGAAGATGACCAGGGCTGGCGCTTCCGCGTGCCGACCTACCGCCCGGACCTCGAGCGCGGGATCGATCTCGTAGAAGAGATCGCGCGTTTGCACGGCTTCGATAAGATCGAAGCGACACTTCCCCGCGCGCTGATGGGGCACGCCCACCAGCTGCAGAAGGACACCGAGCGCGGCACGATCGTCTCGCGCGCCGAGCGCCGTGCGCTGAACTGGGTGCGCGATCTTCTGCTCAGCCAGGGCCTGCGCGAAGCGGTGAACTACAGCTTTATGGGAGAGGGCGATCTTGATCGTCTGCGCTTTGATGAAGACGACTCCCGGCGCCTTGCACCCCGGGTGGCCAATCCGCTAGTGCAGGATCAGGCGTTGATGCGCACCACGCTCATCCCCAGCCTGCTTAACAACCTCAAGGTCAACCGGGCGCAGCGCCGCCAGGATGTGGGGCTCTTTGAGATCGGTCGTCGCTACTTCATGACCGAGGAGCGCCGCACCCTGGGCATTGCCCTGACCGGTCGCAAGCGCACCCACTGGAGCGGTGAGGTGAGCTGGGACTTCTTCGACCTTAAGGGCATGGTCGAGGCGCTGGGGCAGGCGTTTGACGCTGCTGACGCGCAGTGGAGCAAGCCTCAGGTCGATGAACCCTACCTCCACCCGGGGGTGCAGGCGGTGTGGACGGTGGGCAACCAGCCGGTCGCGTTTATCGGGCAGCTGCATCCGGCGGTCGCGTCAAAAGAGGGGAGCGATCAGCCGATCTTTGTGGCCGAGGTCGACCTGGAGGCGTTGATCGAGGAGGGCGCACCGGTGCGCAAGTTCAGCGCGTCGGCTCGCTTCCCGGCGGTGGTGCGTGACTTCGCGCTGGTGGTCGATAATGAGGTGGCCTACGCGAAACTTGAAGACGCGATCGCCTCGCTCTGCGGCAGTGACGCTGGCTTCGGCGAGCTCTTTGAGAGTGTCGCGCTCTTCGACATTTACACCGGCCAGCCGATCCCCGAGGGCAAGCGTAGCCTCGCCATTAAGGTGACCTACCGCGCGCCCGATCGCACGCTGACGGAGGCCGAGATCGAGGCCGCCGACAACGCGCTGCTCGCGGCGGTGGAGTCCCAGACCGGGGCTCGTCTGCGATAAGTCACAAAAATCGTGTTTCCTAAGACGGGGCCTTGTCTTAGACTGGGCCCCGTCTTGTGATTTTGATGTCCCGGGTGGGGATCTTCCGGGAAGTTTTCGCAGCCCTGATCTGAGGGTTGCGTGCTGCGGCCGCGCCGACTACAAACCGGCCCGCTGCCGGAGTGTCTTACGTATCGATGTGAGGAGCTGTAAGAAGATGACGATTACCAAAGCCGATATTGTCGACACCGTCTACGAGAAGGTCGGGATCACCAAACGCGAGGCGTCGGACTACGTCGACACCATCTTCGAGGTGATGAAAGAGACCCTTGAAGATGGCGAGGAGATCAAGGTCAGCGGATTTGGCAAGTTTGAGGTGCGAGAGAAGGGCGAGCGCGTGGGACGTAACCCGCGCACGGGAATTGAGATCGTGATCCCGGAGCGTCGCGTGTTGCGCTTTAAGGTCAGCCAGGTGCTCAAGGATTCGATCAACGGCAAGCGTTGATCGCCGGAGTGTTGTAACGAGCCTTGAGATTCGATTTCGCTGACTACCAGATGAGCACTGAGCCCATGACCCAGACCTCCGAGAAGACCTCGCCGGCGATGATTGAGCTGCCTGAGAAGACCTATTTTAAGATTGGCGAGGTCGCCAAGCTGCTTGACGTGGAGCCTTACGTGCTGCGCTACTGGGAGACGGAGTTCGACACTCTGGAGCCGGAGAAGACCAAGAGCGGTCAGCGGGTCTATCAGCGTCACGACATTGAGCATTTGCTGGAGATCAAAGAGCTTCTCTACGTGGAGATGTTCACGATCGCCGGGGCGCGGCGGCAGCTGGAGCGCGGGGCGTCGGTGCGTCTTTCGGGCTCGGCCAGCGGGCCTGCCGGCAGCGTGGTAAGCGCGGATGAGGAGCTTCTCGAGGAGTTGACTCAGGCGCGCCGCGAGCTCGCCGAGGCGCAGCATGCGCTGCAGGAGGCCCGGGAGTCGCAGGACTTTGAGCAGCAGCGTCTGCTCAAAGCGCATCGCGCGTTGGAGCAAGAGCGCGACGCGCTGGGCGAAGAGCTCGGTGAGGCTCGTGCGCAGCTTGCCGCAACCCCGGTCGGGGACGCTGAAGAGACGCTTCGCCTGGAGCAGGAGGTCGAGGCGCTGCGTGAGGAGCTCGCGCGGGAACGCCGTCGCCACGATGAAGTGGCTGAGGCCGGGCGGCGTATTGCCGAGGAGCGGGAGCAGCGCCGTCGCCGCGTGCTCTCGCAGATGCGACGCGAAGTCGATTCGCTCGCAGTGCTTGCGGACGTCAACCGTTCGCGGCGTTAATCGCCACCTTACGTCCAGGCCGGCTCCCTCCGTGGGGCCGGCGCGTTACCAGTCACATCTTGAGGGGGAAGAAGCGTCCCGGGCTACGCGTTGAGCCGGATGAGGCGCCTCGCTGCGCTCTGCCCCCGGTCTATGAAAAGTTTTCATAGCGGGGTCAACGATCCTCAGCGCTTCGGATGAAGTGGAGTAGCAAACCCCCGATAGGTGAAACGTTGCTCCGCATCGCGGATGCCTCATGTGTCATGGCCGCGGCGGGTAAGTCTTTGCCGTGGCTAGCGAAAGCGCCATCCAAAATCAACATCTGTTGTTGGTATAAGATGTGCATGAGTGTGGAGGGCCGGCTCGGTGTGGAGCGGGTACTCTTCTGAGTCTGTCGAACGCAAGGGCTGCTACCATGACCAATCTCGAACAGGCCTCCAATGCCAGGCGCGGGGACACGATGACCGAAACTGAGGACGACTTCATCGCCCAGCGGCGACAGAAGCGGACAGAACGCAAACGAACCCAGTCGGTCGAAGACTTCCGCGATCTCGATCCGGTGAAGATGTATCTGCGAGGCATCGGCCAGGTCAGCCTTCTGACCCGGGAGGGCGAAGTTGCCGTGGCCAAGGAGATTGAGGCCGGCCGCGAGATTGTCTTCGAGGTGCTGGTGAACACGCCGGCGGCCATCGAGATGATCCTGGCCGTGCCGGATCGTCTTCGCGCCGGGACGGCGAGGGCGCGCGAGGTTTTTGACGAGTACGAGCCCAGTGGCGAGGACAGCGACGCGCCGGTGGCCCCCGAGGTCTTTGAGCGCTTTGATAAGTTGCGGCGCACCTGGCGTGCGCTGGAGCGCAAAGATGCCGAGCTCGCCCGCGCCCGGGAGAAGGGAGAGGCCGAGGCGATCAAAAAGGCCGAGCAGGCCCGCAAGCGCGCGCACACCCGGATGGTGAAAGCGGTGGAGGGCTGTCTGCTCTCGCAGCGCTTTATCCACGAGATCGTCGATAACTTTAAAGGCGCCGTCGATAACATCGACCGCTGTGAGCGTCGCCTTCACCGCTACGCGCAGCGCGCCGGCGTGCGGCGCGAGAAGATGGACGCCTGGCGGGAGCTGTACCGTGCGGGTGAGCGTCCGAACTTTGAGAAAGAGCGCATTCACGCTTCCATCGCCGCCGAGATGGATCAGGCGCTGGAGCAGTCGGTGGCGATCATCGACAGCATCGAGCATGAGCTGGGCATGTCGCAGGATGTCTTGCGCCAGACCGTGCGAGACATCGAGCGTGGCGAGCGCCGCGCTGAGCGCGGCAAGAGCGAGATGATCCGCGCCAACCTGCGCCTGGTCGTCTCCATCGCCAAAAAGTACGTCAACCGCGGCATGCATTTCCTGGATCTTATACAGGAGGGCAACATCGGGCTGATGCGCGCGGTTGAGAAGTTCGAGTACCAGCGCGGTCACAAGTTCTCGACCTATGCCACCTGGTGGATTCGCCAGGCGATCACGCGCGCCATTGCCGACCAGGCGCGCACCATCCGCATCCCGGTGCACCTGATTGAGACGATCAACCGGATTCTGCGCACCTCCCGCCAGCTGGAGCAGGAGCTGGGGCGAGAGCCGGAGGCCGAGGAGATCGCCGAGAAGCTGGAGATGTCGGTTGAGGCGGTGCGCCGCGCGATGAAGATCTCACGTCATCCGGTGAGCCTGGAGACGCCGGTGGGCGACGATGAAGACAGCCAGCTGAGCGACTTCATCGAAGACATTAACTCGCCAAGCCCGATGGATGAGGCGGAGACGCGTAACCTGCGCGAGCAGACCCTGGAGCTTCTGGCGACGCTGACGCCGCGAGAGGAGAAGATCCTGCGTATGCGCTTCGGCATTGGCGAGAAGAGTGACCACACGCTCGAAGAGGTCGGCCAGGACTTCAACCTCACCCGCGAGCGTATCCGTCAGATCGAGGCCAAGGCGCTCGAGAAGCTGCGCGTGCCCAACCGCGCCGACTCGCTTAAGCCCTTCCACGAGAGCTGAGAGATTTTTTGACACCTCCCCACCCTCTGTAACACTTCGGGCAGGAGCTCCCATGGACGGGAGCGCCACCTGAAGTGCACCAGGGAGGGTGTCATGACCAGCCACATTCGCCGCGCGCCCGGCGCGCCGACCTCGCAGCCCCAGGCTACGCTAAGTTACGGCCAGCATTTCGGCCCCTACGTGATCACCGGTTTTGCCGGCAGCGGGGCGACCAGCTACGTCTACAAAGCCAGGCGACGCGACCGCTTTGAGCCGGTGGCTATCAAGGTGCTGCACCCTCATCTGGTCGCCGACGCGACCAAGCGCCTGAAGTTCTATCAGGAAGCGCGCATCATGATGCGCATGCAGCACCCCAACGTGGCGCGTTTTCACGAGATTATTGAAGACGGCGATACGCTGGCTTTCGTGATGGAGTACATCGACGGTCACACCCTGGAGCACTGGCGCGCGCTGCACAGCGAGCAGCTCGATGAGGCGACGCTCGGGTGTGTCTTTGTCGATGTGTTGCGTGGGCTGACCGCCGCGCATCGCCAGGGGGTGGTGCACCGCGATATGAAGCCGGCCAATGTGATGATCGCGCAGATTGAGGGGCGCTACACCGCCAAGATCATCGATTTTGGGGTGGCGCGTTTCATCGAAGATCCGCTCAGCGAGAGCGAGCGCACCAAGATCGTCGGCACCGCCGCCTACATCTCGCCGGAAGAAGTCGTGAACCCGGAAGACGTCTGCCTGGCCAGCGATATCTACAGCCTGGGGGTGATGCTCTATGAGGCGGCCTGTGGCCGGCGTCCCTTTGAGGGGATGGAGGTTCGCGAGCTGATGGAGGCCCACGCGCGTCGCGCGCCGGACCGTCCGCGTCAGCTCAACCCGGGGCTCTCCGGTGGGTTTGAGGCGGTGATTTTGCGCACGCTGGAGAAGCGCCCGGACTCGCGCTTTGGCTCGGCCGCCGAGATGATCGGCGCCATTGAGATGGCTCTGCAGGGGGCCTATGAGCTTGAGCAGGCACCGATGCCCGGCAGCGGGGAGGGGGAGGAGCCGACCGCGGAGTGGACGCGGGTGGCGACCGAAGTTGCGCAGCAGAGCCGACGACGCAGCGTGGGGGCCTGGCTGCGACGCTGCGTGGAGGCGGCCGTCTCGCATCTGAGCTCGGAGCCCTCCCACGACGATCCGGTGCATTTTGCGCGCCGACCGGCAGACGCGGTGATGCCCTTTCGCTGAGCGTGTATGACACGCTGCGACACGTTCTTGACACAGAAGGTCAGATTCGTAAGGTACGCTGGTACGTTTCTGGCGAGCTATAGGATCGGAGCAGGTTGCGCTGCCCGCCAACAACACCCTGGTTGTTGCATGTGTTTCCGCTGATCCCGGCTTTGGCTAAGAATCACGTGTTGGCCTTGTCCTCCTTGGTGGAGGGCTCAGCCGTAGTGTCCGGGCAAGGACGAGTCGCACCCTGAAAGCGCTTGTTTATGACGCGGGCACGCAACGCAACCCGTTTGGTTTGAGGAGAGAGTAGTGATGATGAGCAAGAAGAAGAGCATGTTGCGCAATGGCATCCTGGCCGGTCTGGCCACGATGTTCATGGCGTTTGGTGTGGGCTGTGGCGAAGACGAGCAGGACAGCCAGTGCACTGAAGATCAGGCCTACCTTGTGATCGGGTCGAACCCGGCACAGTGCTACGACACGTGCGAAGTTGTTGCAGGTGAGGAAGATCCCTGCGGTGAAGGCTTTGCCTGCCGTCCGGCCGGTGAAGTCAGCGTGTGCCGTGAGACGACCGATCCTGATCCTGATCCCGATCCCGATCCTAACGCATGTGATCCGCAGGTGGTCTGCGAGAGCTACTGCGAAGCTCAGTTCGGTGCGTGCATCGATGAGCACTGTGGTGGCGATGCCGACGTGCGTAGCCAGGAGCTTGACTGGTGCCTGAACGGCCAGACTCTTCAAGGTCGGGACGGTCAGCCGATTGAGATCAGCGAGGGTTGCCTGGCGGAAGCCGAGGCCAGCGAAGTTGCTTGTGAAGAGTTTGAAGCTGAGGCCGAGCAGCTTGATGGTGCCGGTTGCGCTGGCGATGAAGGTAAAGCGTTCGCATGCTCGGAGCTGGGCGTTTATAACGCGCAGGGTGGAGATGTGATCTTTAGCGACGTGTGCGGCTGCGAAGCGGCGCCGATCGGTGGCGAGTGCACCACCGATGCCGATTGCAGCGGTTCGGCGTACGATGGTTTCTGCGTCACCGAAGACAATGAGGAGCCCATTGAGGGTGGTTACTGCGTCTCGCTCTGCGAAAAGACGGGCAGCCTGTATGAGCCCGACGTCAACTGTGGAACTGATGGGGGATATTGCTCCACCCAGTCGGTTGATGGACAGTCCATCTCGATCTGTCAGCAGGAGTGCCTTGAGCTCGCCGACTGTGGTGATCGCGGCAACGCGACCTGCCGTCCGTCGCTCTTCGGCTCGAACCAGGCCGGTGACCTCTTCGCGTACGGCTCTTGTGACGTCCAAGATTGCGATCCGACGGCAGAAGTCACTGGTTGCGAAGAGAACACCGCGCAGCAAGGTATTCCCGCCGCGACCGCGTGCCACCCCTTCAAGTTCTGCACCCAGCCTTGCACCTATAATGCAGAAGACGAAGTTTCGGACTGCCCGGCGATTCCGCTCTCGGGTGAGTCCAGTGTTCAGCTGACCTGCACCGAGGCTGGCTACTGCGATTACCCCTGGGCTCCGGCTCCTGAGGAGTAATCCGCGGAAGACGACGCGCTGAGCACTGGATTTGGAGTGCGCAGCGCGTTCGACGTCTTTGCTAAAACGCCTCCCCGGCACCCGGGGAGGCGTTTTTTTTTGTCTTCGACGCAAAACTTCAGCGCAGCGCACGACAATAGAGGGTGGGCCGTGCGCACGGGGCGCCGGTCCGGCCTAAAGGACCTGCGTTGAGGGACAGACGATGATGGGAATGGAGCGGTGGTTAAAGCGCTACAGCGATGTGTTCTTGGCGGGGCTGGTGATCGGGATCATCGGCATGATGATCGTGCCGCTTCCCACGCTGGTGCTGGACTTGTTGCTGGCGTTGAACATCGCGCTGGCGGTGACGCTCTTGATGGTGAGCCTGTACATTCCCAGCGCGCTGAAGATTGCGGCGTTTCCGTCGATCTTGCTCATCACGACGCTCTTTCGACTGGCGCTCAATGTGTCGTCGACGCGTCTGATCTTGTTGCACGCCGACGCCGGTGACGTGATCGCGGCGTTCGGGGATTTTGTGGTGCAGGGGAACTTCGTGGTGGGGGCGGTGATCTTTTTGATCCTGACCTTGATTCAGTTTCTGGTGATCGCCAAAGGCTCGGAGCGAGTCTCGGAGGTGGCGGCGCGCTTTACGCTGGACGCGATGCCGGGCAAACAGATGTCGATCGACGCCGACCTTCGCGCCGGGGCCTTCGATCTGGATGAGGCGCGTCGCAGGCGCGCGTTGGTGCAGCGGGAGAGCCAGCTCTACGGGGCGATGGACGGGGCGATGAAGTTCGTTAAGGGTGATGCGATTGCGGGCATCATCATGACGGCGATCAACATTGTGGCCGGGATGATCATCGGGGTGATGCAGCTGGAGATGTCGGCCGGGGAGGCCGCCCAGGTCTATACGCTTTTGACGATCGGTGATGGGCTTGTGAGCCAGATCCCGGCGCTTTTGATCGCGACGACCGCCGGCATCATTGTGACGCGGGTGGCCAGCGACGATGAAGGGGCGCACCTGGGGGGCGATATCTTCTCGCAGCTTCTGGAGCAGCCCAAGGCGCTGGCGATTGCGGCGGCGCTATTGATCGCGTTGGCGATGATTCCGGGCTTGCCGGTGGTGCCCTTTCTGGCGCTGGGCGGGGCGGTGGGGGCGGTCTCTTACGCGCTGCAGCGCTCGAAGGGGAGCGGCGATGGCTTGAGTGAGCAGGAGGCCCGGGAGGTGGCCTCGATTGAGCGTGAGGCCGAGCAGGGCGCGCGTCAGGCCCGGGCGATGATTCCGGCGGTGACGCCGCTCACCGTGGAGTTGGGGGCGGCGCTGGCCGAGGCGATGGGCGAGGAGCGGGAGCTTTGGTTGAGGGAGATGATTCCGGCGATGCGCGAGGGGATCTTTTTTGAGACCGGGGTCAAGGTGCCCGGGGTGCGCATGCGGGTGGGGAGCGGTCATGGCAGCGCGATGGCGGTGATGCTCGATGAGATCCCCGTGGAGCGCGTCGAGGTACCGCTTGATGAGGTGATGGTCGGCGATGATCCGGAGGGGGTTGCGGTGTTTGGCATTGAGGCTCGTCCGGCGCGCCATCCGGTGACCGGCCAGCCGGCATGCTGGGCTCCGGCCGATGCGCGCGAGCGGCTGGAAGAGGCCGGCTACCAGGTGTGGGACACGGCGGACTACGTGTTGTTGAAGATGAGCGCGGCGATCAAGACCAACGCTCACCGATTTGTGACCCTGCAGAGCGTGCGCGGGATGCTCGATCAACTCGAGGGGCCCTATCCGGCGCTGGTGGCCGAGGTGGTGCCGCGGCAACTCGGGCTTCAGGAGCTCACCGAGATATTGAAGCGGTTGGCCGAGGAGGGGATCTCGCTGCGAAACTTGCCGACGATCCTGGAAGTGCTGGCAGACCGGGCGCGAAGTGAGAAGAACCCGGTGAAGCTCACCGAGGAGGTGCGTGCCGGGTTAAGCCCGTACATCACGCATAAGTACTCCGGTGGGGAGGGGAGCGTGCTGGTCTATCTTGTGGACCGGGAGATCGAGGAGGTGATTAAGAGCGCGATTCGCATCGGGGAGCGAGGCAGCTTTTTGACCCTGGCGCCGGAGGACATTCAGGAGATTCTGGGGGCTGTGCGCGCTCAGGTCAGCGGGGATGTGGAGGGGGCGCGTGCGCCGATTCTGCTCACGGACCAGCGGGTGCGGCGCTACCTCAAGCGACTGGTGGCGATGGAGATCCCGGATGCAGTGGTGCTGGCCTACCAGGAGCTCGACCCGGCGCTGACGATTCAGCCGCTGGGGCGTATTGTGGTGGGGCGTGGCTGATTCAGTCGGGGCGGGCGGCGCTGGCCTCGGAGGTGGGGGCGGCGTCGTTGGCCAGAAGTTGCGAGAGGCCGGAGTCCTGGCTAAGCGTGTCGGTGACGGTGCGGCTGATGTTTTGCCGCGTGACATCTTCGTTGAGCTGACGGCTGTAGAACTCGCGGTACATACGGTTAAACCACATCGTCTCGCCAGTGCGCGCGTCGACGAGTTTGGCCTGAAAGTGGCTGACGACGCAGGGGCGCGGAAACTCCGACGGGGCGTCGGCCGTGCTGGAGGTGCGTGCGTAACGGGTGAACTCGTCGGGCGACTGACGGCAGGTGCCGCGGCTGTGGTAGACGATCTGTCCGACGAGCAGTGTGTCGGCGGGCAAGGCGTCTTGAGACGAGAGGGTGCGCAGGGTGAGGACTTCGACCCGGGGCTCGGGTTGGTCTTCGACGGGCTCGAAGTATCGGGTGAGTGAGCCTCTCAGGAGCACGCCTTCTTCAAAAATCTCCCACTGGTCGCGCTCGCGAAGATGACTCTCCAGGGCATCGGGGCCGATCACTTCAAAGCCCATTTCTTCGAGCCAGGCGATGGCCTGGGCCTGGTAGGCCAGTCGCAGCGGCTCGAAATTCGCGTCGGGGAGGCCAAAGGTGCCGGAGGCATAGAAGGGCACCACGGCAACCGAGCGGACCTTCGCGCTGCGGTAGTCGTCGCGCACTCCCACATCCGGCGTGGTGGCGCAGCCGGCGACGAGTACCATCAAGAGAAAACAATATGCGATAGGGCCAACGTTCTGTGTGCGCATCATAAGACGTCCCCCGGGAGACGTAAGAGGCCAGTTGGTCAGGCGACTTCAAGGTAGCACGTGGCGAGGCTCTCGCAATGGTGCGCACCGCGGGGGACAGAGACCAGGGGCCGGTGCGGGATGCGATCGGGGAGGAGGGCGACGCGCTGGAGGTTTTGGTGATGTCGTCGACCGTGTTGCGTGGGGCGGGCTTCCTTGTTAGAAAATCGAGCCTGTTTCCATGCCTGATTCGCGTCGCACTTTAAGGGAGCCGCCGGTGATCATTTGTAAGAGCTGTGGTCGGGAGAACGAGGACGAGTTTAAGTTCTGTCTGGGGTGTGGCTCGGCGCTGGAGGCGCCCAAGCCCAAAGCCCAGCCCGACACGTTGGATTGTCCGCATTGCGGTGCGGCGGTGCCGGGGGGCTTTAAGTTTTGCGGTGCCTGCGGCGGATCGCTGCAGCAGACGGTGACGGAGCCCTCGGTGAAAGAGACCACCCTCACCGGCGGACCGCGTCCGGCCAGCAGTGAGCCCGAGGAGGAGGCTCGCCGACTGGGTGAGCTGACGGTGATTCGGCCGGATGGCTCCGAGGGCGCGCGCATCGAGCTGACGAGCAAAGGGGTGACGCTGGGACGTAAGAGCGAGCACGAGGTGCTCGCCAACGATCCCTTCCTCTCCCCGGAGCATGCCGCGGTGAGTTATGAGAGTGGGCGTGTGATGCTGCGTGATCTCGACAGCATCAACGGCGTCTTCTGGCGACTTCGCGACGATGTGGAGCTGGAGCACGGCGATATGATTCGCGTCGGCCAGGAGCTTCTTCGTTTTGAGATGGCGGAGACGTTGGAGGCCCTGCCCACCGATTGGAAGGGAGATGACGCGGAGGTCAAGCGTCAGGGCAGTCCCGATCGCGGGGTGTGGGGGCGCCTCGCGCTGATCGGAGGACCGGACGTGGAGACGCGCGCCTACGAGGTGCACACAAGTGAGGTGACGCTGGGGCGCGAGATCGGCACGATCCTCTTTCGGGATGACGGGTTCGTCTCGGGCAAACACGCGCGCATCTACCGCGATCAGGATCGCGTTTACCTGCGCGACCTTGGGAGCAGCAATGGCACCTACATCAAGATTCGCGGTCAGCGGCAGCTTGCCAATGGCGACTTAATCTTGATGGGGCAGCAGCTCTTCCGTCTTCAGATCGGCTAAGATGCCGGTCTGAAAACCTGAGGATCAGGACGAGCTCGACGCGGTGTGCGTCGGGCTTGTTTTGTTTGAGGGGGCAGCGAGAAGATCGTGTTTGATGAGGAACTTCTCCATGGCCTCATTGACCAGGTCCGGCATCTCCAGAGGGGCGACGTGGGTGCCCTGGGGGACGACGACGAGCTGGCTGTTGGGGAGCATCTCGCTCATCTCCACCGAGCGGTACATGGGGGTGAAGGTGTCGTTTTCGCCGGCGATCACAAGTGCGGGGATGGTGATCTCGCTCAAGAGCTCTTCGGCCGAGTGCAAGGAGAGGGCCGAGAGCAGTGAGAGGAAGAAGTTGAGATCCATGCGCGAGGCGTGTTCCAGGTAGGGCAAAAAGTCCTGCTGGCGCAGCAGCTGTCCGTTGACCTCGGCGGCCTGCACGGCAACTTTGTACCAGATCTGGCGCGGAAGCACGGTCTCCCAGGTGCGCTGGATGGCCTGGGGGGCGGAGTCGACAGCGCGGCGCAGGTAGGGGAGCACGCGGCGCATCAAATCGGAGCCGTGGAAGGTGTCCAGGGGGTGTTTGTAGCTTCCGCAGATGGGGATGAGCGCACGCACCCGCTCCTGGTATTGCTCGCAGAAGTTTAAGATCACCTGCACGCCCATGGAGTGACCGGCCAGGATGGCCTGGTCGATCTCGAGGGCATCGAGGACGAGGGCCAGGTCGTTGCACATCTGGTCGAGGCTGATCTTTTCGGGGTGCTCGGGCACCGAACTTGCGCCGTGGCCGCGGTAATGCCAGCGCACGATCGTGAAGTCGTCGATGAAGCGGTCGATGACGTAAGGCCAGATGAAGCCGTCGCAGGCCAGGCCATCGCAGAGGACAAGGGCGGGGCCGCGGCCGACGGTTCCGTACCAGATCTGGGTTCCGTCGGGGGCGGTCAGGTAGTGGCTGCGTTCCAAGGCTTAATGTCCTGTGAGCTCATCGATGGTGAAGAGGGCGTGGAGGGTGACGCCGATGTCGGCCAGGGCCTGGCGACCGCCGGCCTGGCGGTCGACGACGGTGAGCGCGTGCTCGACCTTGAAGCCTGCGGCGCGCAGGGCCTCAATGGCCTGGAGGGTGGAGGTGCCGCTTGTGACGACGTCGTCGACGGCGACCACAGACGAGCCTGCGGCCAGGGTGGGGGGATGTTCCAGGTAGCGCTCGGTGCCGTGGGCCTTGGGGGCTTTGCGCACGATGATTGCGTGGAGGCAGTGGCCGGCCTGGTGGGCGGCGATCGAGGTGGCTGTGACCAGGGGATCTGCGCCCAGGGTCAGCCCGCCGATGGCCGCCGGCGCGGGCTCAAGCGCGAGGGCGGCCTCGAAGAGGGCCTGGCCGATGAGCCAGCCGCCTTCGCCGGTGAGCGAGGTGGCTTTGACATCGACGTAGACCGAGCTTGTCTGGCCGCTGGCCAGACGGAAATGCCCGGTCCTCACCGAGTGGGTGGTGAGGAGCCGGGCGAGTGTGGCGCGCGAGGCGTCGTTCATGGCAGTTCCGCGGCGCGGGCTGAGAGGTTTTTCAGCTCTCGGCCTGAGCTTGAGCCTGGAGCAGGCGTTCGATGAGCTCGGACTTTGTGCCGCTGACAGGCAGGTCGAGGGCACGAAGTTGTTCTTTGAGCTCTTTGACGGTGAAGTCTTCCTCGAACTCCTGGATGGTCTCCGGATCGATGTCGGCGTCGGCCTCAACCCCGGCGTCGGCCAGGGCTTCGACTTCGGTGACCTCGGAGACTTCCGCGCTGCTTTCGACTTCGGCGACCGGCTCGGGCTCAGCCTCAGGCTCCTCTTCGACGACGACCGTGGTGGTGGTCGTGGTGGAGGGGGCGGCCTGGGTGGCGGTTGAGCTCGGAGTTGAAGCCGCAGCGGTGCGGGCCGGCGCGGCGCTGCGCGAGGAGGCGCTGGTGGTGGCGGTGCTTGCCGGCGCGCTGCGGGTTGGCTGGGAGGTGCGGGCCGGGGTGCGCGCCGCAGTGGGAGCTTCGGCGTCGACGCCGATGTTGAGCTCGCCGCGAAGTTGCGCGCCGTCGGCCATCTCCACAAGGGGAGCCAGGATGTTGGCCACAGCGCGCGCGGTGGCGCTGAGCACCACGCGCTCCTCGGCGCTGACCTCGCCGTCGACGAAGCCCTCGATGATGACCTGTCGAGCACGCACGGTGCCGGTGACCACGCCGCCTTCGGCGATGGTCAGCGTCTCGCTGAGCTCAATGGTCCCATCGACGCGGCCTTCGACCGAGAGGTCAGCGTCGCCGCTGATGCGCCCGGAGACCTGAGTCTGGGCGCCAATGATGGTCGGGTCAGCCATAGCTTAGTCCACGTCCATGTCGATGTGACCTTTGAAGCCTGCGCCGTCGGCGATCAGGATGCGGGGGGCTTTGATGTCGCCGACCATCTTGCCGATCGAGGCGATCTCGACGCGCTCGGTGGCGACGATGTTGCCGGTGACCTGGCCGCTGACCGCGATCTGAGGGGTTTCGACGTCGGCTTCGACCACGCCGTTTTCGGCGACGGTGACGAGCGCGTTGACCGCGATGCGTCCTTTGACGGTGCCTTCAATGGTGACCGGGGCGTCGCCGGAGATCTCGCCATCGATGGTGATGTTGGGGCCGATAAGTGTGTCCGCCATGATGTGCTCCTACAGCAAAAAGAGAGGGTGGAGAGGGGTTCAGGCGTCGATCTGGACGTCCATATCGATGTTGCCCTTAAAGCGGGCGCCTTCCTGGATGATGACGCGCGGGGCGCGCAGGTTGCCGGTGACCAGGCAGCCTTCCAGAAGTTCGATGACGTCGTGGGCGACGACTTCGCCGTTGACCTCGCCACGGATGGCGATGGACTGGACGTCGATGTCTGCGACGACCTTGCCGCCTTCTTCGACGGTGAGGCGGCTGGAGAGGGCGACGTTACCTTCGATGGTGCCGAAGACGACGACTTCGTCGTCGCCGGAGAGGCGGCCATTAATGGCAACGCCCGGTCCGATGGTGCAGCTCGTCGGGGCCATGGGGGGACTTCTCCGAAAATAATCATTCGTCAGTGGACTTCGGCCGCCGCCCTTTTTGCAGCGTTTCAGGAGGGCGTGTGGCCATGGCGCTCGGTTCTAACATCGAAGGTTCACCCCTTCAAGATGACTTAGTCCACGGGGCGGGGTTTGCGCCGAGCAGCCGTCGCGAAGTGGCGGGCTGTGAATCGGAGGTGAGCACCCGCCGAGGGGCGATTGCAAACGCTGACCGGGTGTTTAGGCGTGGTTGCCAAGCCCGGGCAACCCGCTATGATGGGCGCGCAACGATTCCAATTGAGCAGGCCTGAAGGTGGCGGTGTCTCGCATGTGCGGGGTGCCGCCAACGAACCGATGATGCGGAGGCTTCATGAGATGGCGAGCGGTACCAGCGGTGCTGGCGACGGTGATGGTGTGGGCGTGTGCTCCGGAGATCCCCGAGCGCGATGCGCCTGTAGAGCGGGTGGAGGCGATCTTCGATCCCTCAACCTCAACGATTCCCCTTCCGAACGATGCGGCGCTCCAGGAGGGGAGGTTGCCGGCGCTTGAGGGCGCCGGCGATGCCACGGCCGCCGGGCAGTTCGGTGCGTTTCTCACCCAGCTCAGCGGGTGGCTTCCCAGCACGCCGATTGAGATCCCTTTTAGCGGGGCGCTCAATGAGGAGACGCTGACCGAGGAGAACATTCGCTTCTACCGGTTCGATGGCGATCTTGAGCCCCTTGAGGTTGCGTCGATTGAGGCTCTGGACAGCGATGGCGAAGGTCCGGTGGTGGTGCGTGTGACGCCGGCGGAGCCGGTGGTGCGCGGGGAGCACTACGCGGTGGTGGTTACCCGTGATGTTCAGGGCGCCAACGGGGAGTCGGTGAGCGAGCCCCCGGCGATCTTCTTTGCGGCCTCGGAAGAGCCGCTGGTCGATGAGAACGGTGAGCCTGCGCTCGATGTGCTCGATGATCCGGAGAACCCGGGACAGGCCGCGTCGCTCGAGGGGCTTCGCCAACTTCTGGCGCCGCTCTTTGCGGCGGCCGAGGGCGAGGGTATCGCGCGTGAACAGGTGGTGATGGCGTTTCGCTGGACGGTGAGTCCGGATCCGAGCGCGCTCTTTGACCCGGTCACCGCCCAGGTGCCGCTCCCCAACACCGCAGCGCTTGATCCGGACGGGACCTTCCCGGATTCGGCCGGATGTTATGTGGACGAGAACAGCGCCAACGGTGTGCTGGATCGCTACCTGGCGGGGCTTTCGGGCTGGCCGGCGGCCACGCCGATCACGCTTCCTTTGAGCGCGCCGATCGATCCGGCCGATATCGGTGAGGATGATGTGCAGCTCTACCGCTGGCTCGATGATGGGAGCCTGGAGCGGGTGGAAGATGTGACGGTGACTTACCTTGAGGAGCAGACCGACCGGTGCACCGGTGAGGTCAGCCCGGGGTATTCGCTGGTGCTGACGCCGGCGGAGCCGATGGGCGATAAGGAGCGCTATTTTGCGTTTGCGACCCGCGCCATTGGCGGGGATGGGCAGGGGCTTTTGCCCGACGTCGCGATGTTTATGGGGATGCAGCCCTACCCGGTGGTCGATGAGGGCGGCAGCTCGCTTGTGGGCTCGTTCAGTGACGAGCAGGCCCGGGGGATGGCGGGCATCCAGGCCTCGATCGCGCCGATGATGGCGTATCTGGAGGACGAGCTGGGGTTGACCTACGAAGATATGGCCGCGGTCTGGGGCTGGGGCACCTGGAGTGACACCTTTGTGGTCTTTGATCCGACGAGTGGTTCGATCGCGTTCCCCAGCGCGTTCCTGGTCGACTCGGAGACCGGCCAGATCAACCTGCCGGTGCCCGAGGGGGCCGACCCGCTGACCGAGGGGATCATCAACCTGCTCAATCAGCGTCGTGGTTTCTCGACGACCGCGCCCGGCTGGATTCCGGTCGATGGTGAGGTCGACGCGAGCACCATCGACGAGGACTCCGTGGTCATGGCCTCGGTCGCCGGTTTCTCGCCGCGGGTGCTTCCGCCGGAGGAGTACAGCGTGAGCTACGAGCCGGAGTGGGGCCATATGGTGGTGGAGCCGACGGTGCCTTTCCGCGAGGGGCTTCAGCACGCCGGGATTGTGACGACCTCGCTGCTGGGAACGAACGGGCGGCCGGTGCAGCCTACGGCGGTGTTTGCGCTTCTGCGCAGCACCTTCCCGCTTGTGAACGAGGAAGGGGAAAGCCAGGTGTATCTGCTCGATGATGCGACGGCGGCCGCCCTGGAAGAAGCTCGCAACGCGTACAGTCGCCTCTTTACGCTGGCGGTTGTGTTGCCGGGTGGAGGTTATGAGCGCGACGAGATCGCGACGGCCTGGGCATTTACTCCCGAAGATCCGGCGCTGCTTCTGCAGCAGACCCGCGCAAAGGCGATGGCCGCGCTCGACGCACGCGCTGAGGTGGTGGCTGAGCGCTTCTGCGACAGCGAGCCCAACTGCAACAACGATCCCTATTTCGAAGAGCTGGCAGCGGACACCTTTGCGCACCCCACCTCGGCGGGAACGATGGTGGACGTGTCGAATCTGGAGGCGATCTACAGCGGTGGTGAGTACGACTCGGTGTTGGTGGCAAGCCCGCTGGGTGATGTGGCCGATCCGCAGGATGGCTCGACGCGGGTTGGGGTAACGGCGATGTTGCCTCGCGCTCAGCAGGATGGCGGCGACTGTGTGGCGCCCTTTGATGTGGTGATCTCCCAGCATGGTCTGGGCGGAAACCGTTGGGGCGGGGCGTTGATGACGGCCAATGAGGTTGCGGCCTTCCCGAGCTGCAAGGCGACGGTGGCGATCGATCTTCCGCTGCATGGCGGCCGCTCCACGGCAGCCACATCGCTGCATCCGGCAGAGGCGATCCCCACCTCGGGTGCCGGGTTCCTCACCAGCAATCTGATCGCGAGCAAGGTCAACTTCATGCAGGCCTCCATCGACCTCTTCGTGCTCTCGCGGA
Organism: Lujinxingia vulgaris; assembly: GCF_007997015.1. NCBI lineage: Bacteria > Deltaproteobacteria > Bradymonadales > Lujinxingiaceae > Lujinxingia > Lujinxingia vulgaris. Next base: position 590,168 of record NZ_VOSM01000001.1, read on the forward strand.
TCATCGTGGGCGATGGGGCGAGCAGCGGTCTGACGCCGCTCTTTGCCGATACGCCTTACAGTGGCGAGGAGCTGTTTAGCGGTACGATCGGATTTGTGGGGCAGAGCCTGGGCGGGATTGTGGGCGTGCCCTTTGTGACGCTGGAGCCCTCGGTGGACACCGCCGTGATCAGCGCGTCGGGTGGTCGTCTGACCTGGATTCTGGAGGGCGATGAGGCCGGTCCCTCGACGATCGGTGGGCCGATTCTCGATGCGCTGGCCGACCTGGGCGCGGTGCCCGGTACCTTTGCGTTTATCCGCACGATGGCGCTGGTGCAGTGGACGGCCGATGTGATCGATCCCTTCGCGTTTGCGCCTTTCACCACCGATCGTCCGCGTCAGAACCTTATGTACGATGCGGGCAGCGATACCTTCGGGCCGGTGACCGGCGATCTCTGCGAAGAGTCCAGCGAATGCCCTGAAGGGTGGTCCTGTGAGGCGGTGAGCTCTGACGTGGATCGTTGCGTGGAGCTGCTTCCGGCCAGCCAGATGATGCTGCAGATGGCCTCGGGTGACCGCACGGTGGTCAATCGCTCGACCGAGGCGCTGGCGCGGGCGTTGGGCGTGAGCCTGGACGACACGACCTTTGAGGACGCGCCTCACTCCTTCCTCTCGACGCTCAATCCGGCCAGCGAAGGTTTTGAGGCCGGTCAGTGCGCGCGCGAGCAGATGGGGGCCTGGCTTGCCAGTGGCATGAGCGGTGTGGCGGAACTTCCGGCCTCGCTGAGTGCCTCGGCCTGTCTGGCGCAATGATCCTGAGACCCACATTGAGATGATGTCGAAGTTTGATGCTTCGCAGGAGAATCGACGATGAAGATGCAGCATAGAGAGCATGCATGGATGGGGCTCGGGGCGGCGCTTGTGATGTGCGCCGGCGGGCTCTGGAGTGTGCCGGAGGCGCAGGCCGCCGGCTTTGCCAACACCGCCCAGAGCGGTACGGCCACGGGCATGGGCGGGGTGGCCACGGCCAACCCCGATGAGCCCAACGCCAACTTTTATAACCCGGCGGCGATGGTGTTCAGCGAGGGGTTCAGCGCCTATGTGGGCCCCACGTTGATCAAGCCCTCGGTGAGTTATGAGGGGCAGGGCATTGAGGAGCAGACCGAGCCGGCGCTCTTTCCGCCGCCCAACGTCAACCTGACGCTTCCCTTCGGGGAGCAGTACGCGGTGGGCCTGGGGGTGACGCTTCCCTGGGGGCTGGCGATCCGCTGGCCGGATCATTGGGTGGGGCGAGAGAACTTCCGCGCCCAGCAGCTGCAGACGATCAATGTTAACCCCAACTTCGCCTACAAGGTGCCGGGCATTGACCTGGGTCTGGCGGTGGGGGTGCAGGCGATGTACTCGACTATCACGCAGGAGCGCACCGTGATTCTGCGCGACGATCTGGAGGTGCCGGTTCTGCTCGGCGGCCAGGGCTTTGGTGTGGGAGCGACGGCGGCGGCGTTTTATAAGCTCAATTCCCAGTGGTCGATGGGCTTGAATTACCGCAGCGCGGTGAACCTGAACTACGAGGGGCGCGCGCACTTCGGCGAAGAGGTCGAGGGCACGCCCTTTGAGCAGCGCTTTGTGGATCAGGGCATCACCACCGAGCTGACGGTGCCGCACACCCTGAACCTGGGCCTGGGCTATCAGGCCACCGAGGCGCTGTGGGTGGGGCTGGATCTGAACTACATGACCTGGTCGACCTACGATCGCATCGAGATCAACTTCGATGAGCAGAGCCCGGAGGGTGAGCCCGGTGAGAGTGAGCCGCCGACGGTGGTGGAGGCGAACTGGAATGATGCGCTGGCGGTGCGCCTGGGGGCGCAGTTTGCGATCACCGACGCGCTCAAAGCGCGCGTCGGTTTTGCCTACGATATGACGCCGGTGCCCGATGCGACGGTGGGCCCTTCGCTTCCCGACAACAATCGCACGGTGGGGGCGCTGGGGCTGGGCTATGAGGTTGCGGGTTTCCGCGCCGACGTGGCCTACCAGTACATCTACTTGCCCACCCGCGAGATTCGTAACGGGAGTGTGGATGGTGATTACCAGCTGAACTCGCACCTGGTGGGCCTCAACGTCGGTTATGGTTTCTAAGCGTTGAGTCAGCCCGGCTCGGAGGCTTCTGCATCGGGAGCGTTCGGGTCGGGTTGGGAGTCATCTGGAGGCGACGGATCTGTTGAAGATCCGTCGCCTTCGTCGTTTTCGTCGTTTTCGTCGTCGGGGAGGTCGGTTGTTGCCGTGCAACCGGAGGTCAGAGGGCGGCCGTCGGCGCAGGTTCCCGGGCTGAAGATCGCGTTTTCAGAGAGCGCGGTGTGATGCGCGAAGCCCGCGTCGCTGAGCTCCGGGCTGCGGTTGAGCGAGCGGGGCGGGGCGTTGGTGTAGAGGGCCTCGTCGATGAGCTGGCCCTGCGCGTTGAAGAGGGCGACGCGGCCGCCGTCGTTGGCGAATTGAAAGCGGGAGTCGGCAAGCCAGGCCTCAAAACCCTCACCGGCGGGGGGAGGGGCGCCGATGGAGCTTCCGGCAAAGATCACCGCGCCATGGCCCGGGGCCAGGCAGTGTGGGGGGAAGGTAAATCGGATGCGGGTGTCGTTGGCGACGCTTACGCCCTGGAGATCGAGGGTGTGTGGGCTGATGTTGACGAGCTCGACGAACTCATCGTCGTGGGCGCTGCGGGTGCCGTCGGCGTTGGCGTCACCTTCGGGGCCGGTGGGGACGTTGGGCAGGATCTCGTTGATGAGGAGCAGTCCGGCTGCGGCCTGGCGAGCGTCGGGGCAGGGGTGGGGAGTGGCGGGGACGTCGGGGTTGTCGCCGTCGGTGTCCGAGCCTGTGTCGGAGCTCCCGGGTGGCGAGTTGGCGGGGAGGTCGGTGGCGTCGTGATCGGAGTCGGCGCCGGCGTCGGCTACGTGGTCGGCGTTCTGCTCAGAGTCGTCGCCGATGATGTAGACGCAGCGCGAGAGGCGGCAGAATTGTGCCGGAAGGCAGTCGGTGGAGGTGCGGCATTCGGCCTCGGTGGCGGGTCCGCAGCCGGCGCCGGAGAACAGTATGGCGAGGAGCGCAATGCACACCCGTGAGGCTGAGGCGAAGAGGGAAAGTTGGCGATCCACGTGAATCCATGCGCTCTTCATCGCTTGCCTCCCTGTGCGAGTTGGAGTTGCTTGGAGAACCAGCCGCCGGTCAGCGCGTCGAGGCGCGCGGTCAACGCCTGGATCTCCAGGTGGCGGGCCAGCGCCTCTTCGTCGGAGTCGGGCACGAGCAGCATGTCGTGGAGTTGATGGCGCCGGCGAGCGAAGTAGGTCTCGGTGACGGTACGCAAAAGGTCGTCGCGGTGTTTCCAGCGGGCGCGCACCTCGCGCTGGATCACCATCTCCTGGGGTGTGTAGACGAGCTGGCTTAAATCCAGCGAGAGGCGCAGCGAGTAGAGGGTGCGCGAACGGGTGTCGTCGTAGAGGTAGTGCTGGGCGTAGTCGCGCTGGTAGGTGCCGCTCTCATCGGCCTCGATGTTTTCGCGAAAGCGGTTCTGCAGATCGTGCTGATCGAGCCAGGCCACCTGGCCCTGGACCTGGGGGAGCAGGGCGGAGAGACGGGCGCGGCGCGTCCAGTGGTCGAGGTCGGGGGCGCCCATCTCCAGGTGTTGCAGGGCGGCCCGGTGGGTGGCGGCGACGGTGGGTTCGTGGTCGAAGGCGCCGGCGGCTTCTTCGATCTGAGCGCCGGTCAGCGCGAGGGCGGCCGGTGTGCTCAGCGTCATGACGAGGGTGGTGATGGCGATGAAGAGAAGGAGTGTGGAGCGCGTCATCGGGCACCTCCGCGTGGGGAGTGGCCGGTGATGAAGGCGCGCAGCGCCTGGACTTCCAGCCAGCGGTCGATGGCGGCCTCCGGCTCCAGCAGGGCGTAGGCCGAGGGGCGGTTGAGCTCCAGGAGGAGCAGGCAGGCGTTGAGCTGCGGGAGGATTTCAGCAGTGTCGGAGGTGGGTTGGTTGGCGAGCTCAGGGTGACGCCCGAGGCCGCGCCAGGTGGCGCTTAAGAGCCAGGCGGTGGGGCGGCGCTCATTGGCCTGGTTCAGGGCGCTGGCGCCATCCAGGAGGCCCGGGGAGGCCATCGCCTCGCGGGCCTGCTCATCGAGGCGTTGCCGGGCCTCAAAGGCCGTGGTCACGCTCAGGGTGAGCGTGGGCAAGAGCTGCGCAAGACGTGGTGAGGCTGCGGGCTCAGGCCAGGTGTAGGTCGAGGGGCAGTGCGGCTCGATGGTCGCCGCGCTCAGAAGGGCTATCATCGCAAAGAGGTGCATGGGCTCTCTCCCGGTCGAAGTTCAGTCAGGCCCTCCGTGATGGAGGGTGTGCGACTGTTATCGAGCGGGAGCGGCGGTGTTTGCGTACATGCCGAAGTTTTTGACGACTTTTTTAAGAGGGGAGCGCGGGTTTAAGGCTCAAAGCGCTCGCGGAGCGCACTGGCGAGCTTGTGGTGAAGCCCGCCAAATGCTGCGCCGGAGAGGCCCACGATGAGGTCGCCGGGCTCGGCCTGGCCGGCGACGTGGCGCACGATGTCGTCGACCTCTTCAATCAACTCGGTGGTGGGGCCCAGCTGGCGGATGGACTCGGCGATGTCCGAGATGTCGACGCGCATCTCTTCGGGCAGGTCGTCGTCTTTTTTCCAGGGGCGCGAGAGGATCACGCGGTCGGCCAGGGCAAAGGCCGGGGGGTAATCGTCCTGGAAGACGCGGCGACGGGAGGTGTTGCTCTTGGCCTCGAAGATCGCCCAGAGGCGGCGGTCGGGGAACTGGCTGCGCATCGCCTTCAGGGTGGCGCCGACGGCGGTGGGGTGGTGGGCGAAGTCGTCGTAGATGTCGATGCCGGCCACATGCGCGATGTGCTCCTGGCGGCGGCGCACCGACTTAAATCGCCGCATCGCGTCGGCGACTTGCTCAAAACTTAAGCCTTCGTCCATGGCGATGGCCGTGGCGCCGAGTGCGTTGCGCACGTTGAAGTCGCCCAACGTCGCGAGATCCAATTCGCCGAGCATCTGGTCGTCAAGCGAGACCGTGGCGCGGGTGCGGCCCTTCTCAAAACGAAGATCGGTGGCGCGAAGCGTGTTGGCTTCGCCCAGGCCAAATGTCTTTCGGATATCCTGGCGATGTTCGGAGACGGCCATCGCGCGTGCATCGTCGCCGTTGACCCAGAGGGAGCCTTTTGTGGGGATCAGGTCGCAGAAACGTCGAAACACATGCTCGATATCTTCGACGCTCTCGTAGATGTCGGCGTGGTCAAATTCCAGGTTGTTGATCGTGGCGCGGAAGGGGGCGTAGTGCCAGAACTTGGGCACTTTGTCGAAGTAGGCGGTGTCGTACTCGTCGCCCTCGATCACGAAGCAATCGCCTTTGCCCAGGCGGTAGTTCGAGCCAAAATTGCCGGTGATGCCACCGACCATAAAGCCCGGATCGCGGCCCTGGTCGGTGAGGATCCAGGCGAGCATGCCGGTGGTGGTGGTTTTGCCATGGGTGCCGGTGAGGACGAGGGGGCGGCGGTCTTCGAAGAAGAAGTGGCGCAGCGCCTCAGGCAAGCTCAGGTAGGGGATGTTGCGCTCGCGGGTGGCCACGGCGTCGGCGTAGGTTGCGCGGCTGACGTTGCCGACGATGACGATGTCGGGGTTCCAGTCGAGGTTGGCCTTGTCGTAGCCGCGCATGATGTCGATGCCGCGCTCTTCGAGCCAGGTGCTCATGGGCGGGTAGGCCATCGCGTCGGAGCCGCGAACTTCAAAGCCGCGCTCTTTGAGCATGGCCGCCAGACTCCCCATGGCCGTGCCGCAGATGCCGATGATGTGGATGCGCTCGATGGTGGCGGGGAGGGCGGGGAAGTCGCGGGGCTTATCGGCGGTCATGGGCGCTCTGGGAGGCTTGGGGAGATGGTTCAGTTGGAGGTGTTCTGGCCGGCGAAGAAGCGGTCGAGATCGGTGGTGTCGTGCGGCAGGGTCAGCGAGAGGCGCAGGCCGCGCTCGCGGATCGAGCCGTCGACGACTTCATCGACGCGGGCGTCGATGGTCAGCGTCTGGCCGCTGGTGGGGTGGGAGACCAGGCAGTCGACGCGGGTGCCCGCCGGATGAAGATCGGGGGTGCGCAAGAAGAGCTGGCCGCGGGCCAGGTCCACCTCGCGGAACTTCTGCAGGACCGAGGGCGTGGGGATGCGCACGCGCACCGCCGGGCGGCGCGAGCGCTCGACCTGGGCGCGGGCCTCGGGGTTGGCCTCGTAGGCCTCGTCGATGAAGTCGCGCCAACGCTGGGCGGTGTCCTTGCCCAGGCTGAAGAGTTGGATGCCCATGCCCGGGGTTTTGCCGCTCTCGTAAGCGTCGCCGGCGCTGACGGTGTGAGCGACCAGCCCCAGCATCTGCAGCTCTTCGCCGGTGGTGGGAAGGCGCGTGCGAAAGCGAATCAGCTTGCGCAGCGGGAGCGGCTCTCTGGAGACGATGAAGACGCCTTCGTAGGAGGCGTCCTGGGTCTGGAAGGGCACGTCGCCGTCGACGGTCTGCACGATGACATCGAGGCTGGCGAGTATGCGGGGGGAGCGGCGGTTCGCGGCAGAAGCCATGGGCGTCCTCAGCCAGGGCGGGGGGAATTACCAGCGGACGTAGTCACCCTTCTGGGTGTCATCCTTCTCGGTGTTGCGGGTGTTGCCCGGTCGTGTGGGCGCGGGCATGGAGGGGCGCGTGGGGGCCGGGGCGGCGCGGCGCTCCGGCTGGGGCGCAGGCGCTGCTGGTTCCGGCGTGGCGCGCGGGCGCGTCGGGGCGGGGGGAGGGGCAACGATGGCACCGCCCTCGCCGCCCTGCACCGCGGTGGGTTGACCGTCGTAGAGGCCGATCTTCGTCATGGCGACCTCGATGCCGTCGGCCATGGTGAAGGAGAGGGTGCGGTTGGCCTCGGTGACCGGGGTGGGCTCGAAGTTGACGTCGACGTTTTCGCGGAAGAACCAGTTGGGGTCGTTGCGCAAAAAGTCGGTGACGCGTCCGGCCATCGCAAAGGACATGATGATGCAGGCCGCCGCCGCAAAGATCGTGGTGCCGATGAAGATGCGGGCCAGGCGATCGGTGGGGCGTTTGACGACGTGGAAGCGCTCTTTCTGGCTGTTTTCACCCAGGGCGGTGAAGAGCGGGATGGAGAGCGCGAGCGTGCTGGCCACCCCCAGCTTGACGGTGCCGTGGGCGAAGTCACCCAGGAGCGCGCCGGTGGTGATGAAGGTGATGTAGCAGAAGAAGACGGCCAGGATGCTCAGGAAGATGAGCTTTACGACGGTGAAGGCAAAGGAAATCAAATTATCATCGCTGCCCGCACGGGGGGGCGGTTTTGGGGTTGCAGAGATGGCGGCGGCGTGCGCGCCGGAGCCTGTCGCTGCGTTCGGTTGGGCCGGCTCCCGGGGGCTGGCCGGAGCGAAGGGGCTGCTGTCGTTATACGCGTCGGGGGGCAGCGGAAGCTCGGAGCTGGGGATGCCCAGGAGGTTTTCTTCTGAGAGATCGTAGTCAACCTGGTTGCCCACAAAAGGCGCCGCTTCGGCCGGGCTCAAGCCGGAGTCGGCCGGGCTGGTGTCGAAGTCGCGTTCGGTGAGGTTGCCCTGGAGCCAGCCTGCGTCCGTGCCTGACTGCGCGCTGCCGGACTGCGTGCCGGCGTGGACGCCCACAGCGGCGCCGAATCCCGGCGGTGGCGCGTGCGCGGGTTGGGCGCGGGGCTGCGGGGTGTGCTGGTGGGTGTGGCGCGGGGTGTGAGGGTGAACGCCGCTGGGATCGGTGCGGGGCACCGCGCTGAAGTTGCCGCTGACCGCAAAATAGCCGCCGGTGGCTGGCGAGTAGCCCTGCTCCTGGGAGAGGGCCATCATGGCGTGGTCGATCGACTCGCAGAACTCCTCGGCGGAGCGGAAGCGCCGCGCGATGTTCTTCTGCGTGGCGGTGCGGATGAGATCCTGGAGCAGCGGGTGCAGCGCCATCAGGCTGGGCAGGCGCAGCGGCTCGGGCGTGAGCTGCTGGCTGATTAGCCCCATCGTCGTATCACCCTGCACCGCCGGCTCGCCGACGAGCATCTCGTAGAGGATCAAGCCCATACCGTAGAGGTCGCTGGCACCGGTGAGGGTTTCGCCGCGGACCTGCTCCGGGCTCATGTAGCGGGGCGTGCCGATCAGCGCACGCTCGCCCTCGGGCACCCCGACCGAGGTGAGGTCGTCGTTCTGCTTGCCCAGAAGGCGAGCGACTCCGAAGTCGAGCACTTTGACAAAGTCGGGCTCGGTGTCGAGGTCGGTGACCATGATGTTGGCGGGCTTGAGATCGCGGTGCACCACGCCGTGGCGGTGGGCCTCGGCCAGCGAGCGGGTGATCTGGCGGGTGAGCGCCAGCGCGCGCATCGGCGTCTGGGCGCCCTCGGCTTTGAGGATGTCTTTGAGAGTTTGCCCTTCGACAAACTCCAGCACCATGTAGACGACGCCCTCAAAGGTCTCGCCATAGTCGTGGATGGTGACGGTGTTGGGGTGGCGAAGTTTGCTGATGATTTTGACTTCGCGCAAAAAGCGCTCGCGCGCGCTGGGGGCTTCCGAGCCCACCCCGGGCTTGAGGACTTTAAGGGCGACGTGGCGGTCCATCGCCACCTGGAAGGCCAGATAGACCATGCCGAAGCCGCCGCGGCCGAGCTCGCGCAGGATGCGGTACTTGCCCTCAAAGAGGTGTCCTGGCTCTAAGCTGTATGTTGCATCGAAGACGACCACGGAGGTGGACTCCCCTGGGGCATAGACCTATGGTTGGCATCATCCTTAAGCCTGCTCAGGCTATCAACGGCCCCGGAGCAGGTCAATCTAAGCGGGCCGCAGAATTCAAGCGATGTCCAGTATCTCAGAAGACTCAGAAGAACAGAGTGGGGCGCAGGTCGATGCGGCGTTGTCGTTTGAAGAAGGCACGCTCGTGCTGCGCGGCGAGGCGGGCGCGGTTGGCCCCGGGTGGGTGTATGACGCGCGGGTGGACGCCTGGCGCGCGCCGGCCTGGCGTTACCGTCAGGTGCTGGCCGCGCTTTTGCGCTCCGGGTTGACGTTGCGCGATGAGGCCCGCGTCTACGCGAAGCATGGCCTGAAGATGGGCGGGCGGCGCTTTAAGCCCTACGAGCACCAGAGCGAGGCGCTTGAGGCCTGGAGCCAGGGGGGAAGGCGCGGGGTTGTGGTGCTTCCGACCGGCGCGGGCAAAAGCTATGTGGCGTCGATGGCCATCGAGATCACCGGGCGCACCACGCTTGTGGTGGTGCCCACCATCGATCTGATGACCCAGTGGGTGGGTAACCTGGAGGCGGCTTTTGGTCAGCCCATCGGCATGCTGGGTGGTGGGTACCACCAGGTGGAGCGCATCACGGTGTCGACCTACGACTCGGCGGCGATTCACATGGCGAGGCTCGGCGATCGTTTCGGGTTGATGATCTTCGATGAGGCGCATCATCTGCCCGGGGAGGTGTACCGGCAGGCGGCGTTGCAGAGTATTGCGCCCTTTCGGCTGGGGCTGACGGCCACACCGGAGCGAAGCGACGGAAAAGAGCGCGATCTTGATGATCTTGTCGGCCCCCAGGTCTACCGTCGCTCCATCAAGGAGCTGGCCGGGGAGGTGCTGGCTGATTATGAGGTGCGCACTCTCGAAGTGGCGATGAACGAGGAAGACCGCGAACTTTATGAGAAGGCGCGCGCGGTCTACCGGGGGTTTGTGGAGTCGCAGGGCATTCGCCTGGGCGGGCGCCACGGCTGGCGCAACTTCCTGGCGGCCACCAGCCGCTCCGATGAGGGGCGGCGCGCGCTCAAGGCCCACCGGCTGCAAAAGC